>NZ_JAKMPZ010000006.1:0-113135 GCF_025771325.1 Campylobacter sp. RKI_CA19_01122 | reverse complement strand
CCTTTAAAGATGAAAATGATAAATTTGTTTTAGAAATATTATAAAGCTTATAAAAAGTAATTTTTAAGTAAAATTACTTTTTACTTTCAAAAGATTATTATCAAAAAGAGTATTTATGGCTAGCAAACAACTTTCACTCAAACATCTTAGTATGCCTATATTGCTAGAAATGTTTTTAAGATATTTTTCTTTGATTATCAACACCGTTATGGTTTCGCAATATTCTAACTTTTTAGTTGGAGCTATGGGTGCGGGTAATCAAGTAGCAGATTTATTTATCATTATTTTTAGTTTTTTAAGTGTGGGTTGTAGCGTAGTGATTGCTCAAGCTTTAGGGGCTAAAGATTACACTCTAGCAAGAAAGGCAATTCATCAAAGTTTATTTTTAAATGCTTTGCTTGGTTTTGTGTGCGGAAGTTTGATTTTATGGCATGGAGAGTTTTTGCTTTATCTTTTACAAATTCCAAATGAGCTTTTAAAAGATAGTGCGATTTACTTGCACATGCTTGGAATTTGTTTGTTTTTTGACGCTATGGGTATAGTTTTGGCTGCTATTATTAGGGTGTATAATATGGCTTATTGGGTTATGTTTACTACCTTATTGATGAATATTGTGATATTTATAGGAAATTTTTATGTATTACATTTTACAAAGTTAGAGCTTTTTGGGGTAGGGCTTAGTAATATACTTGGGCGTTTGGTAGCCTTTAGCATGCTTGTAGCAATACTTAGTTTTAAACTCAAAATTCATCTTAAAATCAAAGAGATGATAAGCCTTGAAAAAGCTGTGCTTAAAAAGATTTTTAATATCGGTGGTTTTGCAGCAGGAGAGCATTTGATATGGTTTATACAATACACCATAGCTTTTGCTTTTGTAGCAAGTTTGGGTAAAGAAAATTTAAGCGTTCAAACGATTTATTTTCAAATTTCTTTGCTCATCATGCTAGTAGGGCAAGCTATAAGCGTAGCCAATGAAATTATCATAGGTAAATTAGTCGGCGCAAAATACTTAAATGTGGCCTATAAACATACATGGATAGCTTTATATTTTAGCGTGGTAGCAAGTGCTTTTGTAGCTTTACTTAATTATGTTTTGCAAGATTTTACCATGGGTGTAGTAAAGCTTGAAGAGAGTTTAAAAGAGCTTATGATACCACTTTTTACTCTTTCAATTTTCTTAGAAATCTCAAGAACTTTTAATATAGTCATGGTGAATTCGCTAAGAGCAAGTGGCGATGCGAGATTTCCGTTTTTAAGTGGAGTGGTGTTTATGCTTGGGGTTTCTTTACCGGTTGGTTATGTGCTTTGTTTTTATGTTGGGCTTGGAATTTTAGGAGTTTGGATAGGTTTTTGTGCGGATGAGTTTTTACGTGGCATTGTAAATTCATATAGATGGAAAAGTAAAAAATGGCAAGGCAAAGCTCTAGTATAAAAGGAATTTTAGAATTTAAAGAATTTTGTTTTGCTTTTGAAAAGAAAAAACTTAAATATCTAAGACTTAGGATAGATAGAGATTTAAATTTCAAGCTTAGCATACCGCTATATTATGAGCAAAGAGATGTTTTAAGATTTTTAGAAAAAAATGAAAGTTGGATTAGAGCTAAAGAAAAAGAACTTTCTTTAAAAAAGGTAGTTATAGCAAGTGATGAGCTATATTTTTTAGGTAGAAAATACAAGTTAGTCTTTGATGAAAATTATAAAAAAGTATTTATTAAAAAAGGTAAAATCTTTGCAAAAAGTCAAAAAGCCTTAGATCTTTTCTTAAGGCGTAGTGCTAGAGTGATTTTTGAGTTTTATATAAAAAAATGGGAATTTGCTTTTGAAAGAAAGGTGCAAAGAATTTGCATTAAGGAAATGATTTCAAGATGGGGTTCTTGCAATCATCAAAAAGCATACATAAACTTAAATTTAAAACTCATGCAAAAACCTATAAAAGCTATAGAATATGTGATTTTACATGAACTTACACATTTAATCTACCCACATCATCAAAAAGAATTTTATGATTTTTTATATAAATTAATGCCTGATTATAAAGCAAGAGAAGTTTTTCTAAAAAGTCTTATTTTTTAAGTATATTTTTAAGCTTTCCTTAGAATTAAAATTGTTATATTTATATTTTTAAAAATTTAATTTTAAGGTTTTAAACTTGCTTTTAGAAATTACTTTTGATTATAAATCTAAAAATGATATTTTTGAGTATTTGTTAGCTTATTATGCTAAAGATTATGTGTATGATTATGAGCAAAAAGATGAAAAAATCATCATTAAGATTAAAGGCGAAAAAGATGAAATTCAAGCCTTTTGTTCTAATTTAGAAAATATTAGCCATAGTGTTTTTTTAAACAAATTTGACTTAAAAGTTATAGAAGAAGATTTTACACCTATAAAAAAAGAAAAAAACTTCACTAAAAGAAGTTTTTTAACAAGACTTAATGCAAATGCTTATACTAATGGCGAGCTTTTAGAAAATGAATGGGGTATTTTTGTAAAAGAAGAATTTAAAATAGAAGAAGATTTTATAAAAATCACTAAAGAAAATTTCTACGATAATTTAAAAAAAGCCTTGGAAAAATTAAAAAACAAAGAAAAAATGCATTTTAAAAGTCCAAAAGGAATATATGCTTTTGAAATTTTTAATGAAGCATTGGATGATTTTTTAATACCTTGCGACCCAAAACATATCAATGCATTTTTTTCTTGTAATAACGAGCAATTTAAAATCTTAGCAGGGATTGAAAAGCCTCTAATGAAGCTTAAATTTAATGCTATTTTTAGACAAAATCATCAATTAAATCATGAATATTTTAAAATCAAAATATATGATAATCTTTTCTTGTTTGCTTTATGTTTTGAACTTGAAAAAGAAGGAATTAAGTTTTTAAATTTTAAAAAGCTAGAACATTTTGAAGATGATTTTGAAGTAGCTTTAATCGAAAATGAACTAGTAGTTTGTAGGGGTTATGATTATATTTTAACCGAGTTTAAAAATTTGATTTTTCAAAAAGAGGATAAAAATTTCGCAAGAATTTCTTGTATATTGTCTGATTTTAAAGACAAAAAGCCTTTGCTTTTAGAACTTAGCAAAAGAAATGATGATATTATTTTACTTGATAAAGAAATCAATCTTTTAAAACTAAATTTACCAAAAAGCTTTGATGAGTTTTATGAAACTATAAGTCAAGATGATGTTGCTAAGAGATTATTAGCTAATTACGAAAAAGAATTTATTCTTGTGCGAAAAGAACTAAATATGGCTAATAATTTTTTTAATCTTTTTGGCATGGTAGGGATGATTTTAGAGCTTGGTGAGGATGAGAAAAAAGCAGCATTAGCACTTTTGGCCTTAGCTGATGAGAGTAAAATGGCAAAAGGTGTTAGGATAGACTTTAAGCTTAATGAGCAAAAAGAATTTGATTACACTAAAACCTTAAGAAGTGTGATGAGTTTTAAGCTTGCTGGAGTAGAAAATCAAATCATAGCCTTAGGTGTTGTTGAGAGTTTGGCGTATTTTTTAAGGGATTTATTTGATGATTTAAAGGCTAAAGAGCAAGTTGATTGTGCCGTGCTTAGTGGGAGCTTGTTTGAGCATAAAAGCCTTAGCAAAAATGTATTTAAACACATACCATTTTTTAAGTTAAGTGATGTCCCACTTTGGATATGAAATTCATATTAAAGGGCTAGTGCAAGGCGTTGGCTTTCGTCCTTTTGTTTTTAACATAGCTAAAGAGCTTAATTTAAAAGGTGAAGTTTATAATAATAGCTTAGGTGTTGTTGTAATCCTTGAGTGTAGCAATGATGATTTAAAAATTTTTAAAGAAAAACTTTTTGCTAATTTACCACCTTTAGCTAGGATAGATGATTTTAGCTTTTCTTATAAAAAACTTCAAAAAACTTATAATGAATTTATCATAAGTACTTCACAAGATAGTGAAAAATTTAGCCCGATTTTAAGTGATTTTGCTCTTTGTGAGGATTGTTATAATGAATTTTATGATGAGAAAAATCCGCGTTTTAAATATCCATTCATCACTTGTACAAATTGTGGACCAAGATTTTCTATTATAAAAAAACTCCCATATGATAGAGTTAATACGACTATGGATGAGTTTAAAATGTGTTCTTTTTGTCAAAGCGAGTATGAAGATCCTACTAATCGTCGTTTTCATGCCCAACCACTCTCATGCCCAAAATGTAAAATTACTATTTTTTTAAAAGATAAAAATCAAAATATTTTAGCCAAAGATGAAAAAGCTTTTATCTTGCTTGCAAAGCTTTTAGAAGAAGGTAAAATCATAGCTTTTAAAGGTATGGGTGGGTTTCATTTAATTTGTGATAGCACAAATGAAAATGCTATAAATGAACTTAGAATACGCAAAAATCGCCCTAAAAAGCCTTTTGCTATCATGGTAAAAGATCTTAAAATGGCTCAAGAATTAGCTTTTATTAATGAAGCTGAAGCAAAACTTTTAACTTCAAATTTAAAACCCATAGTTATTTTAAATAGCAAAAATATCCATAAAAGCTTAGCACCAGATACCAATAAAATAGGTATTATGTTAGCTTATATGGGAACGCATTTAATGCTTTTTGAACATTTTAAAAAACCTATCATTGCAACAAGTGCTAATCTAAGCTCACAAAGCATTATTTATGAAGAAACAAAACTTTTAGAGCAACTTAGTGATGTATTTGATTTTTATCTTGATTATGATAGAACAATACACAACTCAAGCGATGATAGCATTGCTCAAGTTATTAGCGAAAAAACTATGTTTTTAAGGACTTCAAGAGGCCTTAACCCACTTTATATCAATACAGCAAGTATTTTTAATACAAAAGAAAATATTCTAGCTCTAGGAAGTGAGTTAAAAAACGAATTTGCTTGTTTTTTTAAAAATCAAATTTTCATTTCTCCTTATATAGGCGATATGAAAAGTTTAGACATACAAGAGAGATTTTTTAAAATTTTAACTTTCTTTCAAAACTCTTATAAACTAAATTTTGATCAGATTTTAAGCGATAAGCACCCACAATTTAACTATGTAAAAGAATTTAGAGATTATAAAAATTTTCGCGTGCAACATCACTATGCACATTTGTGTGCTTGTTTATTTGAACACAAAATTTACAAAAATAATGTTTTAGCCTTTGTTTTTGATGGAACAGGTTATGGAGATGATGGAAAAATTTGGGGTGGGGAGATTTTTAGAGCGAGTTTAAAAAGCTATGAAAGGCTAAATCATTTTAAAAATTTCAAACTAATTAATGCAGATATTAAAAATATCGCAAATTTAGCTTTAGCTTTAATTTTTGATTTTAATTTAGAAAGCAAAGCTAGCGAGTTTTTAGCTAAATTTTCTCAAGTAAAATTAAATAATCTTAAAAAAATTCACACTCAAAGCTCTTTATATACGAGTTCTCTTGGTAGGATTATCGATGCTTTTGGCGCTTTTGCTTTTGATATACAAAAGCTTGATTATGAAGCACAAACTGGGCTTTTGATGGAAAAATATTATGATAAAAATCTTGATTATAGTTACAAATTTAACATCAAAGAAAAAGAAATTTGTTTTAAAAATGCTTTTTTGCAAGCTTTAGAAGATAAAGATAAAGTTAAAATTAGCACAGGTTTGCTTAATGGCATTGCAAATTTAATTATAGAATATTCAAAAGATTTTAAAGAAGAAGTGCTTTTATGTGGTGGGGTATTTCAAAATAAAACCTTGCTTGAAATTTTAGATCGAAAAAATTTTGCTTATAAAACTTCTTTACAATTTCCTTGTAATGATAGTTCTATTGCACTTGGGCAACTTGTGCATTATTTATCTTTAAAAACTTAATAAAACTCATATTTTTTTAATACTTTTTTATATACAATAAAATAAAAATATAAAGGAAAGATTATGTGTAAAGATTGCGGCTGTTCTATTAATGGACATGAACATCATCATGATCACCATCATGAAAATCCAGTTTTAAAAGATGAAAAAACTATTAATGTTATTAGTAAAATTTTATCAAAAAATGATCATCAAGCAGCTCATAATAGAGAGCATTTTAATGAGTATAATACTCTTTGTATTAATCTAATGAGTTCCCCAGGAAGCGGCAAAACAACGCTTTTAGAAGAAACTATAAAAACTTTAAAAGATGATTTAAAAATAGCTGTGGTTGAAGGAGATTTAGAAACCAATAATGATGCAAATCGCATTATTAAAGCAGGAGGTTTAGCTCATCAAATTACTACAGGACAAACTTGTCATTTAGATGCTTTTATGGTGCATGAAGCTTTACATCATTTTAAACTTAGCGAACTCGATATAGTTTTTGTTGAAAATGTGGGAAATTTGGTATGTCCTGCAAGTTATGATTTGGGTGAACATTTAAATGTAGTTTTACTTTCAGTAACAGAAGGTAGCGATAAGGTGGAAAAATATCCAGTGATGTTTAGAAAGGCTGATTTATTAGTCATTACTAAAGCCGATTTGGCTCAACATTTTGACTTTGATTTCAAAGCAGCTTCTATGGCAGCTAAAAGGCTAAATCCTAAAATAGATATTATGATTTTAGATAGTAAAACAAAAACAGGATTTGATCTTTGGATAAATTATCTAAAAATGAAAAAGGAGCTTAACTAATGTGTCTTTCTATACCTTCTAAAATTTTAGAAATTGATGAGCTAAATTCAGCCATAGTAGAAACTTTAGGGGTTAAAAGAAGAGTAAGTTTGGATTTAATAAGTGAGCCTTTAAAAGTAGGCGATTATGTGCTTATACATGTGGGTTTTGCTATGGAGAAAATCGACACTCAAGCTGCACAAGAGAGTTTAAAAATTTATGCTGATATAGCAGAGAAAATGCAAAATGGACAAATCGATGAAAATGAAGGCGATATGGGGCTAAAAAATGGATTTAATTAATGATTTTAGAGATAAAGAAAGAATTTTAACCCTAAAAGAACTTATTGCTTCTAAAATTACTAAGCCTATTAACATCATGGAAATTTGTGGTGGACATACGCATAGTATTATGAAATTTGGTTTGCCTGATTTATTGCCAAAAGAAATTAATTTTGTTCATGGCCCAGGCTGTCCTGTGTGTGTTATGCCAAGAGAGCGTATTGATGTGGCTTTAAAGCTTGCAAGTATGCCAAATACTATCTTTTGCGTATTAGGCGATATGCTTAAAGTGCCAGGAAGTTATGAAAGCTTAATTGATCTTAGAGCTAAAGGGGCTGATATTAGAGCACTTTATACACCTTTGGATGTGATAGATATAGCTTTAAAAAACCCTGAAAAAAATATAATCTTTTTTACCATAGGTTTTGAGACAACTACACCTATGAGTGGGGTGATTATAGAAAAAGGTATAGCTTTAAATTTAAAAAATTTATTTTTTCATATTAATCATGTGTTGGTTCCACCTGCAGTAGAAGCTATCATGCAAGATGAAAATGTAAAAATTGACGCCTTTTTAGGACCTTCCCATGTAAGCGTTATCACAGGATCAAACATTTATGAACCTATTGCTAAAAAATACAAAACTCCTATAGCAGTGAGTGGTTTTGAGCCAGTTGATATAATGCTTAGTGTGTTGAATATAGTAGAGCAAATGAATGCAAATACTTTTGAAGTTTATAATGAATATCACAGAGTAGTTAGCAAAGAAGGAAATTTAAAAGCTAAGGCTTTAGTGGAAAAATACTTTAAACCTTGTGATTTTGAATTTAGAGGTCTTGGAGTGATTGTAAATGGCGGGCTTTGTCTAAAAGATGAATTTGCACACTTAGATGCTAGCAAAGTGTTTGATTGTAAAGTACAAAGTAAAAACGAAAGCAAGGCTTGTATTTGTGGTCAAATTTTAAGAGGCTTAGCCAAGCCTTACGATTGTAAGGTGTTTGCAAAAGCTTGCACTCCAAAAAATCCCATAGGTAGCTGTATGGTTTCTAGTGAAGGAGCTTGCGCAGCTTATTATAAATACTATCAAGATAAGGCATAAAATGAAGCAAATTACTTTAGCCCATGGTGGCGGTGGCGAAGAAATGAATGCTTTGATAAGTGAAATTTTTTCTATTTTTGAAAATGATGTTTTAAAAGAAGCAAATGACGCTGCTATTTTAGATGATTTGGCTTTTAGTACTGATTCTTTTGTATTAAATCCTATCTTTTTAAAAGATATAAATATAGGAAAATTAGCAGTTTGTGGTAGCGTAAATGATGTATTAATGGTGGGAGCAAAACCACTATATTTATCATTAGCTTTAATTTTAGAAGAGGGTTTTGAGCTAGAAAAGTTAAAAATTATACTAAAATCTATAAAAGAAGAATGCGATAAAGCGGGAGTAAAGCTAGTTTGCGGGGATACTAAAGTTGTTCCTAAAAATAAAGGCGATGAAATATACATTAATACTTCATGTATAGGTAAAAATATACAAAAAATCAATACCAAAAACTTAAAAAGTGGTTGTAGTATCTTAGTTTCAAGGGATATTGGAGCTCATGGTTGTGCGGTTTTGGTTGAAAGAAATAATTTAGAGGCAAATATCCAAAGTGATTGTAAAAGCTTAAAAGATGAAGTTTTAACACTTTTAAATGCAAATATTTCCATAAAAGCAATGCGTGATGCTACGCGTGGTGGGCTTAGTGCAGTTTTAAATGAATGGACTAAATTAAGTAATTTAGAGCTTTTAATATTTGAAGAAAAAATCCCAGTTTGTGATGAAGTTTTAGGGGTTTGTGAGCTTTTTGGGTATGAGCCTTATGAGCTTGCAAATGAAGGAACTTTTATTATTTGTGTAGATAAAAAAGATGAACAAAAAGCATTAGAAATTTTAAAACAATTTAATACTAATGCAGCTATTATAGGTGAAATCACAGCTAATAAAAAAGCAAGAGTGGTTTTAGAAAATGCTTATGGAGCAAAACGCATTTTAGAAGCTCCAAAAGGCGAGCTTTTACCAAGAATTTGCTAATGCATGAGTTAAGTATTACAGAATCTTTGCTAGAACTTTGTGAAGAATATGCTCAAGGAAAAGTTATTGAAGAAGTGCATGTTAAAATAGGGCGTTTAAGTGGGATTGAACCTCCACTTTTGCAAAGAAGCTTTGAAACTTTTAAAGAAAATAGTCCCTTATGTAAGAATGCTAAATTTATTATACATATTCAAGAAGTAGTAGTTGAGTGTCAAAAATGCCATTTTAGTGGAGTGCTTGAAAATAATATCTTTTGGTGCCCAAAATGCGAAGATAAAGATTTAAAAATCATAGATGGGGAAGAGCTTTATCTTATGCAACTTGTTTTAAAAGAAAATAAGGATTTGGAAAATAATGACAAATAAGGAAATTATCTTAGGTGCGGGTTGTTTTTGGTGTACTCAAGCCGTGTTTGATGAAATCAAAGGCGTAGTTTATACAGAAGTAGGTTATAGCGGTGGTAAGCCAAATCCAAGTTATGAAAGCGTGATAAATGGTGATGGGAATATAGAAGTGGCTAAGATAATTTATGATGAAAAACAAATTTCATTAGAAAAAATCTTAGAAATTTTTCTCAAAATGCACGATCCAACAAGCTTAGATAAACAAGGAGCTGATGAAGGAACGCAGTATAGATCAGTTATTTTTTATCAAACTAATGAGGAGTTAAAAATTATTAGCAATTTTTTACAAAAAGCACAAAAATATTACGCTAAAGCCATAGTTACGCAAGTTTTAAAACTAGAAAAATTTTATAAGGCTGAAAATTATCATCAAAAATATTTTAAAAATAATCCTAGTCAAGCTTATTGTAGATTTGTTATTGCTCCAAAATTAGAAAAGGTTAATTGCTAATATTGTTTTTAAGTATTTTTGCAGTTAGATTTAAAAGCCTTTTACAGGCTTTTAAAATTTAGTGGCAACCACAACCACCACATCCACAACTTTGACTAAAGAAATTTTCTAAAGCTTGCATATTAGGAAGTTCTGTTACTTCATTTACTAATTCTTTATAAGCAACTACACCATCTTTAATTACAAACACTGCTCTAGCTAAAATTCCCTCAAGCGGACCATCAGCCATTAAAACACCATATTTTTCACCAAATTCTTTAGAAACAAAATCACTCGCGACAGTTAAATTATCTATACCTTCAGTTGAGCAAAAACGACCCATAGCAAATGGTAAGTCCATACTAACTACGATTACTTCTACACCACTTGCTGCTGCTTTTTTATTAAATTCTCTAGCTTCAGTTGCACATACTGGAGTATCAAGGCTTGGTACGCTGATAATAATTTGAGTTTTACCTTTTGGAGCAATTTCAACACCTGAAAGATCTTTGGCTTTTAAAGTGATATTTGGAGCTATGTCGCCAACTTGGATGTTGTTTCCTTTTAAATTTACTTTATTTCCTTTGAATAATACACTATTCATTTTTTCTCCTTGAATGATTTTTATTAATCATAATATAAAAAGATTAATAAAGTCTTATTTTTATTCTTCTTTGCACATACCTGCTTCGATTAGAAAACACGAGGGTTGATAATTGCTTTTTTTAATCTTATCATATTTTGCATAGCTTAAGTATAAAGTATCTTTAGCTCTAGTTACAGCTACATAAAAAAGCCTTCTTTCTTCTTCTAAACTTCCGCCCATGCTCATGAGTTTTTGGTTGGGAAATCTTCCTTGTGCAAGATCAATTATAAATACAAGTTCAAACTCAAGCCCCTTACTTGCATGTATACTTAAAAGATTAACCCCACTACCACTACTCATTTCACTAGCACCAAGAGTAAGAAAGTTATAGTATTTATAATTATCACTATAATTTTTAGCAAGTTCTTTTAATACAAACATTTTCGCGTTGATTTTTTCTAAAATTTCATTTTTTTTATTTAAATCAACATTGGAATTTTTATTAGTCGCTCTTTTAGTTGCCAAAATATCACAAATTTCTTTAAAATAATCATTTTCTAAAATCAAATCTACAAGCTGGGTCGAGATTTTACACTCACTTGCTTTTTTAATAAAAAGATAAATTTTTTCAAGATTTTTTGCACAAAGCTCGTTGATTTTGGGTAAGCTTAAAATAGGGTGGGTGTTAAATTCGCTTTCTAAGTTAAATCTTGAAGGCGAGGCTAGCTCCTCAATATCATCAAAAAGTCCTAGTTGGTAACTTTGTTTTTTGTATTTTTTTAAATTTACGCTACTATCAGGATTTAAAAAGCCTTTAATTAAACTAGAATGTCCTAATTTTAATAAAGCATCAAAAATATCTTTTGCCAAAACCCCACCAACTCCTTTGGTGTATTCAAGTAAATGTATAAAAGCCATGATATCTTTTGGATTAAGCACGATTGCAAGCATAGAGCAAAAGTTTTTAACTTCCAAGCTTTCAAAAAAACTTCCTCCACCTTTTCTTTTGCTTGCTATGCCAAGTTCTCTTAAGGCTACTTCTACTCCATCTGCACTAGAATTGTTTCTAAAAATCACAGCAATTTCATCAAGATTAACCCCGCTTTGTAAGATTATTTTTGCTATGGTAGAGTATTGATCAAATAATTCATTAAAAGTTAGCAAACTTGGCGCTTTAAAATCTCCTTCTCTAGTTACAATTAATTCTTTAGGATATAATCTTTCATTGTTTAAAATAACCTTATTAGCTAACGCAAGTATATTTTTACTAGAACGATAGTTTTTATTTAAAGTAAAAATATTTGCATCGACAAATCTATCTTTAAAACTTCCTATAATAGAAATATCAGCCCCATTAAAAGCATAAATACTTTGATCATAATCACCCACACAAAACAAACTTTTACTTTTAAAAGCATCAATTAACGAGCCTTGCAAGGTGTTAGTATCTTGGTATTCATCTACTAAAATCTCATCAAATTCAAAATGATGTGAAGCTAAAACATGTTTTAATTTGATCAATAAATCATTAAAATCCACATAGTTAAAACGCATTTTTTCTTCTTCGTATTCTTTTAAAATATCTTCATAAATTTCAGCATAAACAGCTTGTTCATCGTAATTTTGACAAAACCAATTATAAAATTCATCTAAGTTTGCATTAGTATTTTGAAATAAAGAATACACATCATACAAATAGCTTGGCATATAAGGTTTAGTATCGCTTAAATGATGAAAAGTGCGTTTTTCAAAAATAGAACGCAAAAGAATTTTAAGCTCACTCGCAGGTTTTAAAATAATATCGTGATTTAACTCTTTAAGTAGAGAATAAGCAGTACTATGAAAAGTTCCTGCTGTGATTTTTGAAGTAATGCTTTTATCAAAATACCTACTAAGTCTTTCTATCATCTCTTTACTAGCTTTGTTTGTAAAGGTTAGAAGCATAATTTTTTCAGGCTTTATACCATTTTGAAGTAAAAAAGCTATTCTTGCAACTATAGTTGAAGTTTTACCCGTGCCTGCACTTGCTATAATTAGATTATGTCCAAAAGGAGCACTAGCGGCTTTATATTGTTCTTCATTTAAACGCGATAAGGGCATGAATTTCCTAGTTTAAAATTATATTTTGTATATCATTAAAATAAAAATGATTAACACCATCTTTATATTCATAATAAAGCGTGAGTTTATGAGAATCTAAAATAGTCTTAACAATGTATAATCCAAGTCCAAAACTATCTTTATTTTTCTTGCCTTGCGTAAAGGCTTGAGTATAGTATTTCAAGTCTTTATCTAAGGCTTTTCCTTTGTTTTTAAAGCAAAGATAATCTTTAGTTATTTCTATAGTAACGCAATTTTCATCAGAGTATTTTGTCGCATTATCTATCATATTTTTCATTGCAGTGGTAAAAAGTTTAAAATCTACATTAACACTAAAACTTTCTTTTATACTAATTTTTACCTTTTCATCATCACTCATAGCTATATCTTTAGCTTCATCTAAAAGATCTAAGATATTGTATTTTTTTAAATTAATCAAACCAGCACCCGAAGTAATTTGCTCAATGGCTGCAAATTCATTAATCAAAATCTCTAAACGATTAAAAGCACCCACTAATCTTTCTTTATATTTGCTATCTTCAAGCATTTCTAAAGTAATTAAACCTTTAGTAATTGGGGTTTTTAGCTCATGCATAATATTTCTTAAGAAAAACTGCCTTGAAGTATTTAGTTTTTGAATTCTTAAAATAGACTCATAAAAGGCTGTTGCTACTTGAGAAATTTCATCATTGCCTTTACTGACATTTTGAATTTCATTGAGTTTGTTTTCGCCAAATTTATCTATTTGTCTTTTTAAAGCTCTAAGTGGTTTTAATTTTCTAATGATAAAAATATATAAAATCAATAAAACCATTACCACTATACTAGCAATAAGCTTAATCACAAAATAACGATAACCTTGATATTCTAAATCTTTGTACAAATAAAGCTTACCATCAAAAATGATTTTTAAATACACATTATCTTCTAAAGTAATGATTTCAACTACACCTGTGCTAGTTTGAGCCCGTGCTATAGTTTCAGCTTTATAGATAATTTGTCTTATGGCTGATGGAGTTGTTAATTCTATCATTTTGTAATTTTTTGTTTGCTCATAAAATTCTCTTTCACTAATCACATGATTAAAATATAATAATCTTGCATTAGCTATAAAAGAATATTTTGCATTAAGCTCATTAGTGTAATTTTGTTGATCATATTTTATAAGCCATAAAAAAGCTAAAATTACACTAACGCTTGCAAGTAAAAAAACAAAGGTTATAGTATAAAAAATTGATGATTTATTCATTGAGTTAATTTATATCCTATACCTCTGATTGAATGAATGTATTTTGGAGTTTTAGGATCATCTCCGATTTTTTGTCTGATTCTACTAATGATTACATCTATACTTTTATTACTAGAATCTTCACTAATAGAGCTACAATTATACACAAGCTCTTCGCGGCTTACCACTCCACCTTCTTTTTTAATTAAATAACTCAAAATATCAAATTCAGCATTAGTAAAGCTAATTTCTTGATCTTTCATAGTGATAGTATGTTTATATTTATCATATACAAGATCTTTTTTAACTTGAGCTTGAGCAGTTTTTGTGTTTGAAATTCTTCTTAAATGACTTTTAATTCTTGCTTGAAGTTCTTGAGGATTATATGGTTTTGGTAAATAATCATCTGCACCCAAATCAAGCGCTGCAACCTTATCGCTAATATCATGCCTTGCACTTGAAATGATAATAGGTGTATCATATTTTTTACGAATTTCCTCGCATACTTCAAGTCCATCAAGTCCAGGTAAGCTTAAATCCAAAATGATTAAATCATAAGGATTTAAAGCAAGTCTTGAAAGACCTATATAAGGCTCATGAGCAATATCTACTTTCATATCAAATTGCTCTAAATATTCAGCTATAATCTCTGCTAATTCTAAATCATCTTCTATCATTAAAATATTTGTCATTTTTTTCCTTTCTTAAAAAAGTAAAGCTCTTACAAATCCGCCTCTATTAATCCAAATTTTAACATACTCTTTACCTTTATTTAATTCTAAAGCCTTAGATAATTCTTTAAAATTTGAAATTTCATACTGATCAACACCTATGATAATATCACCTTGCTCAAAACCTATTTTTTCAGCTTTTGATTTTGGAGTAACTTCGGTAATTAAAATACCACTAATACTTTCAGGTATGCGGTATTGCTGTCTATTCTTAGAGTCAAGTTCCACTAATTTTAGACCATCAATATAACCTTTTTCATATTGTAGCGACTTTTCATCTGTTTTTAACATAAATTTAGCTGTTTTGACTTTATTATCTCTTTCATAAGTTACTTCTACTGCTTGTTTTGGATCAATACTTCCTATGTAGTTTTTTAAATCCATAGGGCTTTTAATCACAGTTTTATCTACTTTTATAATCAAATCTCCTCTTTTTAACCCTGCATTATAAGCTGCTGAATCTTTTTGTACTTCAGTGATTAAAGCACCTTCTTGATTAGTATAGGCTTTTTTAATATCTTGAGTTAAAGCTCCTATGACTACGCCTAAATATCCTCTTTCAATTTTTCCATGCTCAATAAGTTTTTGTGCAATAGATTTTGCCATATTAGAAGGGATTGCAAAACCTATGCCATTATTTCCACCACTTCTTGAAAGTATGGCTGAATTTATCCCAACTAAAGCTCCTCTACTATCTACCAAAGCTCCGCCTGAATTTCCAGGATTAATAGAAGCATCAGTTTGGATGAAATTTTCATATTGATTTAGACCTATATTGTTTTTATTTAAGGCCGAAATAATCCCACTTGTAACACTACTTCCAACACCAAAAGGATTACCCAAAGCAAACACTACATCACCTTCTAGTAATTTATCTGAATCAGCAAAAACTACTGCGGGTAAGTTTTTTGCTTCTATTTTTATCACTGCTAAATCTGTTTTAGGATCAGCACCGATTAATTTAGCTTTATATTCAGTGCTAGAATCAGGTAAATTTACAGTGATTTTTTCAGCATCTTCTATAACATGATTATTTGTTATAATATAACCATCGCTTGAAATAATTACACCAGAACCTAATGAGCTTACAACTTCTTTATTTTTTTTATTTTTTGGAGCTTGTGGGAAATCAAAACCAAAAAATTGTCTAAAATAAGGGTCATTGAAAAAATCATCAATTCCAAATGAACTACTTTGAACAGTTTTAGAAGTTGAGATATTTACAACTGAATTTTTAACTTTTTGTATGGAATCATGATAAGAAAGTATAGTATTTTGATTATCAGTTGGTAAAGTTCTTTTTACATTATCATCTGCTTGTTTAAAATCAATACTAGCACTAAAAAGACTAGTTGCCAATGCCAAAGAAAGAATCATAGTTTTTTTCATGTTTTATCCTTTGTAAAATCATTTAATGCAAGTATAAAATTTTATTTTTACACAATTGTAAATAAAACCTTTAGTTTTAAAACTTATAAAAGTTGATTGACTAAGACTAAAGTTTTTGATATAATCTTATAAAAAATTAAGGAATAATAAAAATGAGTAATAGTTTATATGAAACACTAGGAGTTTCGCAAAACGCTAGTGCAGATGAGATAAAAAAAGCTTATAGAAAATTAGCAAGACAATATCATCCCGATATTAACAAAGAAAATGGTGCTGAGGAAAAATTTAAAGAAATTAACGCCGCTTATGAAATTTTAAGTGATGAGAAAAAAAGAGCTCAGTATGATAGATATGGCGATTCTATGTTTGGCGGGCAAAGTTTTCATGATTTTTCAAGAAATGCAGGTGGAGCTGACATCAATGATATTTTAAAAAATATTTTTGGTGGAGGCTTTGGAGGATTTAGTGGCGGTTTTAGTTCTAGTAATAATTTTAGAAGTGGCTTTGGGGGATTTGGAGGATTTGAAGAAGATTTAGACTTGCAAGCAAGTGTTAAAATTCCTTTTGAAAAAGGAATTTTAGGTGGTGAGCATTTGGTAAATATAAATAACGAGCAAGTTAAAATCAAAATTCCACATGGCATAAAAGATGGCGAAAAGCTACGCATACGAGGTAAAGGAAAAAGCTTTCAAGGGCAAAGAGGGGATTTGATTTTAAAAGTTGAACTTGAAAAAAGCGATGAATATGAAAGAGAAGATGATGATTTGTACAAAAAGGTTGAAATTAGCTTAAAAACAGCGCTTTTTGGAGATAAAATCAGTGTGCATACCCCAAGAAAAGAAGTTAAAATTACCATACCACCAAATTCTAAAAACAATCAAAAAATTAGACTTAAAGGCTATGGAGTGCAAAATAGAAAAACAGATCTTTATGGGGATATGTATTTAATTTTAAATGTAAAAATACCTGATATTAATAGCCTTGATCCTGAATTTGTAAAAATTTTAGAAGAAAAATTACCTTGAAAGGAGTGAGTAATGGAGCATAGTTATGATGAACCGGTGTATCTTATAAGTGTTGTTGCAAAAGTTTTAAGTATACACCCACAAACTCTAAGACAATACGAAAAAGAAGGTTTAGTTGAGCCAAGTAGAACCGATGGTAAAATGAGGCTTTATTCTCAAAAAGATATAGATAGAATCAAAATGATTTTACGCTTAACAAGAGATCTTGGGGTTAATTTAGCTGGTGTTGATGTGATTTTAAAACTAAAAACAAAAATTGATGAGTTTGAAAACACTATTGAAGAGTTAAGATTAGAACTTGATAGAAGAGATAATCCTTCAAAATCAAGAGCAGTAGTTAAACATAGAAGTAATTTTGATTTAATTTTTTTAGAAAAAATAAAATAATAAAAACATTACAAAAGGTTGGTGAGTGGATGCTTTTATAACTTTATTTTTAACCGCAGTAGCAGTTGCTGTCATACTTAATGTCATACTTAAAAAATTTGGTATTCCAACTATTATAGGTTATATAGCTACAGGTTTATTTGTGCGTGAATTTTATGGTTTTAGCACTAATGAATTTGTTATACATGTAGCTGAATTTGGCATAGTTTTTTTAATGTTTACCATAGGGCTTGAATTTTCATTTAAACATCTTTTGGCAATGAAAAAAGAAGTATTTTTAAATGGAAGTTTGCAAATGCTAACTTGTGGTTTGGTTTGTACTTTACTTGTAACTTATATTTTAGGTATAGCAAGCCATATCGCAATGATAGCAGGTTTTGCTCTAGCCTTATCTTCCACTGCTATAGTTTTAAAAATACTTAATGATAATGGCGATATCAACGAAGAATACGGCAGAAAAGCTTTAGGAATTTTACTTTTTCAAGATATTGCTGTGATACCACTGCTATTAATGATTGATATATTTAGTTCTCAAAATGCTGATATTTCAAAACTTTTACTTACAACTTTAGTCAGTGCTGTGATTTTACTTGTTTTGCTTTATTTTATAGGCAAATACCTTTTTACTTATGTTTTAAAATTCATCATTAAAACTAATGCAAATGAAATTTTCATCGCTACCATACTTTTTACCGTAATAGGAGCGAGTTTTTTGGCTCATTCTTTTGGTTTTTCATACTCACTTGGAGCATTCATAGCTGGAGCCTTGATAGCTGAAACTAAATATAAACATAAAATAGAAGCAGATTTGGTTCCTTTTAGAGATTTGCTTTTAGGATTTTTCTTTATCAGTGTTGGTTTGCAAATTGATTTTCATATAGTTTTTGAAAATTGGTTTTTGATTTTTGTTTTTGTAAGCTTGGTTTTATTGATAAAATTTGTAGTAATCTATGGTCTTTTAATTCTTTATACAAGAAAAAGAGTAGCGTTAAAAACCGCTTTGAGTATTTCTCAAATTGGAGAATTTGCGCTAGCAGTATTTTCATTAATGCAAGTAAATTCACTTATAGATGAAAAAACAGCACAAATTTTTATTATAGTTTCTATCGTCACTATGGTTGCAACGCCTTTTATTTTAAATAATCTTAGAAAAATAGCCAACGCAGCCGAAGGCGAGCAAAATGATATGGCTAAATTTTATTTATGTGATCAAAAAATGAAAGATCATTTTATCATTTTTGGTTATACAAGATTAGGTCAAGAAGTGGTGCAAAAGATCAAAAAAACAGGTATTCCATATTTGGTTTTAGAAAGTGATTTAAATTTAGTTGAACTTGGCCGCAGTAGAAATGAAAATATCTTTTTTGCAAATGTAGCCCAAGTAGAAACATTAAAAGTAGCAAATATAGAAGAATGCTCAGTTGCTATTATAACTATAAGTAATGAAGCTAAGCTTGATATGCTCTATCAAGTGCTTTCTAGCTTTAACAAACCCATACAAACGGTTTTAAAAACAAGTGGTACAGGTGCTAAGATCATTTTCCCACATACTGATAAACATTTACACATTGTAGATGCTGAAGCTTCAATAGCAAGAAATTTAGTACAAGAAGCATTACAATGTAGAATCAATACAAGTGCAGCAGAATGAAAAATGATGAAAAAGCTTTAAGAGTAAAATATGTAAGAGCTTTAGAAAAATTTACTAATTCTGCTGTGAGTGCTTTAAAAAGAGAAGATTTTGATTTAACTCTTTTTAGGAAAAGAATGCAAAAAAATGCTAAAATCTTTGAGAAAATTCAAGCAGTGTTTTTAGATTCTACTTATACTAAGGCTTTGGAGATTTTTGTAAATGAGTGTTTAGATGAAAGTTTGGACCAAAAAACCTTAGCTTCAAAAGCCAATGCCTTATATAAGCTAAAAAATAATCAAAGTTATAAAAAAGACAAACATAAAATTAAATTTAAGGATGAATATTGATAAATGTAATTTTTGATATGGATGGCACGCTTATAGATAGTGCTAATGCTATAGTATGTGCGGTAAATGAAATAAGAGCGGATTTAAATTTAGAACCTTTAAAAAGAGAGTTTATTTTAGATACTATCAATACTCCTGGGCAAAATTATGCTAAGATTTTTTACGGGGTTGATACTTACTCACATACTAGCTTTAAAGAAGGTTATGAGAAGTATTTTATTAAGCATTATGATCAAAGCGTGGTGCTTTTTGATGGTGTGCTTGAGGTTTTGGAATTTTGTAAAAAAAATGATTGCTATTTAGCTATAGCCACAAATGCACCTCAAGAAAGCTTGGTACCTATTTTAAAAAAACAAAACATTCTTTCATATTTTGATAAAATATTAGGTGTTAGTTATGGTATAGAAGCTAAGCCTGATCCTATGATGCTAAGATTAATCGCAGATGAAGCAAAATATGAAAAAAGTATTTTCATAGGCGATAGCTTAAAAGACAGACTTTGTGCTAAAAATGCTAAGATGGATTATATACATATTTCTTGGCAAAAAGAAATTAAAGACTTAGATGAAGCTAACGATAAAACTACTTTAATAGAAAAAATTCAAACTTACATAAAAGGTTAAAAATGGATATTTTTGATGAAATGTTTGCAAAAAGCCCTAAAGAAAAATTTATCGAAACAATAAAATATGCAAATTTAGGTGCATTAGAAAATGTTTTAGAAAAATTATTAGCCGATCATATCGCTATGATAGAGCTTTTAGAAAAAAATAATTTAAATGAAAATGATGTAGCACAATTTCAAATGGAAAATTCACTCTTAATAGATGAGAGAAAAAATGATTTTTATATAGGCTTAAGTGCTGAAATTTTAGGGCATGAGGGTTGATTTTGCGTTTATTTTTATCTTTATTTTTGATGTTTAATTTTTTAAAAGCTGAAGTATTTTTTGATTATACTTATAAATTTACCTTAAGTAAAGATGAAAAAGCAAGTGTAAAAATAAAAGAAATTGATTATCCTGATGAGATTTATTATTTTGATTTTTCATGGACTTTATTTGATCAAACTAATATCATCGTTCATTCAAGGTATAAAAAATACCCTAGGCAATTTGTGATGTCTTTAAGAAGAAATTTAAATTGGGTAGATCAAACTTTAGTGCCTGATTATAAAAATCCACACATAGATAGAGCAAGATTAATACTTGAATTTAGTGATTTTAAAAAAAGTGAGGCTATTTTCACTATCTACATAGAAGATAGAGATAAAAGATTAGAAGTGGAATTTTTAGATCCTAGAAAAGTCACTCTTAATCAAAACTAAAGTAAAATTTAATAAAATATAATTATAAGAAAATTAAGGAAAGCATGGTGCAAAAGATAGATCAATATATGCATGAATTTTTATCTGAATTAAATTACAAGCCTATTTTAACAATGAGTTCAAAACTTCAAGGCGGTAAAAAATTACGCTCAAAATTACTTTTAAAAATAGCTAGCGAAAACGATATTAGTTATAAAATTTGTGCCATTATAGAATTAATCCATGCTGCAAGCTTATTACATGATGATGTGATTGATGAAGCAAGATTAAGAAGAGGTGTAAAATCTATCAATGAACAATTTGGAGCCAAAAATGCTATCATGCTTGGAGATATTTTATACTCAAAAGCCTTCTATGAACTTTCTTTAATAGATTTAAAATTAGCAAAAATCATCTCCAATGCTGTTGTAAAGCTTTCCGTTGGCGAATTAATGGATGTAAATTTAAGCGAAACTTTCAATACCGATAAAAACGCTTATTTGCAAATGATATATAACAAAACAGCCGTTTTAATCGAAGCTAGTGCAAGATGTGGGGCTATACTTGCTAATTTAAATGAAGATGATTTTGCAGAATATGGTAAAAACTTGGGCTTGGCTTTTCAAATTGTAGATGATATTTTAGATATCAAAGGCGATGAACAAACCTTAGGCAAACCCGCCATGAATGATTTTAAAGAAGGTAAAACTACCCTTGCTTATATGTATTTATATGAAAAATTAAATCCACAAGATCAAGAAATACTTAAGTCTTATTACAAGAAAGATTTAAACATAGATGAACTTACTTGGATTAAAAATAAAATGCAAGAGCATGAAATTTTTAATCAAATTGGTCAAGAATTAAATACCTATGCAAATAATGCCTTAAAAGCCATAGAAAAATACAATATAAAAGATTTAGAAGATATTATTAAAAGTATGATAGAAAGGGAATTTTAATGCATTATTATTGTATCAGTTTTACGCACAAAAATACAGATATTGCTACTAGAGAAAAACTTTCCTTTTCCAATGAAGATAAAAAAAGAGAATTATTAAGATTAATCCATACTAATAATAAAATTCTAGAAAGTTTAGTGCTTAGCACTTGCAATAGAGTTGAAATTTTTCTTTTTATCGGAGAAATTGAAAATATCAATGAACATATTTTAAAAACACTTAGTTTACTTTGTGGGGTTGATAAAGAAAATTTAAGCACAAAAGCTGATTTTTATGAAGATAGTGGAGCTATCCATCATTTATTTTCTGTGGCAAGCTCACTTGATAGTTTAGTTATTGGAGAAACACAAATTGCTGGACAATTAAAAGATGCTTATAAATTTGCTCTACAAGAACAAAGATGTGGTGTGCATTTAACTAGAGCAGTCCATTATGCTTTTAAATGTGCAGCAAATATTAGAAATCAAACTGAAATTTCCAAAAATCCTATTTCAGTTGCTTCAGTAGCGGTAGCAAAAGCCAAAGAGCTTATCAATTTAGAAAATAAAACTGCAGTTGTAGTAGGTGCAGGGGAAATGAGCGAGTTAGCCTGTAAACATTTATTAAATGCTAAGGCCAAAGTATTGATATTAAATAGAGATATACAAAATGCCCAAAAGCTTTGTGAGGATTTGGGTGAAAATGCAAGTTGTGAAAGTATCGCAAATTTAAAAGAAGCATTAAATAAATATGAGATATTTTTTAGCGCCACAAATGCTCCACATGCTATCATAACTAATGACATATTAGAAGAAAAAGATTATAAAAGATATTTTTTTGATATAGCAGTGCCTAGGGATATTGATGTAAAAGCAAATGAAAAAAATATAGTTTATGCTGTTGATGATTTAGAAGAAGTTGTAAGAAAAAATTTAACACTAAGAGAACATCAAGCCCAGATTGCTTATTCTATAGTAGGCACTATGACAAATGAGTTTTTCCAACATCTAAGCAAACTAGCAACCTTACCTTTGGTTAAGCAATTACGCTTGCAAGCTGATGAAATCGCTAAAGAACAATTACAAAAGGCCATAGATAAAGGATATTTAAAACACTCAAATCATGAAGAAGCAAGAAAGCTTATAAGACAGGTGATGAATGTATTTTTACATCATCCTAGTGTAAATTTAAAAAAACTAAGTGGAACTATGCAAAATGACTCTGTTGTAAATGCCATGCGTTATGTGTTTGATTTAAAAAATGAAAGCATGGAAGGTTTAAACTTCTATAAATGTGAATTTAATTTGGAGAATAATCATGAAATTTAGTAAATTTTATGCCATAAGCACAAAAGAAAATCCAAAAGATGCTACCCTGCCAAGTCATATATTTTTAGTTAAGGGTGCTTTTGTAGAACAAATTGGAAGTGGTTTGTATAATTTTTTACCTTTAGGAAAAAGAGTTTTAGATAAGATTAAAAATAT
This sequence comes from Campylobacter sp. RKI_CA19_01122, assembly GCF_025771325.1. NCBI lineage: Bacteria > Pseudomonadati > Campylobacterota > Epsilonproteobacteria > Campylobacterales > Campylobacteraceae > Campylobacter > Campylobacter sp. RKI_CA19_01122. Next base: position 90,172 of record NZ_JAKMPZ010000006.1, on the reverse strand, counting down.
CATCAAAGAAGAAATGGATAAAGCAGGGGCTTTAGAAGTAAATTTAAGTTTTAATACCCCAGCTGAACTTTGGAAAGAAAGTGGGAGATTTAATGTTTTTGGTAAAGAGCTTTTACGCTTTAAAGATAGAAAAGAAAATGATTTTGTCTTAGGACCAACCCATGAAGAAGCCATAGTAGCTTTGGTTAGAAATAAAGTAAATTCTTACAAACAACTTCCTTTGCATTTATATCAAATAGGACTTAAATTTAGAGATGAGGCTAGACCTAGATTTGGACTTTTAAGATGTAGAGAATTTTTAATGAAAGATGGTTATAGTTTTCATAGCAGTGAAGCTGATTTAGACAAAGAATTTAATCTTATGCATGAAACTTATAGTAAAATTCTTACAAGATTAGGGCTTGAATTTAGAGCTGTTGAAGCTGATAGTGGGGCTATTGGTGGAAGCGGTTCAAAAGAATTTATGGTTTTGGCTAAAAATGGCGAAGATGATATATTATTATGCGAGCATTGTGATTATGCTGCAAATATTGAAGCAGCAAAAAGAGCTAAAAAAAGTTGTGAAGATGAAAGGCCAGAAGCTGATTTTGCTACACAATTTCACACTCCAAATGTAAAAACTATAGAAGAATTGGCAGAATTTTTTAAAATTAATCCTTACTATACTGTTAAAGCTATTGCTAAAAAAGCTATTTATGAAAATGAAGAAAAAATTGTAGTATTTTTTATACGCGGCGATGATGAACTGCAAGAAGTTAAAGCACTAAATGCAGCAAATGCATTAGAATTAGTTGATATAAGTGAAGAAGAATTAGAAAAAGCAGGTTTGGTACCAGGATTTATCGGCTTTGTAGGATTAAATGGAGTTGATTTTTATATTGATCGTGAGCTTGAAAATGAAACAAATATGATTATTGGAGCAAATAAAAAAGATTATCATTTAGTCGGAATCAATGTTGTAAATTTAAATAAAGAACGCTTTAAAGATCTTACCGCAGTTAAAGAGTATGATCTTTGTCCAAAATGTCAGCACAAGCTTAAACAAAGCAAAGGTATTGAAGTAGGACATATTTTCAAACTTGGAAATAAATACTCAAAAGCAATGAATGCAAGCTATTTAGATGAAAATGGTAAAGCTCAATTTTTCACTATGGGTTGTTATGGTATGGGGGTGAGCCGTTTAGTAGCTGTTGCTATAGAAGCAAGCCATGATGAAAAAGGTTGTATTTGGAATAAAACTCTAGCTCCTTTTGTTTTAGATATTATCGTTTCTAATATAAAAGATACAAAAGCTATGGAATTTGCCGAGCAAATTTATACTCATTTTAAAGATAAAGAAATTTTGTTTGATGATAGAAATGAGCGTTTTGGTGTAAAGATTAATGATTTTGAATTAATGGGCTTTCCTTATGCTTTAGTTATAGGTAAAGGCTTAGAAAGCGATGAAGTAGAGTTAATCCATAGAAATACCTTAGAAAAACAAGTTTTAAAAACCCAAGAAGTAATTTCACACTTAGAGAAAATTTTATGATAGCAAAAACAAATTTAAGTGCTTTTTTGATTTTAGAATTGATTGCTAGTATTTTATTTATAGTCTTTTTTGGTTTTTTAAATTTTTTTATGATAGTTTTTGCAAGTATGTTTTTAGGAGCAATGTTTTTAGCAAAGACTTGGACAAATCTCATAACTATGCAAAATGCCAATACTAATTTATTTGGTATGATTAAATTATTTTCCTTAACTATAGTTGGAATTTTACTTTTAATACCAGGAATTTTAAGCACATTTTTGGGAATTTTACTCTTATTTTTTATGATGATATTAAAATTATTTACAAAACAAAAAAGAAAATATCATCAAACAAACAACGAAGAAGAAATCATAGATGTAGAAATCATACAGGAGCATAAAAAATGCAATTAATCATCGCAACAAGAAAAAGCCAACTTGCATTATGGCAAAGTGAATATATAAAAAATAAATTATTACAAACACATTCTGATTTAGAAATTTCTTTAGAGGGTTTTAAAACTAAAGGTGATGTTTTACTTGATTCTCCTTTAGCTAAAATAGGCGGAAAAGGACTTTTTACAAAAGAACTTGAAGAAAGTATGTTAAGAGGTGATTCACACTTAGCTGTGCATAGCTTAAAAGATGTGCCAAGCTTCTTTCCTGATGGCTTAGTTTTAGCTGCTATTTCAAAAAGAGAAGTGGTAAATGATGCTTTTTTAAGTGAGTATTATGAAAGCTTAAATGCTCTTCCAAAAGGTGCAAAAGTAGGCACTACAAGTCTTAGAAGAAGAATGCAGCTTTTAGCGTTAAGACCTGATTTAAATATCATTTCTTTAAGAGGTAATATCAACTCACGCTTAGAAAAACTTAAAGCTAAGGAATTTGATGCTATTATTTTAGCTCTAGCTGGCATTAAACGCTTGGATTTAGATAAAGAAATAAAGTACATTAGGGCTTTTGAACTTGATGAGATGATACCTGCAGCTTCTCAAGGAGCTTTAGGTATAGAAAGCATTGATGATAAACAAATTTTAAAATACCTTGAATGCTTAAACGATAAAAATGCCTTTGTAGAAACTTATATAGAAAGAGATTTTATAAAAACCCTAGAAGGTGGTTGTCAAGTACCTATAGGAATTAATGCAAAAATCATTGATGAAAAAATAGAAATTCGCGCCATAGTGGGCTTACCCGATGCAAGTAAAATTTTAAAAGAAAAAAGAGTGATTGATAAGCAAAATTACTCAAATGCAGGCGAGCTTTTAGCCAAAGAAATGATAGCAAAAGGTGCAAAAGAAATTTTAAAAGAAGCAGAGAGTATGATATAAATGCAAAAATTCATAGAGCTTTTAGAAAAAAATAATTTATTAAAAACCATCCATGAGCCAGTAGATGTAGAACTTGAAATGGCACATTTAGCTTATATAGAAGTTAAAAAAGAAGACTCTAAAGCCTTGCTTTTTACTAATGCAGTAAAAAATGGCAAAAAATACGATTATCCTGTATTATTAAATACTTTTTGCAGCAAAAAAGCTTTAAATTTAGCATTTGGAAAAGATTATGAAGATGTAGCTAAAGAAATTAGCTCTTTACTTAAAATGCACATACCGCAAAGCTTTGGTGCGAAATTAAATTTTTTAAAAACCTTGCTTGATTTAAAAAATATCCCACCAAAACGCATCAAAAAAGATGGAGAATTTAACTACAAAAGCTTAAATTCTTTATATGAAATACCTATTTTAAAAACTTGGGAAAAAGACGCTGCACCTTTTATCACTATGGGGCAAGTTTATACTCAAAGCATAAATGGAAAACAAAATAATCTTGGAATGTATCGCTTGCAAGTAGTTGATGAAAAAACCTTGCTTATGCATTGGCAAATTCACAAAGACGCGAGCCATTTTTTTCATGAGTATAAAAAAGCAAATCAAAAAATGCCAGTAAGTATAGCCATAGGTGGAGATCCTTTATATATTTGGTGTGCTCAAGCGCCTTTACCAAAAGGTATTTTTGAACTTTTACTTTATGGTTTTATTAAGAAAAAACCTGCTATTTTGGCAAAATGCAAAAGCAATCACCTCTATGTGCCTTATGATAGTGATTTTGTGATTGAAGGTTTTGTAAATCCAAATGAATTTGCACCCGAGGGACCTTTTGGAGATCATACAGGCTTTTATACTCCTATTGAACTTTGTCCTGTCTTAAAAGTAGAAAAAATCTTTGCTAAAAAAAATGCGATTTATCAAGCTACGGTTGTAGGAAAACCGCCTTTAGAAGATAAATACATGGGGCTTGGTACAGAAAGAGTTTTTCTACCTTTACTTCAAACTAACGCACCTGATTTGATAGATTATAACATGCCTGAAAATGGAGTTTTTCATAATTTAATCTTAGCCAAAATAGAAGCAAAATATCCAGCTCATGCAAAACAAGTAATGCATACTTTTTGGGGAGTAGGGCAAATGAGTTTTGTAAAACATGCTATTTTTGTCGATGAAAATGCACCTTGCTTGCAAGATTATGACAAGCTCATACCTTATATACTTAATCGCTTTGATGAAGAAAAATTACTCATAAGTGAAGGAATTTGCGATCAACTCGATCATGCTTCAAGCACTTATTGTTACGGTGGTAAAGCAGGACTTGATGCGTGTGGTGATGAGAAAAAAGTTGAACTTGAAATTCTAAGTGATGAAGCTTTGTTTTCACTTTTTAAAGAAAAAGATCAAAATATTTTAAAATTAAAACAATTTTACACCCAAACCTTTGCTCCAATTTGTGTGATCTTAATTGATAAAAAAGAAAAAATTGCTCAAATTTTTGAAAAACTACAAATTTATAAAAAACATTTTAGAATTTTAGTTTTTTTAGATTCAGATGCTATTTTGGAAAATCCTTATATGTTAATTTGGCGTGTGGTAAATAATATCGATGCAAAAAGAGATATATTTATCAAAAAAGATTGTGTTGCAATTGATGCGACAAATAAAGGATCATTAGAAGATTATCATAAAGAGTGGCCTTTAATGACAAATTGCTCCAAAGAAGTTATAGACAGACTTATTGCAAAAAAATTACTTGTAAATGATGAAAAATTCTTCAAAAAGTTTGAAATTTTTTAATTTTAAACTTTTTGAGAACACTTTTTGCTTATTAAATATATATTTTTAATTTAAATATTAAGTTTTTTAAAATTGTGTCGATAATGTGTTTTAGAGTCTTTTAAAAAGGAGTTTAAAATGGACATTAGCAATATTCAAAGAGATACAAATATAACTCATTTTAACACAAAAAGTGTTGAAAAGCCATCTCAAGAGAATAAGCAACAGGTTGATTTAAATGATCAAGATGAGAATTTAAATGAAAAATTAAAAAACGCAACAGAAAAACTTAATAGACAAATGGAAACATTGGAAACAAATGTGCGTTTTGCGTATAATGATAAAATAAACGAAATGTATGTAAATGTCACCGAAAAAGACACAGGTAGGTTAATACGCAAAATTCCTAGTGAAGAAGTTATGAAATTAATAGAACATTTTAAAGGTGTTATTGGCACCATTTTTGATAAGGAGAGTTAATCATGGCAGTAGGTAGTTTAGGAAGCTTAGGTATAGGTTCAGGAGTTTTAACAAGCGATACACTTAATAAGCTTAAAGAAGCAGAAATGAATGCTCACTTAAAGCTTTATAACACGCAACTTGAAACTAACACTTCAAGACAAAAAGACTTAGCAGAGCTTGAAGCTAAACTACTTGCTTTTCAAACTGCTGTAAATAGTCTTGGCGATACTTCTCAATTTAATAAAAAGAAAGTTTCTCCTAGTGTAAGTGGCGATAGTGCTGCTGCTAGCTTGGTTGTAGGCTCTTTATCTAATCTTTCAAATATGAAAGTCATAGTCGATCAACTTGCTCAAAAAGATGTTTATCAAAGCAATGGTTTTAAAGACAAAACCTCTACCGTCATGGGCAGTTTAGGTATAGAAGGTGATTCTAACGGCAAAGCTTCTTTTACTATCACCCAAGATGGAAAAGACTATAAAATAGAAATCGATAAAAGTACAACCGTAGCTCAACTTGCTGAAAAAATCAATTCCGCCACAGGTGGTAAAATAGAAGCTAAGCTAGTAAATACTGGAGATAGAGACAATCCTTATCGTTTAGTAGTACAAAGCACTGAAACAGGAACTAAAAATAATATTTCTTTTTCAGGTGATGATAAGCTTTTAAAAGCTATGGGTTGGGAGCTTGATAAAAATAGCATTAGTGCGGGTGGTTTATATGGTTTTAGACCAACAGGTACTGAAAATAAAGATAAAGATAAAATAAGTGGAACATTTAGCGGAAATCCTGAAGATAAATTACTTAGTTCGGCAGAAGAAAGCACTTCTTTTACTTTTGTTATTAAAAATGGTGAAAGATATGATAGATTTACTATTGATATAGACGAGAACACTACTTATAAGAGCTTAGCAGAAGATTTAAAAAAACAAACTAATGGAAAAGTGGAATTAAGCTTTGATGAGAGTAAAAAGACTTTTACATTTAGAGCTACTAATGGTGGTGAATTAAGTCTTTTTGATGGTGGCTATGCAACTGATGCTGAAGGAAATATTGACCAAGCTAATTATGCTAGAGATAACAAAGCTACTTCACTATTGAAAAATAAATTTGGCATTGAATTAGATACAAGCACACCACAAGGCTACAATGTTTCCAAAGACAATGAAAACCATATCCAAAAAGGTATGGATGCTATCTTTAGTGTAGATGGTGTTAAGATGATTAGATCAACTAATACCATCACAGATATAGGACCTGATATTACCCTAGAGCTTAAACAAAAGGGTGAAATTAGTTTCAATGTTACTCAAGATACTGAAGCCATAGCACAATCTTTAGAAAGTTTAGCTACTGCTTATAATGATTTGATGATCAATCTTAATGCAGCGACAAAATACGATCCTGATGCAGGGACAAAAGGAAATTTCGTAGGTGTAAGCTCGATTTATAATATAAAATCACAAATTAACAATATTTTGCTTCAAACTATCACAGTAGATGGAACAATCACAGTTGGAGATAGTGATACTTCAGATGGTGTTAAAGTTTCTTCAAAAGTAAGTTTATCTCTAGCTGATTATGGTTTAACTTTAAATGATGGGGTTTTAACCTTTGACTCCGGAAAATTTAATGCTAAATTTAACGAAGATCCTGAAATGGCTGAGAAATTTTTCGTAGGACACAATGGCTTTGAAGACATCGATCTAACAGGAGATAGAGTAAGTAAGTTTGGTGAAAATGATATAGAATTCAAAGAAGGTAGTTTTACCATTACTTATAATGATGAAACTATAGATTTAAGTAAAACTGCCAATGGAGATCCTTTTAAACTAACAGGAAAAGATGATATAGAAAAAGCTAAAAATTTAGTTGATCATATAAATAGTTTTGGCTTAGAAGGTTTAGAGGCTAGTTTTGAAATCATTAATCAAGGTAACGATAATCAGCAAATTCAATTTAGAATCAAAGGAACATCAGGAAGTAACCTAGAAATTCAAGGCGATAAAGACTTTTTGAAAAAATTTGGCTTAAGTCCAAAAACTATATATTCAGTTTATAAAGAAGAAACTGGAACCTTTGGGGTATTAAAAAACACTATGGGTGAGATGATGAGCTCTGATGGTTCTTTTGGGGGTTATAAAGACTCTTTAACCAAAGAATCAAAAAATCTAAACGAAACTATAGAAAATACTAAAAAATCCATAGAAAGCAGATATGACACAATGTGGTCAAGATGGGCAGCATATGATGGTATAATTGCAAAATTAAATAACCAAGCAAGTGTTATTACAAATATGATTAATGCAGCAAATAATCAAAATTCTTAAAAAATAGAGAGGATTTAAATGCTAAATAGTGCAGTATATAATGCGTATTCACAAAATCAAACTGGTGTAGAATCCCAAGAAAAACTTATAGAGATGTTATATAGCGGGATTTTACGCTTTGCAAGTAGGATAAAAATAGCTATTCAAAATGGAAATATAGAAGAAAGAGTGTATTATGTAAAAAGAGCTAGTGCTATTTTTATAGAATTGTTAAATTGCCTTGATTATGAAAAAGGCGGAGAAATAGCACACTACTTAAGTGGCCTATACACTAGAGAATTACAACTTCTTTCTTTGGCAAATATAGAAAATAGTGAAGCAAGAGTAGATGAAGTTATCAATGTAGTCAAAGGCTTGTTAGAGGCTTGGAGAGAAGTTCATCAAAAATGAGTGAAAAAAAATGGATAGATGAGTTTAAACTAGCTGTATATACTGAAGATGTGGAAAAAATAGTTAAACTCATAGAAAAACCTGATTTTAAAGATTGTCCCAATGAGGCTTTGGCTCTTACTAATGAAGCAATAGCTTTTATGAAAAAAAAGCAAGATGAAGTAGCAAAAAATTTACAAAAACTCAAAAAAGCATCTGCTTATATAAAATAAAACATGGCGATAAGCCGAGTTCTGTCAAGAGCGATCATTTATCTAGACTTGTTTTTGCAAACAAGTTCAAGCGAAGGGTTATATTATAAGACTAAAACCACCCCTTCTTGCTGCGGATTGGGTTTACATAGCTAGCTTTGTTACCAAAGCTACTGGTAGGCTCTTACTCTACCGTTTCACCTTTTCCATATAATATGGTAGTTTTCTTTCTGTTGCACTTTCCCTTAGGTTACCCTAGCCATCCATTAGATGGAATCCTTGTCTTATTGCAGCTCGGACTTTCCTCTTCAAAAGAAGCGATCGCTTGCCATGTTTAGATAAATTTTATCAAAAAAATCATTTTTATACTAGAGTAAAAATAAGATTTAATGTAATTTTTAATTCATTTTCATATTTTACAAGCTCTAAATTTTTGACTTTTATATAAGGATCTAGTTCTTGCAAAAATTGCATTAAAAAATAAAAATCACCATTAAAACTCAATCTTAAATCATAATAAGTAAAATACCGATCTTGACTTTCATGACTTTGGATTTGTAAAAACCTTACTTTAGTGAGATTTTTTTCTATATTTTTTAAAACACTTTGATAATCTTTACTTTCTTCTAAGGATATTTCATTATCAAAAGATTGCAATTTTTCATCTTTAAAATCAAAAATCAATTCTTGTTTTTGCTCATATTTTGCTTGTAAAATAAATAACTCATCTTTTGATAATTTCATTTGTTTTTCGAAATACTCAAAAATACTCATATAGATTATAAAAAAACCAAATACAAAAGCCATTATCAAAGTCAATATAAATTCGCGTTTAGATAATCTCGTAAAGATATTTTCTAAATTTTCATAAAGATTTTTCAAAAACAAGAGTAATTTTTTCATCGTTAATTTCTTTATTTTTTAGCACAAAATGATATTTTTTAAAATCATCATAAAAATCATAATCTTTATTAAGCTTTATGATAAAATCATTATTTTTTATATATAAAGCTTCTATATAACTTTGATGAGAATTTAAGACTTTTAAAAAATTATAAAAATCCTTATAGCAGAGCGTATTTGCATAAAATTTTTGTAACAAATCAACTTTTTGTTCATTTTTTTCTTGTAATTTTTCAACTTCTTGATTTTGTTTTTGATTTATTTTTGCTTGCTCTAAGATATCATCTTGATTTTTGATTAAATTTTCATATTTTATTTTTTCTTTTTCATAAAATGATTTTTGCGTATATAAATACAAAGGATAAACTAAGGCTAGTAAAATCCCGCATGTAAAAGCTAATAAAATTTTAAAACTAAAAGATTTTAAATGATTTATTTTTGCTTTATTGGCAAAATTAATTTTAACTCGATCATATTTTTTTAATAATTTTTGATAGAAAGTATTACTATTAAATTTATCAAAACTGCTAAGATTTTGAGTATCGTCTATACTTATGATGTTTTTATATGTATTTTTTAATTTTTCATCATATATTTTACTATAAGTATTTAATGGCATAACTTTGCAATTTTGAAATTCACATCCCAAATACTCCACTAAAACTATGTATTTTTTCTTAAATAATAATGCAAGATTTTCACTATTTATATCATTCCTAAAATACACTTCAAAGAGCAGGGGTTCTGGGATTACATAATCAACATCTAAAATATCTTCATATTTGCACAAAAATACATGAGTAAAAGATTTATCTTGAAAATACTTTAGCTCATATGAAAAATCATCTTTAAGACCAAGTTCCTCAAAGCTCTTTTTTAAGATTTCATCTTCACTAATAGGATTTGTAAGTTTTACATATAAAAGTTTTTCATAAGTAAGAAAATCTTTTTTGGTGATTTTTTTACTCATCATAAAGGATTTTTTTGAGATTTTGCTCGTTTTTATGCCAATTTTTTTCTAATTGAACGAACAATTTTAGCATTACCTTTTTTTGCGCTAATTTTTCTATCTTCATCCTAGCTTCTTTACCTATACGCTTAATTGTAGCTCCATCTTTACCTAGTATCATTCCTTTATGAGAATTACTATCTGTAATGATGATAGCGTTAATATAATAAATTTGCTCAAGCTCTTTGATTTTTTCTATTTTTACTTCAGTGCTATAAGGAATTTCATCACTTAAATTTTCATATATGGCTTCTAAAATAAAATCTCTATAGATATCCTTTTCATTTGTGGTAGTAATAAACTCAGGATCAAAATAATACGGATGTTCAGGCAAATACTTAATCATCTCATCTAAGAGAATTTTTTTATAAAATTTTTGCTTAGCAGAATAGGGGATAATGGCGCTAAAATGTGAGTTAAACTGAGAATACTCGCTTAATTTTTTAAGTAAGACTTCTTTTTTTACCAAATCAACCTTATTGATTAATACAATATGCGGCACTTTAGGATTTAAACTTAAAAAATTTTCATAATCTTTAATATCATCATAAATACTAGCTACAAATAAAATCACATCACAATCTGCAATGCTTTTAATCGCCAAATCAATCATAAGCTGATTCATAGCTTTAGAGCTTGCATGCAAGCCTGGTGTATCTATAAAAATAAGCTGATGATTCTCATGCATTATAATTGCATTAATCTTTCTTCTTGTGGCATTTTGCTTATGAGAAACCATAGCCACTTTTTCTTCTAATAAAGAATTAAGGATAGAACTTTTTCCCGCATTAGTTCTACCCACTATGCTTATAAAGCCACTTTTCACAAGATATACCTAGCTAAATCTTTATTTTCTATGATATCTCCAAGTTTAACTTGCACTTTAAAATCATCTATTTTATAAACTTTACCTGCATATTCATCTGCTTCAAAACTAATATCTTCCAAAAGTTTTTCCACCACCGTGTGTAAGCGTCTTGCGCCAATATCTTGCATTTCTTCATTAGCCTTGCTTGCTATTTTTGCTATTTCTCTAATAGCCTCATCTTCAAAAACAAGCTCTACATTTTCAGTTTTTAAAAGCTCAATGTATTGTGTTAGTAATGAATTTTTAGGTCTTGTTAAAATAGCATATAAAGCATCCTCATCTAGCGAATCAAGCTCAACCCTTAAAGGAAAACGCCCTTGAAGTTCAGGGATTAAATCACTTGGCTTGCTTAGATGAAAAGCACCTGCTGCGATAAATAAAATATGATCAGTTTTTAAAGGTCCAAATTTAGTTTGTATAGTACTACCTTCAACTATAGGAAGCAAATCTCTTTGCACCCCTTCTTTACTTGGATCTTGGCGGTTTGAATTTGAGCTTGAAACTGCTACTTTATCTATCTCATCGATAAAAATAATCCCTTCATTTTCAGCTCTTCTTAAAGCCTCGCCTTTAATACTTTCCATATCAAGAATTTTTTCACTTGCTTCTTGAGCTAAAGCTATTCTTGCATCTTTTACTTTCATTTCTTTTTTAACTTTTTTGTTACCCACACCAATAACTTTCACTATATCTTGCATAGCACCCATTTCAGGTGGTAAATTTGGATTAGTATCAAACACGCTTTGTGAAATTTCAACTTCTATTGTGCTATCATCTAAATCACCAGCTTTTAATTTCACGCGCATTTTTTCTAAAGAATTTTGATACTCTTCTTGTTTTTCTTCACTAACACCCTTTGGTAAAGGTGGTAAAAGTTTTTCTAAAATTTTATTTTCTATAAATTCATTAATTTTGTCTTTATTTTTTTCTTTTTCTTCGTTTTTTACCAAATTTAAAGCAGCATTAGCTAAATCTCTAACCATGCTCTCTACATCACGCCCAACAAAACCAACTTCAGTATATTTACTTGCTTCAACTTTTACAAAAGGAAGTCCCATCATCTTAGCAAGGCGTCTTGCAATCTCTGTTTTACCAACCCCAGTTGATCCTATCATTAAAATATTTTTTGGCATGATATCATCTTGAAGTTCAGAGCTAAGCTGCATTCTTCTATAACGATTTCTTAAAGCAATTGCTATGATTTTTTTGGCGTTTTTTTGTCCAATTACATAATCATCTAAAAATTTTACAATCTCTTTTGGAGTTAAATTCATTTATCATCCTCAATTACATAAGTTTTAATATTTGTATTAGTATAAATGCAAATTTCACCAGCTATTTGCAAGCTTTCTTTGACTAATTCTTCTTCATCTAAATTTGAATGTTTGGCTAAAGCTCTTGCAGCAGAAAGTGCATAATTACCCCCACTACCAATAGCGGCTATAGCACCATCTTCAGGCTCAACTACATCTCCAGTTCCTGAAAGTAAAAATATATGATCTCTATCTAATACCAACATCATTGCTTCAAGTTTTCTTAGGTATTTATCCTTACGCCATTCTTTTGAAAAATCTATTGCAGCTTTTAATAAATCACCCTTAGAACTAGAAAGTAGTTTTTCAAACATATCAAAAAGATTAAAAGCATCAGCGGTGCTTCCTGCAAAACCTGCTAATACTTTTCCATTGTTTAATTTTCTAATTTTAACTGCATTGTTTTTTAAAACAGTGTTTCCAAAACTTACTTGTCCATCTCCACCAATTACAGACTTATTTTTACCTTTATAAGCTAAAATTGTAGTTGCGTGAAACATTATTCTCCTTTAACTTCTAGCTTAAATACAGCATGAATTGCATGGCCTAATTTTGCTGAAATTTCATGCACACCAAGCTCTTTTATGGTATCACATTCTAAGCTTTTTTTATCAAGCTCTATACCTTTTTGATCTTTTAATGCATGTGCGATTTCATCTTTAGTAACCCCACCAAACAAGCTTCCATTAGCTCCCACAGGCTTAGCTATACAAATAGTGATTTTAGATAATTCCTCTTTTAATTTTTCCAAATTTGCAAGTTCAAATCTTAAATTTTCAGCCTTTTTCTTTTGCTCTGCTTCATATTGTTTTAAAACTTCATGCGTAGCAGCTTTGGCAAAACCTTTGGCAATCAAAAAATTTTGTCCATATCCATCTTTTACTTCTTTAACTTCTCCTGCTTTTCCTAAGCTTTTTACATCTTTAATTAATAATACTTTCATTGTTTTCCTTTTTAAAATTTTCTTCCATTTTTACCTGCGATGATAAATCTCAAAGCATTTAATCTTATAAAGCCTGCTGCATCTTTTTGATCATACACAGCATCTTCTTCAAAAGTACAATAAGCCTCGCTAAATAAGCTATCATTCGCACTTTCTCTGCCTATTACCATTACATTGCCTTTATATAATTCAAGTTTAACTTTGCCATTTATATATTTTTGCGACTCATCAATTAAAGCTTGAAGCATTAATCTTTCAGGCGAGAACCAATAGCCATTATAAATTAAACTTGCATATTTTGGCATTAATTCATCTTTTAAATGTGCTGCTTCTCTATCAAGAGTGATACTTTCTATAGCACGGTGTGCTTTTAAAAGTATGCTTCCACCCGGAGTTTCATAACAACCTCTACTTTTCATACCCACATAGCGATTTTCAACAATATCAAGACGACCTATACCATGTTTTGCACCAAGCTCATTAAGTTTTGCCAAAAGTTGTGCGGGAGACATTTTTTCTCCATTAATAGCACATAAATCGCCTTTACTAAACTCAAGCTCTATCACTTCGCTTTCATTTGGAGTTTCTTTTAAATCTTTCACCCAACGCCACATATCCGCTTCAGGTTTAGCAGCAGGATCTTCAAGTACTAAACCCTCATAAGAAATATGCAATAAATTTGCATCCATAGAATAAGGTGACTTACCTGGCTTTTTAGCTATATCAATACCATGTTTTTGCGCATAAGCTAAAAGTTTTTCACGGCTATTTAAATCCCATTCTCTCCAAGGAGCAATAATGGCTAAATTTGGATTTAGCGCCAAAGCACCTAATTCAAAACGCACTTGATCATTTCCTTTACCTGTTGCTCCATGACTAATAGCATCTGCATTAGTTTTATTTGCTATTTCTACTAAAGCTTTTGCTATCAAAGGTCTTGCTATACTTGTACCTAGTAAATATTCTCCTTCATAAATAGCATTTGCTCTAAACATAGGAAACACATAATCTTTTACAAATTCATCTTTTAAATCTTGAATAAAAATATTTTCTTCTTTTACACCCAAAGAAAGCGCTTTTTTTCTAGCAGGTTCAAGCTCTTCGCCTTGTCCAATATCTGCTGTGAAAGTTACTACTTCACATTTATACTCATCTTGTAGCCATTTTAAAATTATACTTGTATCAAGTCCGCCAGAATATGCTAAAACTACTTTTTTAATATCTTTTTTCATTGTCTTTCCTCTTTGTAAAAAAATGATTGTAAAATTTAACGAATTTAGCTTAATATAATGTAAAATATTTAGACATTTTATAACATTTTCTTGTATTTTTTGATAAAATATTTTTATGAGAATAGATAAATTTTTAAATGTAGTTAATATTACTAAGCGTCGTGCTATTTCAGAAGATATGTGTAAAAGTGGTGTAGTAAGTATAAACAATCAAGTAGTTAAAGCTAGTAAAGAAGTAAAAATTGGCGATGAAATAAGCATTAAATTTATAGAATATACCAATACCTATAAAGTCTTAGATATACCAACAACCAAAAGCATACCAAAAGCTATGCAAGAAAAATATGTGGTAAAAATCCAATGAAAGAAATGATTTTAAGCCAAAATGAGCTTTATAAGCTTTGTGAAATTTTACCTAAAAATGGAGTTATTTTACTTCAAGGGGATTTAGCAAGCGGTAAAACTACTTTAGTGCAAAATTATGCTCAATTTCTTGGAGTAGAAAAAACGCTTAATTCTCCTACATTTTCTATCATGCAAGAGTATGATTTTCAACAAGGTAAAATGTATCATTATGATATTTATCAAGAAGGTTTTGATGGGCTTTTAAAAAATGGCTTGATTGAAAATTTTTTTGAAGATGGTTTGCATTTGGTAGAGTGGGGTGATGAAAAATTAAAAAAATATTTAGATAAATATCAAATTTTTAATATAATTTTACAAATCATTCCTTATGAAAATAAAAGAAAGTATATAATACATGAGTAAGCTAGAAGCTAGAAATTTAGAAAAAATCATTAAAAAAACTAAAATCATACACGATGTTTCGCTAGAAGTGCAAAGTGGAGAAGTTGTAGGACTTTTAGGGCCTAATGGAGCAGGAAAAACTACGAGTTTTTATATGATATGTGGGCTTATTTTACCAACAAGTGGACAGGTGTTTTTAGACTCACAAGATATCACAAAAGAACCGCTTAATAAAAGAGCAAAGCTTGGCATTGGGTATTTACCTCAAGAAAGTAGTGTTTTTAAAGACTTAAGCGTAGAAGAAAATTTACTTTTAGCCGCCCAAGTAATATATAAGGATAAAAATTTATTAGAACAAAAGATAGAACAAATGCTAGAATTACTTAGCATAGAGCCTATTAGGCACAGAAAAGGTATGAGCTTAAGCGGGGGTGAAAGAAGGCGTTGTGAAATCGCAAGATCACTTATGTGTGATCCTAAATTTTTACTTTTAGATGAACCATTTGCTGGGGTTGATCCTATCGCAGTGAGTGAAATTCAAAGCTTGATTAATGATTTAAAAGCTATGAATATAGGTGTTTTAATCACTGATCATAATGTAAGAGAAACTTTAGCAATTTGCGATAGAGCTTATGTGATTAGAAGTGGAAGGTTGCTAGCTAGTGGTAATGCTAATGAAATTGCGCATAATGAAGATGTTAAAAAATATTATCTTGGAAGTGAGTTTAGACTTGAATAATGCTTAAACAAAAAACCTCTATAACACAAAAAGCAAAACTATCACAAACCTTAAGATCTTGGCTTCCTATATTGCAAGCTAATATTGAAGATCTAAAAGAAAGTTTAGATGAATTTGCTAAAGAAAATCCTTTTATAGAGATCAAAGAAAACTCAAGCATTACAAACAATCAAAACAAGTATTATCAAGAGTATTTTAGTAAAAATACCACTACGCAAATGATTGATGCAAAAAGCTTGGAAGTAAAAAATGTATATGAACTTTTAAGCGAGCAAATCATACCACCATTTTTTCCCACTAAAAAATCCCAAACCATTGCTGAAAAAATCATAGAATGTTTAAATCATGAAGGTTATTTTGAATATGATGAAGAAATTTTAGGTGAATTTGATCCTTTAGAAGTAGAAAAAATCAGACAAAGATTTAAGTATCTTGAGCCTATTGGAGTAGGTGCAAAAGACAATCAAGAAGCTTTTATTTTTGCACTAGAACATTTTGACTTAGATGATGAGCTTTATGAGTTTTGCAAAATGTTAATTTTAAATTTAGAAAATGCAAAAGATTTTATCAAAGATCCTTTGTATAAAAAGGCTATAGCGATAATTAAAAAAATCTCCATTCCACCTTTTTTGGAGTATTTTGAAGAGAGCATGGAAATCATTCCTGATATATTTATTTATCAAGAAAATGGTGAAATTAAAATTAAAATTAATGATGATTATTATCCTGAAATTGCTTTTGAAGCAGATGGTTTAGATCATGAGTTTTTAAGTGCTTATTTAAAAGATGCAAAAAATTTAATCGATGCACTAGCTATGCGTAAAGCTACCCTTTATAAACTAGGGCTTATGATTATAGAATATCAATATGATTTTTTCATGGGTGGGGATATCAAACCTATGCAGCTTAAAGATTTAGCACAAGATCTTGAAAGAAATGCTTCTACTATTTCAAGGGCAATTGCAAACAAATACTTAAGTTGTGATAGAGGTTTAATACCTTTAAAATCTTTCTTTACCACCGCAGTTGATGATGGCGAAACTTCTAATGCTACAATCAAAGATTTTCTTAGTAATTTAATTAAAAAAGAAAATCCTAAAAAACCTTTGAGTGATTTGAAAATTCTTGAACTCACTCAAAAAGAATTCCCAAGTGTGCAACTAGGGCGTAGGACTATCACTAAATATCGTATGCAACTTGGTATAGGAAGCTCAAGTGAGCGTAAAAAATTATATGAATTGATGTAGGAAAAGATGAATTTAGAAAGTATTTTTGAAAAAACCATAAAACAAAATGTGCGTTTAGTAGCAGCTAGCAAGTATGTTCAAGATGAACAAATTCGAGAGCTTTTTAAGCAAAGTGTTGTAGAGTTTGGAGAAAATCAAGTCCAAGCTTTAGCTTTAAAAAAAGAAAAACTTCAAGATTTAGAAATCAAATGGCATTTTATAGGCAATCTTCAAAGTAACAAAATCAATCTTTTAATCAAACAAAACCCATTACTTTGGCAATCTTGCAATGGCTTAAAAATCGCCAAAGCCGTAGATAAAAGACTTGATTATAAATTAGATACTTTATTAGAAATTAATACTGCCAATGAAAGTTCTAAAAGTGGTATAGAGCAAAATAAGGCCATAGAAGAATATTTACAAATACAAGAAGAGTGTAAAAATTTAAACCTTACAGGCATTATGTGTATAGGCTCTATGGATGAGGAAAAAGTTCAAGAAAGCTTTGAGCAAACTTTTAAAATCTATGAAATTTTACAAAAACACGGGGCAAAAATTTGCTCCATGGGTATGAGTGGGGATTTTGAACTAGCTATAAAATGTGGTTCAAATATGGTGCGTTTGGGGAGTATTTTATTTAAATAAACCCCATTTGTTTTGCTTTTTCTATCATAAAATCTGCGCCATTTTCGCTTTTTAATCCTTGCAAGGCTAAAGATTTTTCTTCTAATGAGAAATTTTCTACTAAATTTAAAAATTGATGTTTTTCTTCTTGGGTTAAAATTTCACATAAATTACGCTCTTTTAAATACAAAGCATTAAAATATTGATGATTTTTAACCGCATATGGATAAGGAATAAAAATACAAGGAAGTAAATTTACACTAAGCTCAAAAAGACTACTTGCGCCTGATCTTGATATAGCTAAATCTGCTTTAAAAATTTTATCCATAATGTTTTTATCAAAGTCAAAAAGCTCTACTTTGACATTTAAATCCTCATAAGCTTTTTTACATCTTTCATGATCATTCTTACCACATTGATGAATGATATTTATACCTTTTTCTTTAAAGTATAAAGCATTTTCTAAAGCAAGGTCATTAATAAATTTAGCCCCTTGAGAGCCACCAAGAAAAATAATATTTTTTAATTCTTTTCTCACTCTTGCTTTTTGAGAAAAAATCTCGCTGATAGGATAAGGACAAAAGAAAGTATTTGCTTTGTTAATTTGATCATCAAAAGCAGTAAAAAAAGCTTTAGAAAAAGGCTTTAAAAGTGAATTTAAACTTCCTATTTTTGAATTTTGCTCATGGATTAAAAGTGGAGTATTTGCCATTAAAGCACCAAAAGCGCCTGGAGCACTGCTATATCCACCCACACTAAAAACTGCTTTAATATTATGTTCTTTTAAAATTTGTTTTGTTTTTCTTGCAAGTTTTAAAATATGTAAAAATGATTGAACTTTAGCTAAGCCTTTTTTATTAACAACGCCTTGAGAGCTTAGAAAATATTTTTTATAAAAACCATTTTCATTTTCAAACCAAAGTCTATCTTGGCCATTTTCACTTCCTATGTAAATACATTCTATGCCTTGTTTTCTTGCACTTTGCAATAAACATCTAGCTATAGCCAAATGCCCTCCCGTGCCTCCACCTGTAATTGCTATCATTTGTCCTCTTTATTTAGTTTTTCTTCTAAAAATTTAATTCTTTCCTCTAGTTTTTGAATTCTCTCTTTTTGGCTTATTTGAAATTCTTTAATATAAGCAGGTATACCAATAGCTGTTAAATTTGCCCCAACATCTTTTAATACAACTGCATTTGAACCTATTTTTGCATTTTTACCTATGGTAATATTACCTAAAATTTTAGCCCCAGAGCCTATGATCACACCATCTTCTATAGTAGGATGTCTTTTGGTATTTTTATCTAAACTTGTACCACCTAAGGTTACTCCTTGATAGATAATCACATCATTACCAATTATAGCTGTTTCACCTACTACCACACCTATTGCATGATCTATAAATATCCTTCTACCTAGCGTAGCTCCAGGATGCAAATCAACTCCTGTTAAAAACTGAGAAATTCCACTAATCATTCTTGCTATGCGTTTATAATTTTTGATATAAAAAAAATGTGCAAAACGATAATTTACCACAGCCCAAACACCAGGATAGTTAAAAACTAATTCCACCCAAGATCTATATGCAGGATCTTTTTGTTTTGGCATAGAAAAATCTTCTTTGATTAGTTTAAAAATACTCATTTAGAACCTATGCTTTTTAAATATCCATTATCATTTAAGAATAAATAAATTTCACCCAAAATATGTTTTTTTTGATTTTCATTTACAAGTTTTGAAGCATAAATTTTTTCATTAATATTGTCCATAATTGCATGCACATCATAATCAAGATCTTCTAAGGTATCTAAAATAGATTGAGCCTCTAGCACGCTTTCTACTTCAAAACCCTTTTCATTAATACTTATACAAGCTTCGGTTGGATGTGTAAAAAGATTATGCTTCATACCAAGCACTTCTTGATAAGCTCCCACTAGGAAAAATCCTAAAAAATAATCTTCAGCTTCTACATCAATATCATGTAAAAACAAAGGATTATCTTTAGAATAAGAAATTTCCCCATCGCTATCACAAGTTATATCCCATATACTTGCACTTCTAGTTGGCTTTTTATTGAGTCTATCAAGTGGCATGATAGGGAAATTTTGCTCTAAACCCCAAAAATCAGGTAAAGACTGAAATACTGAAAAATTCACTAAATATTTTTCTTGCACTTCATTTTGCAAACTCGATAAATCAGCTTGATCACCCACCAAAGAAATAGCTTTTCTCATAATCAAATGCACTAAAATTTCACTATTAGAGCGATCTTGTAAATCCACATAACCCAAATCAAACAAGGTTAAAATACTCTCCATATGATCAATGCTATCATGTAAATACTCAAGCGCATTAGAAGCTTTAATGTTTTTATACAAATCATAAAGTTCATCAATAAGTTTTGGGTTTTTATCTTTTAATAAAAGCTTGCTTTCTGTGTATTCTTGAGAAAAAAGCTCTAAAACAGGCGCTACTAAAACAGCATGATTAGCTGCTACAAAACGCCCACTTTCTATAAAAATATCAGGCTCTAAATCTTTTTTTTGTTCTGCAATACCTTTTAAAATAAACACAACATCGTTTGCATACTCACTTAAGGTGTAATTTCTGCTTGTTTCGTTTTTAAACTGAGAGTATTCTACCGCTAAACCTCCACCAAGATTAATAGCTTTTAAATTTTTTGCCCCCATTTTTCTAAGCTCGGTGTAGATATTACCCGCTTCATTTAGAGCTTTTTTCAAAGGATGAATTTCAGTAATTTGTGAGCCTAAATGAAAATGTATCATAGTAAATTGCTCTAAAAGTTTATTAGCTTTTAAAAGATTTACCGCTTCAATAAGTTCAGTGGATGTTAAACCAAATTTTGAATTTATACCACCACTTTTTGCCCAAATTCCTACTCCAGCTGAATGCAAACGCACCCTTAAGCCTATATTTGGCTTTGGCTTAAAACGATTTTTAGCAATTTCAATCATTGCTTCAAGCTCATTAAGTCCTTCCATAGTTAAAGTGATATTATGACCCATTTCACACGCTATAAAGCCCATATTTATAAGTTCTTTATCTTTAAAGCCATTAACTGTTATAGGTGCGCCTTCATTATTATAAGCCATAGCTAGTAAAAGCTCAGCCTTACTTCCTGCCTCTAAGCCATAATTGTATTCTTTACCTAGATTAACTAAATTTTTTACAAAACCTGGATATTGATTGACTTTTAAAGGATATACAGCGTTAAAAGAACCTTTATAGTTAAATTCTTTTTTTGCTTTAGCAAATTTATTATAAATTTGCTCAATTTGTTTATGGATTAAATGAGGAAAACGAAGCAACAATGGCCCCTTATAACCATCATCGCGCAAAGTATTTACTATATCTATAATAGCAGGTTTTTTACCATGATTTACACATACTTTGCCATTTTCAATGATAAAATTATTTGCACCCCAAATATTAATACCATAATCAATCATAACTCATTCTCCAAATTTACTAATTTTATATTTTTAGTATCTTTATTTTCTAAATTTTTATAAAAAATCTCTTCTTTTTGCATTTCATCTTCGCCTATACACAAAAAGATTTCAGCATTAGCATTATCTGCTTGGTTTAAATGCTTTGCAAGTTTTTTTGCTTCATAGCTTAAATATACCTTATGTTTTTTTCTTAAAGTATTTGCTAATTTAAAAATAGTATCTATATAAGCTTCATCCATGGCACAAAGATAAATTCCTTCTCTTGATTTTATGCTTTGTTTTTGCTCTAAAATAGCCATAATCCTTTCTATACCCATAGCAAAACCCACACCATAACCACTTTTACCATCTAAGTATTCAATCAATCTATCATACCTTCCACCACCTGCTACGGCAGCTTTTGCACCGATTTCATCGCTAACAAACTCAAATGCACTTTTAGAATAATAATCAAGCCCACGCACTAATTTTTCATCACATTCAAATTCAACATCATTTTCTTTTAAAAGTTTTTGCAATTTTTCATAATCTTTCTTACAACATGAGCATAAATTTTCACTTAGTTTTGGTGCATTTTCGATTAAACTTTGACAATGATCATTTTTGCAATCAAGCACTCTAATAGGATTTAAGTCTTTTCTTCTTAAGCAATCTTCGCAAAAACCTTCTTTAGAATTTAAAAAATCTATGAGTTTTTCTTTATATACACCCATACATTCTTTACAGCCTAAAGAATTAATTTTCAAGCTTGTATGAATTTCTAAGCGTTTAAAAATTTCATTTAGCATTAAAATAATGCTCGCATCCTCATACACACTTGCTATGCCAAAGCTTTCTACTCCAAATTGATGAAATTCACGCAATCTTCCTTTTTGTGGCCTTTCATAGCGAAACATAGAGCCATGGTAAAACCATCTTTTAACACTTTGAGCCTTGTCCATTTTAGCTTCTATGTATGATCTTACCACCCCAGCTGTCCCTTCAGGCCTTAAACACACTTCATTGCCTGCTTTATCAACAAATTCATACATTTCTTTGCCAACTATATCAGAGCTTTCTCCAACACTTCTTTTAAAAAGCTTAGTAAGTTCCAAATGCGGACAATTAATAAAAGTAAAACCATAGTTTTTAGCTACTTCTTCACAAGTTTTTATCACTTTTTCATAAAGAGTAGCTTGATCATCTTGTAAATCTTTCATTCCTTTTAAAGCATTAATCATCTATAAATTCCTTAATTTTTTCATGTAAAATTTCAATACTCAAAGAAGCATCTAATTTTAAAATTTTTATATCTATCTTAGTTTTTAAAAACTCTAAAGTTTCTTCTAGGGCATTTTGTATATTTAAAAAATATTCAACCCCTCTTTTTTCAATACTATCTAGATCTTTTTTAAAAAGTCTTTGCTCAATAAGCTCTTTAGAACCATGCAAAAACACAACCTTTTGTGGAAAAAGTCCACCTGTAGCAAAAGAATTTAACTCAAATAAAATATTTTGATCAAAATCACATCTTGCATAAGCCATATTAGAAATAAAACTACGATCTGAAATGATAAGTTTGTTTTTATTTTGCGCTAAATGCATGTCGATTAAATTTGCTCTATCTGCTAAAAAAAGCAAAAGTTCAGCCTTTTTAGAAAATTGCATTTTACTTTCTAATAAAATTTTTCTCAAATGCACTCCAAGTTCACTTCCACCTGGTTCTTTAGTAAAAAATGCATTATGAAAATATTTTTTTAAAAGTTCTATCTGTGTGCTTTTACCCACACAATCAACCCCTTCAAAAGCTATATACAATCTCTCTCCTTTAATAAAGGTATAATTTCTTTTGGCACAAGCTTGCTCACATCACCATTATGAGCACAAATTGATCTTACTATGGAGCTTGAAATAAAAGAATTTTTTAAATTTGGCATAAGATATATAGTTTCAAAATCTTCCCAAAGCATGTGATTTGCATAGCCAAGTTGTAATTCATACTCAAAATCACTCACCGCTCTTAAGCCTCTTATAATGATATTTATTTGCAAATTTTTAGCAAGATCTACTAGTAAGTTATCAAAAGTTGTAATTTTAACATTTTTTAAGTCTTTTGTAGCAATTTTTACCATTTTTTCTCTATGTTCCAAGCTAAACATAGGCTTTTTACTTTCACTTTTAGCTATAGCAACTACCACCTCTTCAAACATCTTGCTAGCTCGAATGATCACATCTAAATGTCCATTAGTGATAGGATCAAATGTTCCTGGGTATATACAACTAGCCATCACTGCCACCTTTGGTATAAATTATGCTCAATATTTGCTAAATCAAGCCATTTTCCTATGATAAATTCATATAATTTTTCTAAATTATCAATCTTAGCATAACTTGCCATTACAGGAGGAGAGATGATAACTCCATAGCTAGAAAGTTTAGCCATTTGTTCTAAATTTAAAGTAGAATAGGGCATTTCTCTTACTCCAAGTATGAGCTTTTTGCGTTCTTTTAAAGCCACTCCTGCAGCTCTTGTAAGTAAAGTATCATTTATACCGCAAGCAATTTTTGCTAAAGTATTAATCGAGCAAGGTGTGATAAAAGTCGTTTCTATGCCAAAAGATCCGCTTGCTACGCATTGACTAATGTCTTCATTATCTAAAAAATTTACATGCTCAAGCTCAAATTTATCTTTTATGTGTTGCAAAAAGTCTATATTTTGCAAAAGGGAATTTTCTTTTATAAAGCTTATTTTTGCATTTTTACTCACAATAGCATAAATTTGTCCTTTTTCTTTTAAATGTTTTAATAATAAAAAGCCAAGCTCGCAAGAACTAGCTCCGCTAATACCTACTAAAATTTTTCTCATTTTAGCTCCACATAATTTTTACTAATAACTTTACCATGCACGACTTTTCCATCTTTATTTTTAAGGCGAATTCTTTGGTTTAAATTCCCACTTTGCAAGGCTTTTAATTCTATCATCATGCTTAAATCCCCATCTTTGATAATACCATAAACAGAATCATTTCTTTGTATAAGGGTTTTGGTTTTAAACATATTATATTTTAAAATCATATTTTCTCTTATATTGCTTTTGGCTATTAAATTTGCGATTTCATCTTTTTTTAATACACCTTGGGGAGCTTTATCAAAAGGAATTTTTAAAATTTTAAAACTAGCAGGACTTAAATTTTCATTACGCGCAATAGGACGCGTGGTTTGTAAAACTTCTAATTTTGCCTTTAAAAAATACTTAAAAAATATATTTTTTTTAAACTGCTCTGGAGTTTTAAATTCAGCCTTTATAAAGCCATCGGCTCTATCAAAATTATGATTACCTAGCTTTAAAAAAATATATTGATTAAAATCAGCAGGCAAACTAGATTGAGTGTTAAGATCTAAAGAAATGATTTCTAACTGCGGATAATTTATTTTAAATTCTTTAATCAAAGCTAATTTTACTTCATCAAAATTCGAAGCAAAACTTAAAGTATAGAAAAATAAAACTAGAATGATTTGTTTAAAAAACAATACAGCAACCTCTTATATAAAATATATTAATTATATAATACATCAAAAAAGTTTGATTTTGGTTAAAAGAAGTGGAGCGGGAAACGAGATTCGAACTCGCGACCCCAACCTTGGCAAGGTTGTGCTCTACCCCTGAGCTATTCCCGCATTTTGAAAGTAAAGTGTGATTTTATCAAAACTTTATTTTATTGTCAAGTTTTTAAAATTAAGGAATGTTTTTTGCTTGTGATTATTAAATTTTAAAAGGAGCAACTCATGCAAGTAAATGATAAAAATAGTCCGCTAGCCTTAAACAATATGACAAAAATCAAAGAAAAAAACACATCTTCAGATGAATTTCAAGCTACACTTAATGCACTTAAAGACAAAGAGGAAAAAGAGTATAAAAAAGATAGCAACAATGCTTTTAGTAATACAGATTTAAATATAGGTTCGATTTCTAAAGATTATAGCGTATATGCTTGGGAGAAATTACACCAAAGCAAATACCAAAAAAATGAAGAAAATATCTTAAACAATCTTTTTAAAACTTTAGATAAAGCAAGAAGTTAATCATTCAAAATAGGGTAGTGCAATACCCTATTAAATTTTTAAAACTTTAACTTCTTGATCTTTTACTAATTTTGTATCATCAATTTGCGTGATTAAAATATGCGTGTTTTCACATAAAGGTTTTAGCATACCTGAGCCAAATTTAGCTTCACTTGGTTTAAAATATCCATCGACTAATTTTCCAAAAGCAAAATCATTTCTTTGACCTTTGAAATTTAAATCTTTAGTCAATCTTGCTTTATCAAATTCCAAAAGTTCTTTACCATAAAGTAAATTGAGTATATTTTTTGCAAAAATATGCGTTGAAACTAAAGAGGCTAAAGGATTTCCTGGTAGGGCTAGAAAAAGCATATCGATTTTGTTAAAAAGTTTTACATGCTTACAAAGTTTAGCATTTACTTTTTCAAAAATAGGGCTAAAATCACACTCAAGCAAAGCTTGTTTGATAAAATCAGCCTCACCCACGCTAGCTCCACCACTGCTTATAAGCATATCAAATTCTTTATTTTCTAAAAGCTTTTTATATGTATTTAAATCATCTTTTATAAGTCCTAAATACTCAATATCAGCATAATCTTGCAAAATAGCATAAATTCCAAAAGCATTTGCATTATATATGCTGTATTCATCAGCATTTTCCCAAGGTTCTACAAGCTCATCTCCACTTGAAAAAATCCCAACACGCAATTTTTTAACGACATTTAACTCATAAATTCCTTGAGCAGCGAGCATAGCTACCATGCCTGAAGTGATTTTTTGCCCCTTTTTAAACAAAAATTCTCCAAGCTTTGCTTCCTCGCCTTTAAAGCGGATGGCATTGTTTTCTTTAGCATTTTTAGCATTGAGCTTTTCATCTTCAAGCGAAGCTTCTTCAAGCATTAAAATAGTATTTGCATTTTGAGGAATTTTAGCTCCTGTCATGATTTTATAGCATTCATTTTTTTCTATAATATAATCATTTTTATCGCCTGCTAAAATACTTCCTTTAATTTCTAGCAATTCATTCTTATGTGTATAATTTAGTGCATAACCATCTAGGGCAGAATTATCAAAAGCGGGTAGGTTTTTTTTCACAAAAACATCTTCATATAAAATACACCCCAAAGCTTGTGTCAAATTTACTTTTTGAAATTCATTTTTTGCTTTGATTTGTTCTTTTAAAAAATCTAAAGTTGCAAAAATATCTCTCATTCTTCAAGCCTTCTTATACTTGCACCTAGTTTTTTAAATTTTTCTTCTAAATTTTCATACCCTCTATCAAGATGATAAATTCTATGAATTTTACTTGTGCCTTTAGCTGCTAAAGCCGCTAAAATCAAAGCAGAAGATGCACGCAAATCAGTAGCCATAACATCAGCTCCCAAAAGCTCTTTAGTACCATTTATAGTAGCAATATGCCCGTTTAATCTTATATCAGCTCCCATTCTTAAAAGCTCACTTACATGCATAAAACGATTTTCAAATAATCTTTCATCAATAATACTTGTACCATTTGCTTTTAAAGCTAAAGCCATAAATTGTGCTTGCATATCCGTTGGAAAGCCTGGGTATTCGCTAGTTAAAATTTCAACCGGTTTGATTTCTTTAGCAGGATTTATACTAATACTATCTTCATTAATATCAAAGCTAAAACCCATTTGCTCTAGCTTTGCCAAAACTGCGCTAAGATGGCTTGCATTGACTTTTTTTAGAGTGATTTTTGAGTTAGTGATAGCTCCTGCACACAAATAAGTTCCTGCTTCAATACGATCAGGAATGATTTCAAAAGGTTTAAATTCTAAAAGCTCTCCACTTGTACCATAAATTTCAAGCTCAGAAGATCCTATGCCTTGTATATCAAGCTCAGCCCTAGCTAAAACCTCACAAAGTTGCACCACTTCAGGCTCTTTAGCAACATTTAAAAGTCTAGTTTTACCATGAGCTAGAGCTGCTGCCATGATGATATTTTCACTGCCTGTAACAGTGATTTTATCAAACATCACATCAGCGCCTCTAAGCTCTCCACTAGCTACCACATAACCTTGCTTAATCTCAATATTAGCTCCCATTTTTTCTAAAGCTAAAAGGTGTAAATCAATAGGGCGTTGGCCTATAGCACAACCTCCTGGTAAAGAAACCTCACAATTTCCAAATCTAGCTAGTAAAGGCCCTAAGGTAAGTATAGAGGCACGCATTTTACGCACGATGTCGTATTTTGCTATGGTTTTATTTAAGTGTTTTGTATTTATTTTTGCAAAATTGTCTTTAAAAGTATAATTTGCCCCTAAATTTTCAAGTAAAGAAAGTAGGGTACAAATATCTGCTACATTTGGTAAATTTGAAATTTGCACTTCATTTTTAGCTAAAATACTTGAAGCTATCAAAGGAAGTGCTGCATTTTTTGCACCACTTATTATCACTTCTCCATTTAACTTTTCAACACCATCAATCTCTAAATAAGTCATTAATTTTCCTTAAAATATATACATAATGATATAATAATATTTTACTACAAATATTATATAAATTAATAAGATTAAAGGTGTTTTTTGGGAGTTTTTCTAGTCATACTTGGTGGGATATTTTGGGCCATAAGTGGGGTTTTGGCTGAGTATTTGTTTAAAAATCATTATTCTGCTGAATGGGTAAGTTTTTATCGTTTGCTTTTTACCGGCGTTATTTTAATAATTTTGGGTGTAAAAAATTTCAAACTAAAACTACTAAAGCAAAAACAAGAACTTAGCTCTCTTTTAATTTTTTCTATCTTTGGTTTATTGATAACTCAATATGGTTATTTTAAAGCTATTTATTATACCGATGCAGGAACTGCCACAATGATACAATACAACGCACCATTAATCATAATGCTTTTTATGTGTTTTAAAAATAAAATTTTTCCTAAAAAAATAGAGCTAATCGCTTTGTTTTTAATACTTTTTGCCTTATTTTTACTTATAACAAATGGGGATATTAATACATTAAAACTTGATATAAGAGGTGTTATTTGGGCTTTTTTTGGAGCTCTTGGAGTAGCGTTTTATTCTTTGAGTGCTAGGCTTATCATAGCAAAATATGGCTTATTTTTAATCATGGGTTTAGCTAGTTTATTTGCTTCTTTTTTGCTTTTTGTATTGTTACAAGGAAATATCCCAAAACATGATTTTTCTTTAAATTCCTTTTTGGCTATGAGCGCGATTGTATTTATAGGCACAATAGGGGCTTTTTG
This sequence comes from Campylobacter sp. RKI_CA19_01122, assembly GCF_025771325.1. Lineage (NCBI taxonomy): Bacteria > Pseudomonadati > Campylobacterota > Epsilonproteobacteria > Campylobacterales > Campylobacteraceae > Campylobacter > Campylobacter sp. RKI_CA19_01122. The sequence goes on along the minus strand of NZ_JAKMPZ010000006.1, from coordinate 61,845 downwards.
TTTATATTTAAAAGGAGTTGAATTAATAGGAGCTTTTAAAGCTAGTATGATAGCTTGTATAGAACCTGTGGCTGCTGCTTTTATGAGTTTTTTATTTTTAGGAACTATTTATAGCGTGATTGATCTTTTTGCTTTTGCTTTGATCATTCTTAGTGTGTTTTTAAATGCCAAAAAACACTAAGAATAAGTGATTAAAAAATACTAGATAAAACTATCTAGGTTCTATCGTGAAGTTTTTTGGCTACCTCTGCAGCTAATTTTAGCTTTTCATTATCAAAGTGCGTATAAATTCTTGAAGTATTTAAACTCGCATGCCCTAGTGCTTCTTGGACTAAAACTAAATCTTTTTGTTTTTTATAAAGCAGGGTAGCAAAGGTATGTCTTAGCATATGGGCTCCATTTTTTTGCTTGCGAATTCCTGCTTTAAATAAAATTTGTTCTACTATACGCGAAACATAAGCTTGGGTTAGGGCTTTGCCATTGCGATTAACAAATAAAAGTCCATCATAAGAAAGATAATTTACCTTTACATCTTTTAAAAGATGTTCTATAAGCTCTTTTTTAATCATCACAACGCGGTATTTATTACCTTTAGCTCTAATGCGTATAATATAAAGATCATTTTCTTCACTAATATCTTTTAATTTTATATTAATAGCTTCACTAACCCTAATTCCTGTAAAAATGATGATTTTAATAATCAAGCGATTGCGTATGGTATTACTTTTAAAATCTGTATTGTCAATAGCATCTAAAAATTTACTCACTTCATCTTCACTCATATACTCAGGTAGCTTAACTCCCTTAGAACCACTTACACCTGCCCAATTTTTAAGATTAATATCAAAAATGTGTGCCTTTTGATCTTCTTCATTTTGTTTATCTAAAAATGCAAAAAAATTAATCACAGCTATGCGGTAGTTTTTCTTACTCGCATCAGACAAAGAAGCACTAATACTTGCTAAAATTTCTACTAAAAGCTCTTCATCGATTTGTTTTAGCGAATAAAGCTTATAAAATAACAAATACTCATAAAGTTTTTTCAAAGGATTAAAATATGTATTTACACCGCTAAGTCCTGCATTTCTTGCTTTTTTTACATAAGCATCAAGCTCTTGTATATTTTTAACACCCTTACTTAAGGCTAAATTTACTACAGCCAAGGCTTGGGGGTCTTTTAATTCTTTATTTGATAAAGAATTTAGTTTAAATTTCACATATCTACAAAGCCAAAATAAAAATGACTTTTCAAAATTTTCTTCACAATCTAGAGGATATTTCATCACTCATTCTCCAAAGCTTTCAAAGTAGCCATTTTTGCATGGATATAAGCACTATCAAATAGCTTTTTAGAGCTTTCTTTTATAATCAAACCAAGTTCAGTACAACCCAAAATCACTCCTTGAATCTCCGGAAATTGAGCAATCAAATCACATAAATATCTTTTTGATTTTTCATTTATAATACCTTTGCAAAGTTCATTAAAAATAATGTCATTAAGCTTTAAAATATCATCATTTTTGGGAATAAAAACTTCAATCTTTGAATCAATTAAAAGTTGTTTATAAAAATCTTCTTGCATAGTGTATTTTGTCCCCAATAACAATACTTTATCGATATTTTGCTCTTGAAGTTCTAAAAGCATAGCTTTGGCTATATGTAAGATAGGAATTTGAATGTTTTTTTGTATATTTTCATAACATTTATGCATAGTATTAGTGCAAATTAATATAAAATCAACTCCACTTTTTTGCAAAAGTAGGGCATGTTGGGTTAAAATTTCACTTGCTTTTTGCCAATCATTCTTTCGTTGACATTCTTCTATTTCTTCAAAATCAACGCTAGTTAAAACTATCTTGGCACTATGTAATTTTCCTAATTTTTCATTTGTTAATTTATTGATAATTTCATAATAACTAAGTGTGCTTTCATAACTCATTCCGCCTATTAAACCTATGGTTTTCAATTTTTTTCCTTTTAAAATTAATATAAAAATTATAAAAAAATCTTACTTAAAAAATATCAAGCTATAATTATAAAAACAAAATAGGGTGATGATATGTTTTTTAAGAAAAAAACCGCGCAAAAGCAAGTAAAACAAAACAATATTTCAAAACAAGATAATACTTTAAATAATGACTTTGCACAAGAAAAAAGACTTTACGAATTTAGAGAAAATATGAAAAAACTTAGCAAAAATGAAAATAGTGCTAAACTTTTAGCAAAACAACTTTCAAGATTGATTCAAAAATCCAAATAAAATCAAAAACTCCACACAAGTTAAACTTTTGTATTAATTTCTTTTTTTACTCATCATTTTAACTTTTTTTAGTCTATAAAAATATTTTAACTTAAACTTAATATATATGTAAAATTATATGATAAATAGTAAAATATTGAAATTATATATATTTTGTATTGAAAACTATAATTTTCAAACTTTTATATTTATCTGTTTATACATAAGTAAAATATATTTAAAAATACCTATAATATAATATTTTAAAGCATTTTATTTTTTGGATGAAAATAATTTATCCATAAAAAAATAAGTATAATTTTTTGAAAAATATTATAAGTTATTTTATGCAGCTATAAAAGACTAAAGATGTATATTTTTCATTTCAACTAAATTTTAGTTTATATTTTTGCTTAAATAAATTTGAAGTTTAAAAATGTAGATTAGTTATTTTCTTGACTTTTAGGATAATCAAAAAACACAACTTCCCCGCTGTGTTCTTTTATATCTTTAAATTCTTTTATATCAAATTGCATACATAAAATAGCAGAAGTTGGAAAGTTTTCTAAATCTATATGAGCTAGATACTCACAAAGTTCTTGCAATAAAGGATTGTGCATAATTAGCACTACCCTACTCTCTTTTGATTCTTTTATAAAATTTAACACATCCTTTAAATTACCATCATAAAAGCTTTTTTCTATCTTGATATCTTTTTCTTTTAAAGAAAAGCTTTTACAGAGTTTTTGTGCTGTTTTTATACAGCGCTTAGCAGGACTTGAGATAATGCTTTGGGCTTTAAATTCTAAATCCTTAATCCTATAAATCATAGTTTTTAAATCATCTTTTCCACTAGAACTAAGTTCTCGTTGTAAATCTTGATCGTAATTTTCTTTTTGAGCTTTAGCATGACGAATAAAATAGATATATTTCATCTTATAACCTTAAATTTACCCAAAGCATATCCACATATAAAGCCAAAAATATGTGCATACCAAGCTATATTAACACCCATAAAAATAGGCACAAAACTCATTAATAATATAGCCACGATAAGTCCTTTGGTGGCGGTTTTATCCAAATATGCATAATACCCCATTAAAACACATATAGCACCACTTGCACCCACTACATTTACAAAACTACCATCAAAACTTAAATACACATAAAAAGCACTAAGCAAAGAGCAAAGAATTCCACCGATTAAATAAAGCAGGGTAAATTTAAAACTTTTTAAGTATTTTTCAAGCATAGAGCCAAATTGAAAAAGCACTATCATATTTAAAATCAAATGAGGCCAATTTCCATGCATAAATATTGAGCTTAAAATTTGCCAATAAAATCCTTGAAAAAAAAATAAATTTAAACCCAAAATAGTATCTAAATTTAAAGAACCAAAATAAAGATAATTTACAAAAATAAATACAATAACATTAAAAGCGATTAAAAATGAAGCTACCATTGCCCTACTTTGTATTTTTGATAATTATAACAAAAAGCTATTTAAATTCTAGCTTACACATAAAATTCACATTAATAAGATACAATATCGTCAAAAATACAATAAGGTTAAAAATGAAAAAACTAGCTTTAGCTTTTTTGATTAGTTTAAATACTCTTAATGCTGGTATAGTCATAGCACCTGATTCTTTGCCGGTAAATATCAAACAATTTATTAAAGATTACTTTAATGCAGAGATTGGTCTAGTAGAACAAGATGGATATTCTTACGAAATTTATTTAAGTGATGGAAGTGAAATTGAGTTTTCACTCAATGGAGAATTTAAAGAAGCTGAAAATTTCAGATCTTTAAATTATGCTATTTTGCCTTTAGCAATACAAAATACCATTAAAAATACCTATCCAAATGCAGCGATTATTGAAATAGAAAGAAAAATTTCATATTACAAAATAGAACTTAATAATCAAATGAAACTTTATATTGATGATAATGGGACTATTTTAAGACAAAAATTTGACGATTAAAATTGTTTAAGATCAAATAAGCAAGTTTTAAATTTTCTTCTAAAAAGGCTTTAACCCTTATCAAAACTTATAAAAATTTCAATTGCTCCGGCAGAATAAGGAGCTTTATCATAGGCTCCGTATTGATTTTCTCACCTTAAATATTGATTTTACTTTGTTTGGACAAAATCATAATTAGTACTACTCTTTGTCAAACTAGATAAACAAATATCAAATTTTTCCTAAAATATTTAGTATAAATGTATTTTCATTATAGGTATATAACTCACACATAAGCTAAAATTTTTTAAATATTTACTCCTCTTGCACTCTTACTATCAGGCTTTTTGGTAGCTTAAAATATTCAATCCATTCTTGTTCTTTTTGTCTCATTTGTCCTTGATCTACCTCATGATCATATCCTTGTAAATGAAGCATAGCATGTATAAAAAGTAATGCCATCTCTTCTTCATTACTGTGTTTATACTCCATTGCTTTTTTACTTACTTCATCTAAATTTATCACAATACTGCCAAGTAAATTTTCACAATTTTGTATCAAAGGAAAAGATAACACATCTGTAGTTTTATCTATACCTCTTTGACTAAAATTAATCTCACGCATAACTCTTTCATCTACCAAAACAAGCTCTATATTTTGATCGCTCATTTTCTGTGCTATTTTTTCAAGAAAAGAAATATCCATTTCTTCTTCACAAAAAATCATTATTATCCTTTTGATTTTATAATTTCAAAATTATATCAAAATTAAGGAAAAGCATGAAAAAAGCTCTTTGTATTATAAGTGGTGGTATGGATAGTACTTTATGTGCATATTTAGCTAAAAAAGAAGGATATGAGATCATTGCTTTACATTTTGACTATAACCAACGCACCATGCTTAAAGAAAGGGAATGTTTTAATAAAATTTGTGAAAAACTTAACATAAAAACAAAATATATTTTAGATGTGTCATTTATAGCAAATATTGGAGGAAACTCATTAACAGATTTAAATTTAGAAATTCCCAAAGAAAAACTACATGAAAAAGAAGTCCCAAACACCTATGTTCCTTTTAGAAATGGTATTTTTTTATCTATCGCAGGTGCTATAGCTGAAAAGGAAAATTGTGAAAGTATTTTTATAGGAGTGGTACAAGAAGATAGCAGTGGTTATCCTGATTGCAGTGCGAAATTTATACAAAAAGCCAATGAATTTATCAATGAAGGAACAACAAAAACTTGCAAAGTACAAATAAAAACCCCATTAGTTCATCTAAGTAAAGGACAAATAGTTGAATTAGCCCTAAAAGAAAAGGTAGCCTTAGAATACACTTGGTCTTGCTATGAAAGAGAAGATAAAGCTTGTGGTAAATGTGATAGTTGTTTATTAAGACTAAAAGGCTTTAAAGAGGCTAATGTAAAAGATTTTATAGAATATGTTTAAAAATTTACTTTCATTTTATTTTAGTTTGTATAATTTGCTTTTTTAAACATTAAGGAGAAAACATGAAAAAAATATTATTTGGTTCATTTTTAGCTGCTTCGATTTTGGCAAGTAGTGCTTTGAGTAAAGAATTTAGCTTAGATAAAGCACACACAAATGTAGCTTTTAAAATCAAACATTTACAAATTAGCAATGTAAATGGAAATTTTAAAGATTATGATGCAGTAATTGATTTTGATAGTGCTAAATTTGAATTTAACAAACTTCAAGCAAATATAAAAGTTGCTTCTATAAACACAGAAAATAAAGCAAGAGATGCACATTTACAACAAGATGATTTTTTTAAAGCAAAAACTCATCCAAACATTACTTTTACTATGAGTAAATATGAAAAAATCTCTAATGAAAAAGGTAAAATGTATGGCTCATTAAGCATTGCTGGAATAAGCAAAGATGTTGTTTTAGATACTGAAATTGGCGGTGTTATTAAAACAGATAGTGGTAAAGAAAAAGCAGGTTTTACTCTACAAGGACAAATTAAAAGAAGTGATTTCAAATTTGCTCCTGATACTTCTAGCTTAACACTTAGCGATGAAGTACAAATTAGCATCGAAGCAGAAATCAACGAAAAATAATATTATAAAAGCATTTTACTTTTTGTAAAATGCTTTGATTTTTATTTAGCTACCCAACCTTCTTTTTTCCAAATTTTTTGAGCTTCTTTACTTTGTGTAAATTTGATGAATTCAGCTACTTTTGGATTTTTTAAACCTTTTTGCGTTGGAACTATTTCAGCCGCTCTGTAAATGATTGAATTTTTATCCGCTAAAATAAATTTATTTTCTTTCTCTCCAACTGCTTTAATCCAATGTGTCCAAATGATTAAAGCATCGATATTTTGATTATTTTTCCACTCATCAACCGCTGCTTTTGAATTTTTAGCATATACTTTAATGTTTTTTCTTAATTTTTCTAGGTTTTCAATTTTTCCTGTTTTTAAAGCCATATCCTCATATAAGCCAACCTGCCCTGCTCCATCAACCACCATAACATTAACACCATCTTTTAAAAGATCTTCAAATTTTTTAATTTTTTTTGGATTATTTGCTCTCACAATCATACCCGAGCCTCTAGCATTTAAAACCTGAACATCTTGTATTTTGATTTGTTTTGGCATTGCTTTAACAAAACCATCCATCATAGAAGTATTACCTGAATAAATAATATCAGCATCTGTTTTTGCTTTTTTTATCCATTTAGGTGTTGGTCCTGCATTAATAATAACTTTTTCTCCATGTTTTTCTTCAAATTGCTTAGCAAGCTCTTTCAAAACAGGAGCAGGACCACCTGGACCATAAACTAAAATTTCAGCATTTAATGCAGCTGCAGCAAATAAACTTAAAAATAAAAATTTTTTCATATTTTTTCCTTAAATTAATAAAATAAAATCGTAAATATATCTTTTTAAAGTTGATATTTTTTTAATCAAATAAACTAATTTTTTTCTCTCGTGCTAAAAAATACTCCAAAAACTCTTCTTCGCTTTCTTTGATTAGGCAATATTTAAAATCAAAAAAATTCTTTAATTCACTCAAATTTATATAAGAAAAATCACAAAATAATGAATTTTTTAATGCTATTTTGAAATCTTTAACGCCTTGGAGCTTTTGGCATATAAATTCAAAATCTTTTTCGTTTTCCACAAGTAAAATTACTCTAGAACTTCCACCAAAAGCACAAATTTCATTTTTTGAGTTTAAAAAATATGCCTTAAAAAGATCTAACTTTTTTTCATTAAAATTAAAAGATAGATTTTGCTTTTCAGCAAAATCAATAAATCTAGCAAAAATATCTGCATAAAAAAATGCAAATTTTAAATCTTTAAAATACAAATTTTTACAAAGCAAACTTGTTTGAAATAAAGATTTAGAGCCTAAAATTTCGTATTTACATGCTTTTAAAGTATGAAAATTTGATTTAAGTTTTAAAATAAATTTTTCATCATCAGAGCAAAAGAAAGTTTTTTCTTTTGAATTTTTCAAAAGATCAAAATCTAATAAAATATTTGAGTTTAAGACTTTAAAATTAAATGCCTTTGCAAATTTTAATTCTACATGATTGCAATATATAAATTCATAAGATTTTTCTTCACTTAAAAATCTAAAAAGTCTAAAAATAGTTGCTTCTAAATCATCAACTTGAAGATAAAACACATCTTTATCTTCAAGTTTTAATCTTTCCTCACTTACTATAACATAAGCACCAAGTTTTATAGCAAAGCTTGCTTGTTCATTATTTTTAGCAAAAAAAACACTTGCTTGTTTGACTTTGTTTAAATCTATACTAAAATCATAAACACTAGAAGTTGCTCCATAATTTAAAACTCGAGCATTAATAAGTTCGATAAAGTTAGAAATATTCATCTAGCCTATTAAAGCTCCATTTTCGATAAAGCCTTGCGGGCTTATCAAAACTAATTTTTCATCTTTTTGAGCACTTAAAATCATACCTTGGCTTTCATGACCAAAAATTTTAGCTTTTTTTAGATTTGTAATTACGCAAACTTGCTTGCCTATTAACTCACTAGCTTTATAAAATTTAGCAATACCTGAAAGCACTTGTCTTAGTTCGCCATTTTCAAGTTCAAGTTGAAATTTTAAAAGCTTTTCACTGCCTTCTATATTCTGACAATCTTTTACTAATGCTACTTTGATTTCGATTTTTTTAAAATCATCTATTTTAATTTGAGCTAAATTTGGCTTCTCTTCTAATTTTTCTTCTTTTTTGTTTTCTTGGGTTAATTCAACTTTTGGAAACAAAGCTTCACATGCACTTGATTTTAAATCACATAATTGATTATTTAAAATTAGTTTTTGATAATTTTCGTTTGATATTTCAAAATTTAAAGCCTTTGCAATTTTTAATGCTGTCTTTGGCATAGCAGCTGAAAGTAAAATAGTTGCTTTTGTTAAAATATTAGCACATAAAGCCACTAAAGCATTAGCTTTTTGCGTTTGATTATTTTTAATCAAATTCCAAGGCTCATATTTACTAATACTTAAATTTGCTAAAGATAAAGCCTTGAAAAGTTCCTCTAAATAGCGATTTGGCTGGATATTTTCCAAAGCATTGATTGCATTATCTAAATACTCTTTGCATTCATTTAATTCTTGATTAAAATACAAATTCACATCTTTACACTCAATAATATTTTGAGAATACTTAGCACTCATACCGATAATTCTATTTAATAAATTTCCAAGCTCATTGCTCAATTCTGCATTGATTCTAATGATTAATGCTTTTTGCGAAAAATCCCCATCATTACCAAAAGGAACTTCTCTGAGTAAAAAATATCTAAAAGCTTCTAAACCAAAAGTATCTGCTACTTCTTTAGGCGCTACTACATTGCCTTTAGATTTGCTCATTTTTTCACCATCTTTAGTCCACCAACCATGTGCTGCTATAAATTTAGGTAAAGGAAGTTCTAAACTCATCAAAAACGCAGGCCAATACACTGCATGAAAACGCAAAATATCTTTGCCTACAAAGTGTATATGAGCAGGCCAAAGATCCATATTTTCATCATCAAGTCCATAGCCCAAAGCACTCACATAATTCATCAAAGCATCAAGCCAAACATACACCACATGTTTTTCATCATTTAGTTCTTTTGGAAGCTTTATACCCCATTCAAAACTCGTTCTTGTAATGGAAAGATCTTTTAAGCCACCTTCTACAAAATAAATCAACTCATTAGCCTTATTTTTAGGTAAAATCGGCTCTTTTTCTTTGTACCATTTAAGAATTTGATCTTGATATTTAGAAAGCTTGAAAAAATAACTTTCTTCTTTTAAAAGCTGTGTTTTCTTACCACAATCTGGACAATGACACTCATTTATAAGTTGAGTTTGAGTAAAATAACTCTCACAAGAAACACAATAAAAGCCTTCATAAGTGCCTTTGTAAATATCACCTTTATCATACATTTTTTTAAATGCTTTTTGAACGCTTAATTTGTGATTTTCATCCGTAGTTCTAATGAAATAATCATAAGAAATCTCAAACTCATCCCAAAGTTTTTTAAACTTAGCACTAATTTCATCTGCATATTCTTTAGGAGTAAAATTTCTAACGCTAGCAGCTTGCTCTATTTTTTGACCATGTTCATCTGTGCCTGTTAAAAAGAATGTTTTTTCTCCTTGTAAGCGATAAAATCTAGCCAAAGTATCTGCTATAATCGTAGTGTAAGCATGACCAATATGAGCCACATCATTTACATAATATATCGGGGTAGTAATATAACGCATTTTCAACCTTTATTAAAAATCAAATCCACCTTCTTTACCTTTAGACATACTCTTATAAACTGCTTCTATATACTCTTTTCTTAAAGAGCACTCAAAAATCATAGAGCAAGGTAAACAAGATTTTATTTTTTTTTCGTTTTGACAAGCTTGAAGTTCATTTTTTTTAACTTCTAAAGCCAACTCAAATTCATCTTTAACTTCAGCCATTAAAAACCTTTATAAGCTTGTTTTAGTTTTTCAATTTCATATTTAGAACCCAAAAAGCATGGCGTACTTGCATGAATTTTTTCAAATTCTAAATCAAGTAAAGAATTATTTTCTCCATTGGTAGAAAATCCTCCTGCTTTTTCAAAAATAAAAGCAAAAGGAAACACCTCGAAATATGCTCTTAATTTTCCATTTGGTGCATCGCTTGTTGCAGGATATGAAAACAACCCTCCACCTTTGAGTAAAATTTGGTGCAAATCACTCACCATAGCACCAGAATATCTCAAGCGATAACCCTCATCAAATAAAGCTTTTATAAAGGCTCTATGAGTATTTGACCAATTTTTTTGTGTCCCACCGCTTGCATTTAATTTGCCTTGTTCATTTAATTTTAAATCCTTAACAAAAACAAATTCATCTTTTTCGTTTAATCTATAAAGCTTAGGAGTGTCTATACACACTATAAGCTCTAAACGCACGCCATAAATAGCATAAACTGCTGCTTTTAGATTTTTTGCACTAGCCTTTTGCTCATAAATAGCAAAAATAGAACCTATAGCAAAATTCACATCTACTAAAGAAGAACCATCTAAAGGATCATAAGCAACAACATATTTTTCATTTTCATTGATTAGCAATTGCTCTTGTTTTTCCTCGCTAATTAAGCTTTTTAAACCTTTGCTTTGCTTTAAAATTCTAGTGATAATCTCATCGCTTTTCACATCAAGTTTTAATTGATTATCTCCTGTGGCATTTTGAGAAGTGGTATAATCAAAATCTTTTAAATATCTAAGTTCTTTTGAAATTTCAATCACTGCTTTTTGTATATCGTCAATTAATTCTTGCATATTTTACCTCTATACTTTTTTTGAATTTTTTAATATAAAATCACAAATACTTTCCAAATCATCCAAATAAAGCCAAGTTAAATTTTTATTTTCAATTTTATCATAGCTTGCAATAGCCTTAGAATAAGCAAAATAGCTCTCATCTACTTCTTTACAAAAAACGCTAATTCTTGGCATATCTAAGGTTTTTAAGCCCTCTATAAATAAAAAATCAAATTCTCCTAGTTTAGAAATAGCTTCATCTAAAGTACTTGGAGAATGTGCAAATAAAGTTGTCCTTGTGGGACTTAAAACCATTACATCAGCACCACTTTGAAAAAATTTAAAACTATCTTTTTTTGCTATATCAAAGCTTGCTTTATCTTTTGGATCATGTTTTATAATACATACTTTATAATTTTGCTCCATAAAATACTTAGCAACTTGAGTAATCAAAGTCGTTTTACCTGAATTGGAAGGCCCGCTAAAAGCCATTGCTAATCTTTTCATAACTTCCTTAAATCAAATAAAATAAATGAAATTATATCTTTTTAAAAGTTAAAAGCTTATAATTATAAAAAAATTAGGAACAAAAATATGAAAAAAGTTTATATGATTATTTTTTTAACACTTATTTTTACCGCATGCTCTAATAAAACCCAAGAGCAAAGTGAAATTAATTTAAAAAGCCAAACTCTAATGTATGCACAAAAAATTAATTTTAATTATAAAGATAATAGAGTAGTTGCTTTATTGAGCTATTTAAACCCTGTATTAGATGAAAAAAGTCAAAAAGAAGTTTTTGTACTTAGTTTTTTGCCAAATATCAACATCAAACAAGAGCAAATTTCAATACTCATAGATGGAGAAAAAACTAACATAAAAACCTTAGATCAAAATGATGAATTATTTAAATATATCATTAAGAGTGATTATGCAAGTTATTATAAAATCACTCTTAATGAATTAGTGCAAAAACCTATTTTAAAACTTGATTTGTGTTTTGAGAATCAGTGTTTTGAGCTAAAGTTTCAAAAAATTTCGAAATCGGTGTATTATCGTTCAGAAGATGCAAATAAACAACATAATTAGCTAAAACTTTCTTAGCATATACCCTGCTTTCTGCATAAGGAACAAGCTCCATTGATAAAAATGGCTCATATTTTCCCGCTCTAAACATATCTTCTCTTTTGAGCATTCTAGTGGTAAATCCTATACCTCCATTATAAGCATAAGCCACAAAAACCGGGGAATTAAGTTTAGATTCTAAATAATCTAAATGATGATTTGCAAAAGTATAAGCTGTTTTTGGTTCAAAAAGCATATCTTGATCAAAATTTGGAATTTGCAGTTCTTTATTGCCTATATGATTAGCTAAAAATGGAATAAATTGCATAATACCCAAAGCATAAGAAGTTGAAATGGCTGTTGGTATAAAACGACTTTCTTGTCTAGCTAAAGCTAAAATCATAGCTTTTCTTTGCGTAGAATAATCTTTTAAATATTCAAAATAAGGCATAATAAAATAATGTTTTTTAAAACCTTCAGCCCTTTCTTTAATATAGGCATAAATAGCGATATTTTCCTTGGTATAAAAATCTTTTGCGAGCTTTTCTAGCTCATTAGGAGTGCCTTTTGCAATTTCTTTTGCGAGCTTTTGCCAAGCAAAAGGATCTTTCATATCAAAATCATTTTTTTGTTTTTTTGGCTTTAATTCTTCTATTTTAGGTAAAGGCAAGCCTTTTAACTCTCTTGCATAAAGACTATAAATATTTAAAGAATCACTTTGAGCAAGCTCATCAATGTACTTTTTATCTTGAGTGATCAAATATAGCCAAAAATTTGCATTATCTACTAAAGGTTTGCTTTTAAAAGTATCTTTTGCTACTTGAAAAAATTCCAATGCTTTTTTATCGTCATTTTCTAAAATAGCATTTACACCTAGATAAAAAGCATTATCTTGAAAAGTTAAATTTGCATCTACATTGACTAGAGATTTTCTTATCAATGGACTTTTTTTCTTAATGATAATTTCTTTTACAAAATTTGTAAATTCTTTTTCTTTAGCTAATTCATTTACAAAATCTTTTTCTAAGAAAAAATCTTTTTTATCTTTTAAGAAATTATAGATTTTATAAAAATTAGCACTATCATAATTTAAAACCGCATAACTTAGAGGATCTTTAGCATCAAAAGCTTCTAAAAGTTTTGTTAAATTTGGATTATCCTGTGGGATATTTTTTTTCATCTCATTACGCACTGAAGCATTAAGATCTTGTATAAAAGTTAAACTATTTAATCTTATAAGCTGACAAGTAGCATTAGCATCTAAGATATTTTGCGTATTAAATTTATAACAAGCTTCATATTCTTTATTATACCCCAAAGGCGGAATAATGGCTTCAATGGCATTTTTAATACGCCCTGCATAACGATAAATATGTTCTTTTAAACCTTCAACTTCTTCTTTTTTAAATTCATTTTTTTCTAATAAACGATATAAATAATAATCCTTAGCTAAAGAATTTGGTCTTTGCTCTAATTCTTTATAAGAATACATTGCACTATTTGCAAAAACAACTCCAGCTAAAAGTAACACTACACTTTTTTTCAACACTTATAAACTTCCTAAAATTAAATTTGATAAAAATATTTGGATAAATTTTAATCCTAAAATAATAATCAAAGGTGCTAAATCAATACTCCCTATAGTAGTAGGAATAAACCTTCTTACAAAAGCATAAGCAGGATTAGTTAAACGATATAAAATTTGCACTATAGGATTATATGGATCAGGCCTTACCCAAGAAATCAATGCTGCAATGATTATAATCCATACATAAATTTCAATAACTAAAGAAAAAATTTGCACCAAAGATACAATCAAACTTGTTCCAACTCCCATTTTACTCCTTTATAATTTCTTTAACAAAAGGCTTGATTAGAGTATAAATTTCACTCATTTCAGGTCCGTGAGTAACTCCTGTTAATACCAAACGCAAAGGCATAAAGAAATTTTTACCTTTTAAATTTGTTTTTTCCATCAAAATCTTTTTAAACTCATCATATTCTTGAGGTAGATCTAAATCTTTTAAAACTTCTTTAATCAACTTACATTCTTTTTCAAATTCATTATAATTTTTAACTGCAAAAATTGCTTGTATTTTTTCTCTTATCTCATTTAGCGTGCTAGCTTCTTGAGTATAAAATTTTGCAAGCTCAGCTACATCTTTGCCTAAATTTAATAAAGAATTTAATTTATCATTATCAAGCATTTTTATATGCTCACGGTTAATTTGCATTAAACGCTTAGTATCAAATCTTGCAGGAGATTTTGAAACTTTTTTCAAATCAAACCATTCTATGGCTTCTTCTAAAGTAAAAATCTCTTTTGGAGTTTTATTACCTAGAAGGATTAAATAATTTGCAATAGCACTTGCTAAATATCCATTATCAAGCATCCATTTTACACTAGAATGAGCCTCTCTTTTGCTCATTTTAACACCTTCTTCATTTAAAATGATAGGCAAATGTACATAAGTCATGCTTTTATCATAACCCAAACTTGCTCTAATATGTTCTTGCTTAGGAGTATTTGAAACATGATCTTCGCCCCTTATAATACAAGTAACACCTTCTAGCATATCATCAACCGCACAAGCAAAATTATAAGTTGGGGTTTTATCAGCCCTCATAATCACAAAACTATCAATATCTTCGGGATTAAAACCAATCTCACCTTTAATATAGTCTATAAATTTCATTTGCGATTGAGGTTTTTTAAGACGGATTACGAAAGGTTTTTCACAATTTAATACATCAATATCTGCAAGTTTTTCACAAGTACCATCGTATCTATATGCTTGATTTTTACTTTTAGCTAGTTCTTTTTTATGAGCTAATTCATCCTCGGTACAAAAACAAGCAAAAGCTTTTTTTTCACTTACTAGCTTTAAAGCCATTTGACGATGAAATTTCAAATTCTCACTTTGTACATAATAATGCTGCCAAGTTATACCAAATTCTTTTAAAATAGCTTTTATTTCTTCTTCTTTTCCAGCTATATTTCTAGCATTATCCGTATCTTCAATACGCAAAATAAAATCAGAATTTTCTTGTCTTGCTTTAATATAATTAAATAAAGCTGCTCTTAAATTTCCAATATGCATATCTCCAGTAGGCGATGGTGCAAACCTATACATTATTTATCCTTTTAAAAAACTTTTTTATCATTATACAATTAAATACTTGCTATTTCTTTTAAGTTCACACAAAATTCACTCAATAGCAATATGATTTCATAAATAATTCAACATAAAGGATAAAAAATGAAATTAAAAATAGCTTTAGCAACATTAGTTACTGCAGGTTTTGTTTTTGCACAAGATATGATTGTAGGAGTTAATGCTTTACCAGCAAATTCTAAAAATTTCATACAAAAACATTTTACAGGTTCAAACATTGCTTTAGTTAAACAAGATATTGATAGCTTTGATGTTTATTTAGACAATGGAACTGAGCTTGAGTTTTTTATCAATGGAGATTGGAAAGAAATCGATGCAAAATACAGACCAATTGATACTTCTTTTTTAAGTCCAAATGTTTTAGCAACAATTAAAAAAATGCACCCAAATGCAAGCATAATTAAAGTTGAAAAAGAAATTCAAGGTTATAAATTTAAACTTAATAATATGATGGAAATTTATACTGATGTAAATGGAAATTTCTTAGGACAAAAATTTGATGATTAGAATTTAAGCTAAGCTTTTTTGCTTAGCTTTTATAAGAATTTAGAGCAAGCTCTTGTATATTATAATTAGCAATTCTCTTGTAAGTAAAGCCTTTTTTCTCTAAAAAATCAAGTAAAATTTTCTCCATTTTTTCTAAAGCATTTAAGACTTCTTTTGAAAGTTCAAAACTCAATGGCTCTATACGCTTTGGCACGCAAGCTAAAATTTGAGTTTTAGGTAAATCTCCCATAAGTTCCATGTATTGTAAAGTTTGAAGCATTTCAACCTCATGCGCACTACCACTCCAATTAACTTTTTTTGGCATTGCATCATAAGGAAAGAAAAAAATATCTCCAATCTTAGCATCATCTGCTGCAATACAATCAATCACAATCATTTCATCATATTCGGCTATAATATAGCTAAGTTGTAAAGCCAAAGTTCCACCAT
Source organism: Campylobacter sp. RKI_CA19_01122 (assembly GCF_025771325.1). Lineage (NCBI taxonomy): Bacteria > Pseudomonadati > Campylobacterota > Epsilonproteobacteria > Campylobacterales > Campylobacteraceae > Campylobacter > Campylobacter sp. RKI_CA19_01122. The sequence continues at coordinate 45,672 of NZ_JAKMPZ010000006.1, read as the reverse complement.
CTACAAAACTCACTGAGTCTTTTTCATGATAAAACTTATAATTTTTTTCTAAAAGTTTGCAAAGATGAACGCCTAAGCCCTCATCTGCAAACATAATATTACCAATACCTAAAACTAGAAGTTTCAACGATTTTCTCTTACAAATTTATAACCGCTAAAGATAGCATCTAAAGCACCATCTTTACCTTTAACTGAGTTAAATACAGCCATATAAATATGCACTGGAACAAAAATCAACACAACCCACATTAAAATTCTATGATAGGTTCTAACATCAGCCAATCCACCTAACATTACCTCAATAGGTCTTAAAATATTATATAAAAATCCACCCAAGCCTTCATGATATACATGCATATAAAGGATTAATCCTGTCAAAATAAGCCCAAACATAACAAGATAAAAGAAAAGGTAAGTTACAAATTGCAAAGGATTGTATACACCTTGTAAATGCGGGTGTTTTCCTAGGAAAATGTAAAATTTAATTTGCTCTATCCATAATTTTACATTAAAAATATCTTTTATACTCTTTCTCTCACCATCACTTTTTGAATCAAAAAAGAACAAATATGTTTTAAAAATTACACAAGCTATTAAGATAAAACCAAAAATTTGGTGCACCATGCGGTATTTTGCCTGCATAAATAAAGTCGGTTCAGATGAAATAGAAGGAGCTTGAAATACATAAGAAATATAATACCCAGTCCCCACTAAAATCACGATTGCAACCGCTCTTAACCAATGTGTAAAACGAAGACCGATACTAAATTCGTATTCAGCCTTTCTGTTTGATTTTAAGGAATGTTTAGAATCCATACTAAAGTCCTTTCCTTATAAATTTACATTAACTTTATACTCGCTAAGATTATTACCTTTAGTATCCATTACATGTACTGCACATGCTATACAAGGATCATAAGAGTGAATAGCTCTTATTACTTCTAAAGGCTGTTTAACATCAGCTAGTTTCATACCAATAAGACATTGTTCATAGCTACCACCTACTCCATTTACATCTTTTGGACTTGCATTCCAAGTAGAAGGAACTACTGCTTGCCAATTTTCAATTACACCATTTTTAATCCTACACCAATGGCTCAATGCACCACGAGGTGCACTTCCCATAAATCTACCTTTGTATTCTTTGTTTTTATCAATTACATAAGTAGCACAAGTACTTTCATCTGTTTTTAAATTTTCAATCAAAGAATTAAATGCTTTTAAACCATGATCAGCAATAATTTTAGCTTCAATTGCTCTAGCGCCTGTTCTTCCTAAAGTGCTCATAAGTGCTTGAACTGGTAAATTCGTAGCTTTTAAGAAAGAATCAACCGCTTCTACTACAATTTTATTACCCTTAGCATAATTTACTAAAATATTTGCTAATGGTCCAACTTGCATAGGCGAATTTTCATATCTTGGAGCTTTAATCCAGCTGTATTTGCCTTTAATATCAAATACCTTACTATGAACCATATTGCCTTTATCATCAATGCTTTCACCATCAATTAAGCCTGTATAGTTTGGATTAGTTTTACCATCATAAGGATGTAAAGCTTCATTGTCTGCATACCATGATCTTGTAGCCTCTTCAGTGATTTTAGCTTCATCTACTTCTTCAACCTTACTCAAATCACCATTTCTAATAATACCACCTTCAAACAACCATTCATCACTTGAAATTTGGAATTCTCTCTCAGTATAGAAGTTATTTACCCCTACATCATTTAATACACTTGCTTCTTTAGAGTAAGCTTTAGCTGCCATGATTAAATCCGGATAATAAGCACGATTAATAAAATCAGCTACTTCTTGGAATTTAGTCATATATTCAGCCATTCTTGATGGGTTTAAAAGATCCATAACACAAGTTACACCACCTACTGTTAAACTTTGTGGATGAGGATTTTTAGCACCAAAAATCGCCATAGCTTGAGCTATTGTTCTTTGAATTCTTAAACATTCTAAATAATGCGAAAGTGCAATAAGGTTTTGCTCAGGAGTAAAGCGATAAGTTGCGTGTCCATAATAAGCATTTGCAAATGGTCCAAGATTTCCTTTATCTACAAAGGTTTTTAGTCTTTGCTGAACTTCTAAAAGCTTATCTGCACCTGTTGCATAAGGCATATCAGTATATTTAAATGCTTCATCACTTGCTTTTTTTACATCAGCACTTAAAGCACTTACAACATCAACAAAATCAAGACCATGAAGTTGATAAAAATGTACAGGATGATCATGCATGTATAAAGCTGCATTCATTAAAGTTCTAGTTAAAACTGCATTTAGTGGCGGAGTAATACCTAAAGCATTTTCTACTGCGATAATCCCTGCTCTATAATGTGAAAAAGTACAAACACCACAAATTCTTTGAGTTAAAAAGCCTGCATCTCTTGGATCACGACCTTTTACAATAGTTTCAATCCCTCTCCATAAAGTCGATCCTGAATATGCTTCTTTAATGACATTATTTTCATCAACCACTACTTCAACTCTTAAATGTCCTTCTATTCTAGTAAGTGGATCTATAATAATTCTTTTTGACATTTTTAATCCTTATTTTTTTCTAATGAAGCAATTACAGCATGCGCAGCAACAGCTACGCCTGTTACACAAAGCACACCTATACCAATTTTATCTGAAATACTATCAGCACCCAAGCCATAAACAGTATCAAATAATCTTCCTGCCATCACTTCTTCAAAAGGTCCCATAGTATCCCAAAAATCAGGTTCAGAACAGCCTATACAACCATGTCCTGCTTGGATTGGCCATGAAGTATGTTGATTAAATCTCTCTCTTGAGCAATTATTAAAAGTATAAGGGCCTTTACAACCTACTTTATAAAGACAATATCCTTTTTTTGCTCCCTCATCACCAAATTGTTGCACAAATTCACCCGCATCAAAGCGTCCTCTTCTTTCACAAAGATCATGAATTCTTAACCCATAAGCCCATTTTGGCCTATTGTAGGCATCAAGTGCTGGCAATGTTTGATACAATATGTAATGAATCACATTACCTATAATATTTTTTTCACTTGGAGGACAACCTGGTACATTAATAACTGTTTTATTTGTTACTTTACTTAAGCTTACAGCATTGCTTGGATTAGGTCTAGCAGCTTGGATACCACCAAAAGCCGAACAAGTACCTATAGCAAAAATAGCTAAAGCATCATTACAGGCTTGTTCTGCTAATTGTCTTCCTGTTTTTCCATGTGGTCCTATAGTTAAAAAGTTTTCTGTAGCACCTGTTGGTATACCACCTTCTACCATTAAGATATATCTACCTTTGTATTTTTCCATAGCAGCTTCAAGATTATGTTCAGCTTGCCAACCTGCAGCACCCATTATAGTTTCATGATATTCTAAAGAAATATGATCAAAAATCAAACTATCAATGGTAGGAGCATCACTTCTTAACAAACTTTCAGAACATCCTGTACATTCAGCCATATGAAGCCAAATCACTGGAAGTCTATCACTGAGCTCAGCAGCTCTTGCAACTACTGGAGTAAAGCTAGCAGGTAATGCTAAAAATGCAGTCATAGCACTAGCCCATTTCATAAAATCTCTTCTTGAAAAACCTGATTGCTCTAAGGCTTTAGAGATAGAAATCTCATTTTTCAAAAGAGGAAGTTTTTCTAATGCGTCTAAACGGCGATTAAAAATATCTAAATCACTCATTTGTTGTTCCTTAAATTATAGAAATATCATTAAAGATTTTAAAATATTTATTGTTAAGAATAGATAAAAAATGATAATTTTTTAATCAAATATACGAAGTATTTACAATTTAGTATTATTAAGATAATTTTACTCTAAATAAGCAAGTATTACACTTGCTTATTGTTTAACAATGATGATTTCATCATCTTTAGAATCTATAATAATCTCATCGTTTTCATGTAATTGATCAGATAATATCATATCACTTAATTTATCTTCTACCATATCATACAAAGCTCTTTTTAATGGTCTTGCGCCAAAATCCACATCAAAACCAACTTTTGCTATTAAACTAGCAGCATTATCACTCAAGCTTGCTTTAATACCCCTATTTTCAAGACTTTTTTGCAAGGTATTAAAAAGTAATTTAACTATTTTTTTAGCTTCACTTTCTCCCAAAGGGTTAAAAGTGATAATATCATCTAAACGATTTAAAAACTCCGGTCTAAAAAAGTTTCTAAGAGCTTCTTTAATAGCTTTTTCTTTTTCTTCGCCCTTTAACTCCATAATAAAATTTGCACCTATATTAGAAGTTAAGATAATGATAGTATTAGTAAAATCGACCGTTACGCCTTTACTATCTGTAGCCCTACCATCATCTAAAATTCCCAAAAGTATATTAAATACATCTTTATGGGCTTTTTCTACTTCATCAAATAAAATCACACTATAAGGCTTTCTTCTAACAGCTTCAGTTAATTCCCCACCTTCTTCATGCCCTATATATCCTGGAGGTGCACCTAAAAGTCTTGATACACTGTGTTTTTCCATAAATTCACTCATATCAAAACGCACCATAGCTTTTTCATCATCAAATAAAAATTTAGCCAAAGCCTTCGCACTTTCTGTTTTACCTACTCCAGTTGGCCCTAAAAATAAAAAGCTTCCTATAGGCTTAGTTGCTTGATTTAACCCTGCTTTGTTACGCTTAATAGCTTTAGCTAAAGCACTCAAAGCCTCATCTTGCCCTATGACGCTTTCTTGTAAATACTCTTGAATATGTAAATATTTTTGTTTTTCAGAAGTGAGCATTTTTTGCACACTAATGCCTGTCCATTTACTTAAAATACCAGCTACTAAATCCTCATCTACTTGATTTTTAAGCAAAACTCCTTCTTGGGTCATTTGTTTCCATTTTTCTTCTAAATTTAAAACCTCTTTTTCACACTCTAAAATTTTGCCATATTCTATTTCAGCAGCCTTTTGGAAATCTCCTTTATTTTTAGCCAAAATAGCTTCATTTTTTAAAGTATCGATTTCTTTTTTCTTTGCACTTATGCCATTAAATACTGCTTTTTCATTTTCAAATTTAGCATTAAGTTTGATTTGCTCTTCTTTTAAATTTGCTAATTCTTTTTTAATCTCTTCTAATCTTTTTTCATTAGCTTCATTTTCTTCCATTTTTAAAGCTTCATTTTCTACTTCCAAACTTTCAATTTGCTTTCTAACCTTTCTTAAAGAATTTGGCTCACTTTCTATTTGCATTTTTAATTCCGCTGCAGCCTCATCAATTAAATCAATCGCTTTATCAGGTAAAAATCTATTAGCTATATAACGCTTAGATAGCTTTGCAGCTGCCACTAAAGCACTATCATTGATAGTTACATTATGATGAATTTCTAATTTTTCTTTTATACCTCTAAGCATAGCCAAAGCTTCATTTACACTAGGTTCAGCTACATTTACAGGCTGAAATCTTCTTTGTAAAGCTGCATCTTTTTCAAAATATTTTCTATATTCTTTTAAGGTTGTAGCACCTATAGTATGAAGCTCACCTCTTGCTAAAGCAGGTTTTAAAATATTTGCTGCATCCATGCTCCCTTCATTTGCACCTGCACCTACAATGGTGTGAATTTCATCTATAAATAAAATTACATTCTTATGTTTTATTACTTCATTTACAACAGCTTTTAATCTATCTTCAAATTCACCTCTATATTTTGCTCCTGCTATTAAAGCACTCATATCTAAAGCTATAACTTTTTTATTTTGCAACGAAGTAGGAACATCTTTTTTTACTATCCTTTGTGCTAAAGCTTCCACCACAGCAGTTTTTCCTACCCCTGGCTCACCTAATAAAATAGGATTATTTTTAGTTTTTCTGATTAAAATTTGCATTAATCTTTGAATTTCTTCTTCCCTACCTATAACAGGATCAAGCTCATTGTTTTTAGCTTTCATAGTCAAATCAATACCAAATTTAGACAAAGAATCAAGTGTTTCATCACTTGTTTTGGTTTCTATTTTAGCTCCTGCTCTAATAAATTCCAATTCTTTTTTAAACTCATTTAAATCTACAAATTTAGACAAAAGTTCTTTAATAACCCCGCTAGCACTTTCTGAAACAAGCCACATATCCACAGCTAAATAACTATCTTTATTTTCTAAAGCCAAGCCTTTTGCTTTTTCTAAAGAATTAATAAATTCATTTGAAAATTTAATATTGTCTTTATTTACATTTGAGCTAGTAGGAAAAGATGAAATTTTACTTTTTACTTCTAACTCAAATGCCTCTTTAGAAACATTTAATTTATTAAAAACTTGATTAAGCAAACTAGAGCTATCAACACTTAAAGCCCATAATAAATGCAAAGGTTTTATTTCACTATTCTTAGAATGAATGGCCAAAGAAATTGCACTTTCTATATTTGAAAGCATAGAATCTGTTAAAAAATCTTGTATATTTGCCATTTTTACTCCTTTTTACTTTTATATGAAGTGTATTATATAACTTTAGTCTATTATTGTCAAGTTTATTTAGTTATATTTATAAATAATTTTTTATATATACACACTAATATCATAAAAATATTTACTTTATTTACGATTTTTTAAGCAAAAATAACTAAAATTAGATAATTATTTTATGAATTCATATTTATTTTGGAGTTTTTCCTTTGAAGACAAAAAGAAATCTTATTATCGCAGCTAGCATTTGTAGTTTAATAACCGCTTCTTTTATTTTTACTAACTTGCAAGCTAAAAATCCCGCTCCTAGCGAAGCAGAAAAGAAAATAGAAGCTTTATCTAAACTTACAAGAACTATGTCTATCATAGAACAATATTATGTTGATGATGTTAATTATACAGATTTGGTTGATAAATCCATAGCAGGTTTGCTTACAAATTTAGATGCCCACTCTTCCTTCTTAGATGAAAAAGGTTATAAAGAACTTAAAGAACAAACTAATGGGGAATTTGGTGGACTTGGCTTTACTATTACCCAAAAAGATGGAGCAATTAGTGTTGTAGCTCCTATAGAAGGAAGTCCAGCGGATAAAGCAGGTATTAAAACTGATGATATTATCTTAAGAATTAATAACGAATCAACTTTAGGTATGACTTTAAATGAAGCTGTTTCTAAAATGCGTGGAGAGCCTAAAACAAAGGTTACTCTAACTATTTATAGAAAAGGCGATGCAAAGCCATTTGATGTAAATTTAAAAAGAGATATCATAAAAGTAGATAGTGTTTATACAAAATTAATTGAAAATGAAAATTTACTTTATTTAAGAGTGACTAATTTTGATAAAAATGTTGTAGATGAAGCTAGTAAAGCAATCAAAAAACATTCTAATACAAAAGGAATTATACTAGATCTTAGAACCAATCCAGGCGGTATTTTAAATCAAGCAGTTGGTTTAGTAAATCTTTTTGTAGATAAAGGAGTAATCGTTTCACAAAAAGGTAAAATTGAAAGCGAGAATGTAGAATTTAAAGCAAATCCTAGTAAAAAAATCACCAATGCACCTTTAGTAGTGCTTGTAAATGGTGGCAGTGCAAGTGCGAGCGAGATTGTAAGTGGGGCTTTGCAGGATTTTAAACGCGCTATTATCATAGGAGAAAAAACCTTTGGAAAAGGTAGTGTGCAACTTATATTACCTATGGATGAAAAAGGTAAAGAAGGCTTGAGACTTACTATAGCAAAATATTATTTACCAAGTGGTAGAACTATACAAGCTGTTGGAGTTAATCCTGATATAGAAGTATTTCCAGGAAAAGTAAGTAAAGAAGAAAATCACGGCTTTGAAATCAAAGAAAGTGATCTTAAAAAACACTTACAAGCTGAACTAGATAAAATCGGACATCAAGAAAAGAAAAAAGACAACAAAGAAGATAAAAATATCATTACCAAAGAACAAATTAATAATGACATACAACTAAAAACCGCAATAGATGCAATTAAAATTTTAAACATTACAAAAGGAGAGTAAAATGGCTATGAAATTAGATCTTTTATATGAAGGAAAAGGTAAAAAAATGTTTAAAACTGATGATGAGAATTTACTCATCACAGAATTTAAAGATGATTTAACAGCTTTTAATGCAGAAAAAAAGGGTAATGAAGCAGGAAAAGGTGCATTAAATTGTAAAATTAGTACTGAAATTTTTCATCTCTTAGAAAAAGAAGGCATTAAAACCCATCTAGTAGAAACCATCAGCGAAAAAGAACAAATTGTTAAAAAATGTAATATTATACCCATTGAAGTTATTACTAGAAATGTAGCTACAGGATCTTTAACAAAAAGATTAGGCATTAAAGAAGGCACGATTTTACCTTTTGCTGTAGTTGAGTTTTGTTATAAAAATGATGATTTAGGTGATCCTATCATCAATGATGAGCATTGTTTGATTTTAAATCTAGTAAAAAGTGAAAAAGATTTAGAATTAATCAAAAATACCGCAAGACATATCAATTCTATTCTAGTAAAATTCTTTGAATCTAAAGGCTTAAGATTGATTGACTTTAAATTAGAATTTGGTATTGATAATGAAGGAAATATGATCTTAGCTGATGAAATTAGTCCTGATAGCTGTAGATTTTGGGATAGCAAAACTAATGAAAAATTAGACAAAGATCGCTTTAGACAAGACTTAGGTAATGTAAAAATGGCTTACGAAGAAGTCTTAAAAAGAATTTTAAGTTAGGAAAAATAATGAAAGTAACTATAAATATCACACTCAAAAATGGGGTTTTAGATCCTCAAGGCAAAGCCATAGAAAAGGCTTTGCATTCTTTGGATTTTAATAATATTGCAAATGTTAAAACCTCAAAACAAATTAGTTTTGATATAGCTTGTGATGATGAAGAAGAAGCTTTTAAACAAGTTGATTTAATGTGTAAAGAATTACTTGCAAATACTGTGATAGAAGATTATGAGATAATATTATGAAAGTAGCTATTATTCGTTTTCCTGGAACTAATTGTGAGTTTGATACAGCTTATGCCTTTGAAAAATTAGGGGTAAAAACTGAAATCATTTGGCATGAAAGACAAGATTTTAGTGCAGATTTAATCGTATTACCTGGAGGTTTTTCTTATGGAGATTATTTAAGATGTGCTGCTATTGCAAAACTTGCTCCTGCTATAAAAACACTTAAAGAGCATGTTCAAAAAGGTGGATATGTTCTAGGTATATGCAACGGCTTTCAAATTTTATTAGAACTTGGACTTTTAAAAGGAGCTATGAAACATAACAATAGTTTAAGTTTTATTTCTAAGATGCAAGCATTGCAAGTAGTATCAAATAATAATGCTTTTTTGAAAAATTTTCAAAAAAATGATATCATAGAATTACCTATTGCCCATGGAGAAGGAAATTATTTTAATAGCGAAGATGGTATTAAAATGCTAGAAGATAAAGATATGATCTTACTAAGATATATCAACAATCCAAATGGGTCTTTAAGTGATATAGCAGGAATTTGCGATGAAAATAAAAAAGTCTTTGGATTAATGCCACATCCTGAAAGAATGTGCGATGATATTCTTGGATCAAAAGTAGGACTTAAAATGTTTGAAGGATTTTTAAATTGCTAAAAACCTTCAAATTTTTTTGTCTTTTTTTACTAACTTTTAACTTATATGCTCAAGAAAATAGTGTTTTTGAAGATTATAACACTTTAGAAAAAAATTACAATCAATTAGATGATCAAGCTAAGCAAATTTATCAAACCATCGCTCCAAGTGATGAGAGTAATTATGAAAGTAAAATCGATGATGAAAATTTCATCCCTCAAGGTTCTTTAGTATTAAACGCAAAAGAATACACTGATGAAGCTTTCATAGATGAAGCTTTTGCTATAGATCTTGAGGTTATTACCACAACTAATGTGAGTTTTGATTTAAATGTGAGTTTTGAAAAAAGTGATGATATGCTTTGGATCAATCCTAATCCTATTTGGGAACAAAAGGCTAATTCATATCATACAAAATTATGGTTTGAAGCTAAAAGTTTAAATGCTAGTTTAAACAAAATCATCGTTTCATTAAGCAGAAATGATCATATTTTTCAAAGCTCATCATTAATTATAAAGCCCATTAAACTTAAAAAAATCGATGCTCCTTCTAATAAATACTCACATATAGTTGCAAGCAATTTGGAAGTTAAACAAGTAAAAGCGAGTAGTTTTGATAATGATAATATAATTTTATTTATAGAACTTGCAGGAGAAAACACAAATCTAGCAAGTTTTAACATAAAAGATATCCAAAAACAAGGTGTAGAGGCTATTAAAGGCAATTTTGAAAAACAAAGTGGATTTTATTATGCTATTTTAGATAAAAGTAAAACGCGTTTTGATTTTTCTTACTTTAATTTAAATTCTAAAGAATTAAAAGATTTTTCCTTAAAAATAGAACTTAAAGAAGATAGTATAAGTACACAAAGTGATTTAAATCCAAAAACTAATGATTTTAATTTTTACAAACAAGTTTTTTTATGGAGCTTGTGCGGTATTTTCGCTTTATGGTTTGTATTTAAAAAAAGCTACACAGCTTTAGGTTTGGCAATTTTGGCTCTAATAGCAAGTTTTTTAGCTCAAAATAACATATATAAAGCTATATTAAAAGCTGAAAGTAAAGTGCAAATTTTACCAACTCTAAACTCAACTCATTTTTATTCTGGGAAATATAAACAAGAAGTAGAAGTGTTAGATTCAAGAGATGAATACAGAAAAATTTTATTTAATAATGGAAAAATAGGCTGGGTGAAAAGTGAAGATTTATCAAAGATTTAAAGCTTTAATATTTTGGGTAGAATTTATTTTATCTATTATATTTTTATGTATTGCCTTTTTATTATTGCAATCACAAGAAAAAATTTGGAAAATCAGAAAAGTATGGTCAAAACTGCAAAAATATGTAATAAACTATAAAATTCAAACCCAAGGTTCTATACACCCTCAAGCTAATTTGCTTTTAATCAATCATCAAAGCTTGCTAGATATAGTTGTTTTGGAAGATTTATGCCCAAAAAATATATCTTGGATAGCTAAAAAAGAACTAGGCGAACTCCCTGTTTTTAAAACTTTGATTAAAAAACCAAAAATTATTTGTATAGATAGAAGTCCAAAAGGCCTAGTAAAGCTTTTAAAAGAAGCCAAAGAAAGATTAAATGAGGATAGAATTTTAGCCATTTTTCCAGAAGGCACAAGATCTAAAACACAAAAACTTTTAAAATTTAAAGTCGGAGCTAAAATTTTAAGTGAAAAACTTAAGTTAAAAGTCCAGCCTGTGGTAATTGTTGATTCAGCTAAAATTTTAGACACCCAAAATTTTAGCGCAAATAGTGGTGTTTTAAAAGTGGTATTTCTAGATCTTGTTGATACAAGTAAAGATGATTGGCTTGAGCAAACTAGAGAAAAAATGCAAATAATCTTAGATAGCGAAAGGTCACAAGCTTGATTGGTATGATCTTAGCCGTAGGTTTTGGAGGCTTTTTAGGGGCCATATCCAGAATGCTTACTAGCAACTTTTTTAATAAAATCATTCCTCATAACTTTCCTTATGGGACATTAATGGTCAATATAATAGGATCATTTTTAATAGGTTTATTTTTTTCTTATGCAAATTCTAAAGGTGTGCATATTTTTACTAAAAATTTAATTAGCACTGGTTTTTTGGGTGCCTTTACAACTTTTTCAACTTTTTCTTATGAAAATTTGTTATTTTTGTAAAATGGTGATTATTTTCACTTTTTTATAAATATTATTTTAAATGTTATCCTTTGTCTTTTGGCAGTATGGATTGGTTTTTTAATTTTTAAATAAAGGAGATATAAATGCAATTTCAAACTGAAGTTAATCAACTTTTACAACTTATGATTCATTCTTTGTATTCTAACAAAGAAATTTTTTTAAGAGAGCTTATTTCTAATGCAAGTGATGCACTTGATAAACTTAGTTATTTAAGCGTGAGTGATGATGCTTATAAAAATTTAAAATTTGAGCCAAAAATTCAAATTAATTTCAATCAAGAAGCAAAAACCTTAACTATAAGTGATAATGGTATAGGTATGAATAAAGACGATTTAATCAATCATCTTGGAACCATTGCTAAAAGTGGTACAAAAAGCTTTTTAGAAAACTTAAGTGGTGATGCCAAAAAAGACTCTCAACTTATAGGACAATTTGGTGTAGGCTTTTACTCTGCTTTTATGGTAGCTTCTAAAATAGAAGTTTTAAGCAAAAAAGCATTAGATGATAAAGCTTATCTTTGGACTTCTGATGCTAGTGGCTATGAAATAGAAGATGCAAATAAAGATGAACAAGGCACTTGCATAACCTTGCATTTAAAAGATGAAGAGTTTTTAAACTCATACCGCATTGAAAGCATAGTAGAAAAATATTCAAATCATATACAATTTCCTATTTTCATGGAAAAAGAAGAATATTTACCACTAGAAGAAGGCGAAAAAGAACCTAAAAAAGAATTAAAAAACACTCAAATTAATACAGCAAGTGCCTTATGGAGACAAAATAAAGCAAGTTTAAAAGCTGAGGATTATGAAAGATTTTATGAACAAAACTTCCATGATTCAAACAAACCTATGCTTTATATCCACACAAAAGCCGAAGGTTCTATAGAGTACAATTCTTTATTCTTTATACCTGCGCAAGCTCCATTTGATCTTTATAGAGTAGATTATAAAAGTGGTTTAAAACTTTATGTTAAAAGAGTTTTTATAAGTGATGATGATAAAGAATTATTACCAACTTATCTAAGATTTGTGCGTGGGATTATTGATGTAGAAGATTTACCGCTTAATGTTAGTCGTGAAATCTTACAAGAAAATAAAATCTTAAAAAGCGTTCAAGAAGCAAGTGTTAAAAAAATCCTAGCTGAACTTAAAAAATTCAAAGAGAAAGATAAAGAAAATTATCTTAAATTCCATGAAAATTTTGGAAAAGTTTTAAAAGAAGGTTTATATGGTTTTGGCGAAAATAAAGACGCTATAGCTAAGCTTTTATACTTTAAAAACTCAAACAAAGAAGAATTAATTGATCTTGAAGAGTATAAACAAAACCTAGCTGAAGGTCAAAATGAAATTTTTTATATCAGTGGAAAAAATGAAAAACTTTTAAGAAATTCTCCGCTTCTTGAAAGCTATAAACAAAAAAATATCAATGTTTTATTACTTGATGAGGAAATTGACACCATAGTTATGCCTATGATGAATGAATTTGAAGGTTTAAAATTTAGCGCTATTAACCATCTAGCTAGCGAAGAAACAAGCGAAGAACAAAAGGCTGAATTTGCAAGCTTACTCATCAAAATAAAAGAAGTTTTAAAAGATGAAGTTGAAGAGGTAAAACTTAGCCAAAGACTTTCAAATAGTCCAAGTTGTATTGTTTATGATCAAAATAAACCTGATTTTGCTATGCAACAAATTCTTAAACAAATGGGGCAAGAACAGCAAGTTAAACCTATACTTGAAATCAATCCTAATCATGAAATTTTAAAAGCCTTAAAAGAAAATGATACTTTAGCTAATGAAATGGCACATATTCTTTTAAATATGGCTAAACTTAGCGAAGGTATGGGTATAGATAACCCTAGTGAATTTAACAATGCCTTAAGCAAAATCGTTTCTAAGGCTTTAGAAAAATGAAAAATATAGCTATTTCTAAAGATATTTTGCATGAATTTTGCATTATAGATGTAAGAACTCCTAGCGAATGGAAAAGCGGGGTTATAAAAGAAGCTGTACTCATCGCACTTTGCGATGATAATGGCTTTATGAATGAAAATTTCATCCAAGAGTTTAAAGAAAAAGTAGATTATCAAAATAAAAACATAGCCTTTGTATGTGCTACAGGCTCAAGAAGCAAACATACTGCTGTGATGATAGAAGATGCTCTAGGTATAGAATGTACTAATTTAGATGGTGGCATGGTAGCGCTTTTATCACAAGGTTATGAAGCAACAAAAGAAGGTTGATTATGAAAAAAATATTTTTATCTTTAATGCTTTGTACTAGTTTTGTTTTAGCAGAAGTTAAAAATATCGATATTAACGCAGGAATTTTAGAAAATTATCAAGTAATTGATGTTAGAAAACCTAGTGAATGGGTACAAACTGGTACTATAAAAAATGCCATTAAAATTAGCTTTTACAATGAAGATGGCAGTATAAATAAAAATTTCGTCGAGGAAATTAAAAAGATTTCAAGTAAAAAACCTATCGCTATAGTTTGCAGAAGTGGAGCAAGAAGTGCTAAGGCTTCTGCTTTACTAGATCAAAATGGCATAGAAGTTGCTAATTTAAAAGGTGGTATGAATGCACTTTTATCGCAAGGTTATGAAACCTCAAAATAAGTCTAACCAGACTTATTTTTTCTTTGGTCTAAACACAGAAATTACTTCTTCATTATTTTCAATATAAGCTCCACCTATCAAATCTACGCAATAAGGAATAGCAGGAAATATAGGTTCAATACATTCTCTTATAGCTTTTGGATTACCCGGTAAGTTAATAATTAATGATTTTCCTTTTATACCTGCACTTTGTCTTGAAAGTATAGCCGTTGGTACATATTCTAAGCTTTTTGCACGCATTAACTCCCCAAAACCTGGAAGCATTTTATCACACACTGCTTGCGTTGCCTCTGGTGTCACATCACGCAAAGCAGGTCCTGTACCCCCTGTGGTAAAAATCAAATCACATTTTACTTCATCTGCCAAATAAGCTAATTTTTCTATGATTAAATCATACTCATCAGGAATTAGCTCATAATAAAAGCTTTTTTCATTTTTTATATAAGAATCTAAAATTTTTTCTATCTCTACTCCGGATTTATCCTCATAAACTCCGCTACTTGCTCTATCTGAAAGTACTAAAATTCCTATTTTTACCATTTTCACTCCATTATGATTTTTTCTATATCTTGTTTTTCTATTTTTTCATTTTCTAAAAGAATGCTAGCTAATCTCACTACTTTTTCTTTCATTAATTCTAAAAATTCTTTCACTTCTTGCTTTTGCTCTTGTAATAAACCCTCATTTGCCATAGCGAAAGTTTCCATAAAAACGAGCAATTCTTTAACCTTTAAAAGATCACTTTGTGCATTAGTGTAACTTTCATTAAAAATAAGCTCCATAGCAACTGAACCTGCTAAAAAAACTTTTATTTTATTTAATAATTCTGATTTTGATTTGATAGTATTTTCATATTCTTTAAACCTATCTTCAATTAGAGTAATTTTTTCAAATTTAACATCAAAATAAAAAGCACACAAGGCTTTAGCTGCTTGATATGTGGCTTGAATTTTTCTTTCCTTGTCGCTTAGAGAAAAAATCTTTTTTTTACCCATTAAAACTTTATTAAGCACTGCAAAAAAATCATTTTCTTCTATTAAATCTGATTTTCTTCTTATAGCATTAATAGCCGCTTCATTAACTAAAGTCTCTAAAGCTGCTCCGCTAAAACCCACACTAGCTTTTGCAATTTTTTCTAAATCTACGCTAGATTTTTTTTCTTTCATATAATTTTGCAAAATATGCATTCTATCTTTAAAATCAGGCAAAGATATAAAAATTCTTCTATCAAAACGCCCTGATCTTAATAACGCATTATCCATAAGATCGATTTTATTTGTAGCAGCCATCACTATAACACCACTATTATCTTCAAATCCATCCATTTGAGTTAAAAGTTGATTTAGCGTATTATCTCTTTCTACATTGGAAAAATCCCCTCTACTTTTACCAACTGCGTCAATTTCATCTATAAAAATAATACTTGGAGCTTTTGATTTAGCTTTTAAAAAAAGCTCTCTAACTCTTTTTGCACCCATACCTACATAAATTTCTACAAAACTAGCCCCACTTTGATAAAAAAATGGCACCCCAGCTTCACCTGCTACTGCTTTTGCTATCAAGGTTTTACCTACTCCAGGAGGGCCTACTAGTAAAACGCCTTTTGGCATTTTCACGCCAAAATCTTTATATTTTTGAGGATTTTTTAAAAAATCAACGATTTCCAAAAGCTCCACCTTAGCCTCATCAACCCCTGCTACATCTTTAAATTTAACTTCACTTACTACATCTTGTATGGTGTTATTTTGTTCATTTTTTTCTAAAATATTTTTTTCTAAAGAAAGTAAATTTTGCCTATCTTTGTTTTTTTTATTAAGAAAGAGTAAAAAGCTTATGAGAAAAGCAAGTAAAATAAATATCAAAAAAAACTCACTCAAATCATAATCTTTAGCATATTCTAAAGGAATTTTTTGCCACAAAGCATTTAAATCCACTACATCTTTAGCGATTAAAAAATTTCCTTCTTTGCTTTTTAATAATATTTCATTATTTTCTACTATGGCTTTTTGGATTAAATTTTGCTCTAAAAGCTCTTCATAAGCAGCCTTGCTAATATAATCTGGTTGATTTTTTAAAAATGCAATCAATATAAAAACACAAAGCAATAAAAATGAAGCTAAGATAATCTTTTTATTTTTCATCCTCTAACCTTACATAGTTACAATCTTCTTTGCATTCATATTTTTCAATACTTATCCATTGTTTAGCAATATCTTCTTTGCTTGTAATTTTGATTTTATTAAAAAATTGATCATAGCCTTCATAAAAACCATCTTTTTTACTCTCGACTAAAATTTCTAAAATATTTTTTTGGTTTTTTCTAAACTCATAATTATTTTGTGCGACTATATCTTTTAAAATATTTAATCTTTCTTTGGCTATATCACCATTAATTCGCTCACTCATAGAAGCAGAATGCGTTCCATCGCGTGGCGAGAAAATAAAAGCATGAATATGTGTGAGTTTAAATTGTTTGAAATTTTCTAAAGCTTCTTGCCATATCAACTCACTTTCTCCAGGATGTGCTACGATAAAGTCTGTTCCTAAAGCAAAACCTTTTTGATTTAACTCATTAAACAATGCTAAATCATTTTGCGTATGTGATCTTCTACGCATAATGCGTAGCATTTTTTCATGAGTGTGCTGTAGGGCAATATGTAAATGCTTTTCAAGCCAAGGTTCATCTAAAATTTCCTTAAAACTCTCATCAATTTGAGCAGGCTCTAAACTCCCAAGTCTTACTCTTTTTATACCATTAATCTTGCCTATTTCTTGCAGTAATTTTCCAAGTGTAGTTTTATCTTTTAAACCATAACTTCCTATATTAGTACCCGTTAAAACTACTTCACTATAACCATTTTGAGCCAAAAGTTTGATTTGTTTTATTATTTCCTCGCTTGGCATGCTTCTTGATTTACCTCTAACACTTGGGATTATGCAATAACTACAAGCAAAGTCACATCCTTCTTGAATTTTTACAAAAGCTTTAGTGTGATTTTCATAATTACTTACGATTTTTGTATCGATAAAGCGTAAATTTCCAAGCTCATAAAAGGCTTTATCCTGTGAGATTAACTCGTTAATTTTATCTTTATTAGAAGCTCCTAAAACTCCAAAAATTTCTTTTTTATTAAAAAAATCCTTTCCCTTGCTTACAGCACCACAGCCTGTAAGTATAACCTTAACTCCATTTTTTTTTACACTATTAATATAACTTCTAAGCCCACTATCAGCACCATTTGTAACCGTGCAAGAATTTATCACTATCACATCAGCTTCTTGTTCATTTTGTGTGACAATATGATCTTTAATATAAGTTTTTAATAATTGCGTATCATAAATATTAGTTCTACAACCAAAAGTTTTAAAATATACCTTTTTTTTCAAATATCTTCCTTATTTTCTATAAATTCATGTTTTGCCATATATAAATTTTGCGATGGATAGGCTATTTTTATATCATCATGTTTATTAAATTCATTGATAATTTCTTTACTTATATTACTTCTTAAAACCAAGGCCGCATAAGAATTTGTCATATACCAAGCAGAAATTCTCATACCATAACCTTCTAAAAATGTAAAAAACCTAGGTTCTACTTTAGGATTTCTAATGCTGTATTCATTTCTTAATTTATTCATGGATTCTTTTGCAATTTTTGTATAGCCTTTGGAAGCTTTTATAACGATTTCTTCTACTATATCTAAGGCTTTTTGATGATTTGAATCAAAAGTTAAAGTAATATCAAGTCCATCCCAAATTGTTTTCATCCCATGATGAGTATAATTTGATATAAGATTGGTAAAAATAAAATTATTTGGTATGAAAATTATCCTACCACTTCTTCGATTATCTGTATAAGTTAGTAAAGATATATCTTCATACAAAGTTATTCTTAGAAACGAAATATCAATTATATCGCCGATATAATGTGTATTGTTTTGAAAAACTCTCACCCTATCGCCCACTCTAAAACTTCCACCAAAAACTATCACACACCAACCAAGCATAGACATAAACATATCTTTCATAGCAATAGCCAAACCAGCAGAAGCAAAACCAAGCACAGTAACTAAATAGCTAATATTTTCAATATATCCAAAAAGCAAGATTAAAACAATTACATTGATATTAATAAAATTAATGATTTTATTTGCTGTATAAAAGCGATCATTATCACCTATATATTTTCTAGCTATAAATTTGAGTAAAAATGCTATGGCTACAACTATAACAATAGCCAAAACTATATTGAAAGCTCTTACACCCTGAATTTTAATTGAAGCTGTCGTTTTTTCAATCTCTTCTTGAATTTTTTTCTCATACACAGAATAAGAAATTTCTCCAAAACGCAGAGTTTGTGAAAAATCTCTAACCATTTGATTGGATATTTTTAAATATTCATCATGCTCTTTATTAGAAGATAATTTAGCTATTTCAGCTACTAAAACATTTTCTTTTATAAGCTCATCTAAAGTTTGCTTAAAACTATTTAAAAGATTGACATATTCTTCTTTGTCGCGTCTTAATTTTTTTATATGTGAGTATGCTGAAATAATAGCTAAAGGATTAGTTAGCTTATCTATTTTATCAACTTCTTCAGGTGCCAAAACCATCTTAGAAAAATTTGCACTTTTATACTCACTTAAAAGCTCTAATCTTTCTTTTAAAATTAAAATTTGTCTTTCTATAATGCTTTTATTGCGTTCATTAGCTTTTAAACTTTCTTTTTCTAAAGCCAAAATTTCATCTTGAGTTTTTCTGTAAATGTTAAAATTATTATATTTAATTATCCAAGTATTATATGCTAAATTATTATGCAATTCATTTAATTTTTGCTCTAAATGCTCTATATCATCTTGCGCTAAAAGTAATGTAAAGGGTAAGAGTAAAATCAATATAATTTTTTTCATGCAAACACCTCTAAAGTGTGTAAAATATCTTCTTTAGATATATCATTTTTTATACAAGCTTTTCCTAAACCACAAACTAAAACAAAATTAATCTTTTGAAAATGTGTTTTTTTATCTAAGAAAAAGGCATTATAAAACTCTTCTATATTTGAAATTTTATAAGATATGGGTAATTTAAATTTCACAAGCAATTTTTCTACTCTTTGGCATTCTTGCTCGCTTAATAACCTCAAATTTAAAGCTAGAATATTTGCCATGTTCATACCTATAGCCACGGCTTCACCATGTAAGTACTTTTTATATCCTGTTTGATTTTCTATAACATGAGCAAAAGTATGCCCATAGTTTAAAAGCATTCTTAAGCCACTTTCTTTTTCATCTTGTGAAACCACATTAGCTTTAAGTTCTATACTTTTTTGGATGATTTGAGCTAAAATAATATCATCTAATTTAACATTAAAAATTTTATCCTCGTCCAAATTTTCCAAAAAAGATAAAATTGCTTCATCAAAAACCACAGCCATTTTAATAAATTCAGCCATACCTGCAGCTAGCTCTCTTGAAGGTAAAGTTTTTAAAAACTCACTCTCACAATACACTGCTTTTGGCTGATAAAAAGTGCCTATTAAGTTTTTACCAAATTTATTATTCACTCCGGTTTTACCACCCACACTTGCATCCACGCAAGCTAGTAAAGTTGTAGGGATATTGATAAATTCTATCCCTCTTTGATATATACTTGCTACAAAACCACCCATATCAGAGATCACCCCACCACCAAAGCTTATGAGTAAGCTTTTTCTATCTAGCTTATAAGTACACATTTGATCTAAGATATATTCTATAGTTTGTAAATTTTTATACTCTTCGCCATCTTTGATTTTTATAACAAAAAGTTCTTTAGCATGAATTTTTTTCAAAAGTGTATCCAAATGTAGTTTTGCAACTAATTCATTAGTTAAAATCACTACTTTAGTATTAAAATTTAATTTTTCTAACTCATTTATATAGACATTATAACTTGTATTTTTATCTAAATTTACCTTAACTTGCATTCTTTTCTCACAATGATGGTATAAACAATTGATAATTTTTATTCATCTTATAATATATCGTATTTAAATCCGTTTTTAAAATTTTATTGAAATTGTTTCCTAAAATTTTTTCATTAAATGGTACAAAATGCAATATATTTTGTTTGTAAGAAAATTTATTGATAGGATTATGTTCTTTTTCTTCTATCAAAAGTAATTTTTCATCATGAAGTTTTGAAAGGCTTTCAAAATACTGATGATATTCAAAAATTTCGGCTTTATTTAATTTTAAAGCATAGTAATACAAGGCAAGGCCTAGTTGAATTTGCTTGTTAAAATCAAGCATAATAGAAGCAATACCCTCTACATCTTCAAAATTTGAACTTAAAACTACAGAAGATTTTAAATCTGCAAAATCCCCTTTACCTGCTTTTAACACAGGAAGTTTTAAAGTAAAAAGAAAACTTTTTTCTTTTTCAAAAAGATAATCCTCCACCACTAGCAAACCTATACTAGTATTTTCCACAAAAGGTTTAATGTTTTTTATATTTGTGCTTTCAAAGTCAAATATCACTTCAGTGCTATTTTTATGCAAGGATTTAAGTTTATAATACATAGGAGTTAAAGTAGGATTAATCACCTTAAAATAAAGTTTTTTGCTATTGATTCTTACATGCAAAAGCAAGCTTGCAAAAATAAGCTTTTCTATAGCAAACTCACTCATTTTTTTCATATCTATAATACAAAGTATATTATCTCCAAAAGGCGATGGAAAGCGTCCTAAGCTTGTTTTAACATTAGTAAAAACACTTTGCAAAACTTTAGGATCACCTACGATTAAAATGCTATCATTTGGCATTAAAATAAGCCCAGGTCTTGCCAGAATAAATTCATTATTTCTATAAACCATTACGATTTTAAAGCGTTTTTGGCTAATAGAGCTTATGTGTCTATAAGCAAAGCTTGACCCTGCAGGAATTTTAACCTCCATAATCTCACCTTGTCCAAGCCCTATAAATTGTGCCATTGAAGGCATATTATCCAAACAACCTGTCAATCTTGTACTTAAAGTATCATAAATATTAATTACTTCACAAAAATTATCATCAATTTGGCTATTCCACAAATCCATAATAACTATATTTAATCTTGGGTGTAATTTTCTTAAATTTTTATAGCAAGCTAATGTATCTGCTTCTTCTTGCATATAAATAATAGCTTGATGAAAATTTTCTTTTAATAAATTTTCTAGCTTAATCAAACTCGTAGGATCAAATTTAAAAAAAGAAATTTGTTCATTCTCTAAGTCTAAGTCTACGCTATCATCATTATAGTACACAACACTCAAAAACTCTTTGAAGGTTTTGTTATTATAAATTTTCTTTAAAAAATCTTTCGCAAAAGGTCCATCAGCTAGTAATAAAATCTTATTCATTCACACCTCTAAAATATAAAGCATAATTATAGCAAAGTTATAGTTTATATTTTAAAGTTTTTGTTTTTTCAAAATATATTCCACTACTTAATATATCTTTTAAATTAACAAAAATTATTATTTTTCATTCAGTAAAAATCTTAATGATGGATACTTATTTAGCTTATAAAAGGATTTTAAAGTTAAAGAGATATAATAAATATTCCTCACATGTCAATTAAAATCTACTTAAAAAAACTGTATAATATATTTTTTGGATAAAATTATCACAAATTTAGAAATAATTTAACATCTTAAAACTAAAATATATCAACAAGAAAAAGTTCATTTTGTCTAAAACTACTTTAAAGATTTAAAAATAAAAATTATATCATTTAAATAAAACAATTTTTATAAAAAACAATATTTAAAGACAAAATAAAAATAAAACTTACAAGAATCAACTATTTAAGTGAAATAAAAATATCAAAAAGAGAGAAATTTTTGTAAAATAATGCTATTGATATACAAATAGTAATTGCAATAAAAAATTTATTATTTATAAATTTTAATAAATTTAACAAAAAATAGTTTAGCGGACGGTAGTTTATGTTGCTTCAAACTATAAATTCTACTACAACATACCTCGGAAAAAGATAATGAATTAATAAACTACTATGTTAGATATACTATTTAACTTAAAAATCAACTAGATAACTTTCTATGTATTTGATTTTAATTTCAACTTTTTTGAGCATTTGCTGCACTTATTAAGATATATTTAAATAATTTATTTTCATATGTAAATCATAATTCACTTTATGGATAATACCAATACAATCACATGTATACTCAAATATTTCTTCGCTTTTTATCATCTCGTTTTGTTTTGATAAATTTTGATTAGATGAATTTTGAACATAATCTCTTATTTTCATATCATGTATACTAAAATGATTAAAAAACCATGATGATACTATATTATAAAGTTCATTTTTAAGTTCATTAGTACTACAACACTCATATAATAGACTTTTCATAGATTTTACAATATTTTTATGCATTATTATATGCTCATCTAAATATGGATATTTAATTTCTCTCATATATTCCTCTTCATCATCAAAATGATTTTTCATATATGAAAATAACTCCATTAATACTTTTTTTAATTCTGTTTTATAAATATGTCTATTTGAAAGTCTAAAAACTTCTAAAGTTAAAGCAAAAAATCTCTGATGCTGTAAATCTATTTTTTCATTGCCTAAACAATATTCATCACTCCAAGAGGGAAAATTACTTACCATATACCCCCGCCGATTAAATCAATCGAATATTTTACTGACAAATTTTACAATCATACTTAGCACCATTAAAAATTTTAAGATGCATATTATGTGAAATTTTATATTTTTTATTTAAGCATCCACAAGTATTCTTTTTTTCTTAAAATTAGCATATTTTATATCTTCCTCTAAAATATACTTAATGATATTATTATCTATAAAATCACTAAATTTTGTTTTAAATTCATTTATGTTTGATGTGTTTTTAACCAAAGAAGCTAATGAAGACATAATTTTTATGCTCTTTTATATGTATATCGGTATATGGGTAAGCAATCCTTTTCATATATTTTTCTTCATATTTTGCATGATCTTTAAGTTATTTTAAAAATTCAATCGAAAGCATTCTAACTTCATTAATACTTGCATGATTATTTTTTATAAAATAAATTTCTTTAGCTAAATAAAATAAGCTTTTATGTTGTATATCAATAATACTATTCCAAACGGTATATTTTTGAGTCCATATTTTCATATATAATATTCCTTATTTTGTAGTATATATAATAGTATTATCCATAAAATAAATATTAATATATATATAATTATTTAATAAAAAATTTATTTAAAAAACAACTTAGCAAACTAGCAATAATTATAAAAATAATATAAATATAAAAATACTCCTTATATACAAAATTAACAATAAAAGGGGTTATAAAACCCAAAATCGCATAAGAAATATTATAAGCAAAAGAAAGACCACTCGATCTTAACTCTGTGGTAAAAATTTGAGTCATAAAAATAGGAGCAAAAGCTATAATACCTTGTGCAAAACAAGCAAGCAAATAAAATAACAAAAACCACTCATTATAAAAGCTAAAACTAATGCCAAAAATTCCAAAAAGTAAAGTGAAAATCAAACAAATTTTAAAATATCCTAAAAAATCTGCTAAATATCCTTGCGCTAAACTTCCTAGTATGATCATCACTATGGCCAAATTTTGATATAACAAAGCAGTAGTTTTACTAACTCCTAATAAGCTTTCAAAATATTGTGGCAGTATCATTAAAGTAGCCACCCCACTTGTTAAAACCACAGTAAGTAAAGCGCATATTAACATACTTTTTTTATGTGTTTTTAAAGCCTGCAAAAGTGGGAAATTTAAAATTTTTTCTTTTGCTTTTATATTTTTAAAAGCTGGTGTTTCATTCAATTTCGTGCGTAAAAATAAAGCCAATATACCAAAAAATCCTCCTATAAAAAAAGGAATTCTCCAAGCAAAGCTTTCTACTTCTTCTTTATCAAAATACGCATATATAGTCAAAGTCGCTAAATTTCCAAGCAATAAACCTAAAGTCAAAGTCGCTGAAATAAAACCAAGTGCCAAACCAAGTCTTTTTTTACTCACAAATTCACTCACAAAAATCCAAGCACCGCTAACTTCAGCTCCTATAGCTAATCCTTGGGCTATCCTAATAACAAAAAGCATAAAAGTAGCCAAAAGCCCTATGCTTTCATAAGTAGGTAAAAAGGCCAAAATAAAACTTGGTACAACCATTAAAAGCATGCTAATATAAAAAACATTCTTACGCCCTTTTATATCTGCAAAATGCGCTAAAACAACAGCACCAAAAGGTCTGGCTAAATACCCTGCCCCAAAGGCTACATAAGTATAGATTAATGGCCAAAAATCATCATTTTGAGGAAAGAAAATTTTTGCAAAAACACTTGCAAAGAAGATAAATAAAACAAAATCATAAAATTCTAAAATACCACCTAAGGAAGCATAGATGGTATTTTTAAAAGCTTTTTGCATTATTAAATTTTGCCACCTTCAATTACTACATCATCAGCTTTTATATCATCACTAAAAAACGGCTTTAAAGTTTCATCATAAGCTTTGTGGAAAAATTGTTCATTTTGTAATTTTAAAATCAAATCATTGATAAAATTTAACATAGCTTCGTCACCTTTTTTTACAGCAGGAGCTATAACATCATGATTTCCAAGTTCTTTAATCACTACTTCAAAATTTGGATTTTCTTTAGCCCAAGCAAAAAGCAATGCATTATCATGACTTAACGCATCACCTCTTTTACCAATTAAAGCTGCAAAAGTTTCTGTATTTTGATCAAATTTAATCGTTTTAATATCTGGCATATTTTTTGTAAAATACGCATCAGCTGTTGTGCCTTTATTTAAAATTAAAGTTTTATTTTTTAAATCATCTAAAGTTTCAATATCTGATCCTTTAGGAGCCACCACCCCAAGAGCAACTTTCATATAAGGTAATGCAAAATCAACCACAGCTTCTCTTTCTGGGGTTTTTGTAAAATTTGCTAAGATTAAATCTACTTTATTTGATTCTAAAAATTCTACTCTATTTGCTGCTTCAACAAGTACAAATTGCACTTTAGACTCATCTCCTAAAAGCTCTTTTGCTATGCGTTTAGCAAAATATACATCATAACCTTGATTTTTCCCTTGTGCGTCTAGGTAACCAAACGGAGGTTTATCGCCAAATACACCTATACGGATTACACCTTGCTGTTTGATTTTCTCTATGGAATTTTCATTAGAGCTTGAATTTGAGCATGCACTAAAAAAAAGTGCCATCAAAAATGATAAAAGAAAAATTTTTTTCATGTTTTATCCTTATGATTAAAAATTTAAATTTTTAAACCTTATATTATTTTTTTAAATAAATATTTTAAAAAAATAAAATTAACGATGAAAATCAAACAAATTGAGAAATTTTTTCGCACGATCTGTCTTTGGATTTTCAAAAAATTCATCAGGATTTGAAATTTCTACTATTTTACCATCATCCATAAAAACTATTTTATCAGCAACTGCTCTTGCAAAACCCATTTCATGTGTAACTATAAGCATAGTCATACCATCTTTTGCCAAATTTAAAATCACATCTAAAACTTCACGCACGATTTCAGGATCAAGTGCTGCTGTAACTTCATCAAAAAGCATGATTTCAGGGTTCATACAAAGACTTCTAACTATGGCTATGCGTTGCTTTTGTCCACCGCTTAATTCTTTAGGATAAGCTTTTATTTTATGCAAAAGTCCTACTCTATCAAGCCAGTATTTTGCTTCTTCTAAAACCTCTTCTTTTTTTCTTTTTTGCACCTTTAAAGGTCCTAAAAGTATATTTTGCTCAACATTTAAATGATCAAAAAGCTCATAAGATTGAAACACCATACCTATTTTTTGACGAATTTGAGTCCATTTTTTATAATTTTTATCAATTTTCTCATCATCTACTAAAATAGCTCCATCAGCCATTTCTTCTAAGCCATTAATACATCTTAAAAGTGTAGATTTCCCACAACCACTTGGACCTAGTATAACCACTACTTCTTTTTGATTTATTTCTAAATTAATATCTTTTAAAACATGATGATCATCATAATATTTTTGTAAATTTTGTATTTTTAAAATGCTCATATTAGCTCCATTTTTTCTCTAAAAACTTTGAATATACTGACAAAGGGTAACAAAGTATAAAATAAATCAATAAAATCAAACCATAAATCACAAAAGCCGCATAAGAATTTTGAAATAAATTAAGCTCAATCACTTGTTGACCTACTTTAATAAGCTCTATACCACCGATTAGATAAATCACTGAAGTGCTTTTGATGATTCTTGTAAAAAGATTAATACTCATTGGTAATAATCTTCTCAAAGATAAAGGTATAATGATAAAAAGATAAACTTCAAATTTATTAAAACCTAGTGAAAGTCCTGACTCATACTGATGTTTTGGTATACTTGCTAAAGATGATCTAACCAAATCCATCATCTCAAACACACCCCAAATACTAAAAACAATAATACTTGAACCCAAAGCACTCAAATGCCATCCAAACCATTTCGCCAAGCCAAAATGCACTATAAAAAGCCAAACAATCAAAGGCATAATACGCACAAACTCAAGCATAAAACGACAAAAAACATAAAGGAATTTGTTTTTAGAATGCATTAAAATTCCAAAAAATACTCCTCCTATGAGTGAAATCAAAACACTAATCAATGAAAGCTCTAAAGTAACCTTTAAACCTTGCGCTAGTCTAAAAAAGGTATCTTGATTTAAAATTTCAAACATAATTTAACCTTTTTTCTATACGGTTTAACACTAAAGATAAAGGTAAAATCAAGATCAAATAACAAAGCACCAAAGCAAATAATGCTTCGTTGCTTTTATAATAAAGCCCTATAAGATCTTTAGCCACATATACTAAATCTGCTAAAGCAATAATGCTTACTACTGAAGTTTCTTTAAGTAAAAAAATGATATTTGCACTAATGCTTGGCATAGCTATACCCAAAGCTTGAGGCATAATAATATAACGGAAATTTTGCCATTTACTCAAACCCAAAGAAAGTCCTGATTCATATTGTTGTTTTTTAACCGCTTCCATACCCGCTCTTAAACTTTCAGCCATATAAGAACCACCTAAAAAACTAAGTCCTATCACAGCACAAGCAAAAGAGCTAAGTTGAATTCCAAATTCAGGTAAAGCATAATATAAAAAGAAAAGTTGGATTAGCAAAGGTGTGTTTCTTGAAAATTCTATATAAATTTTACAAATTGTGTTTAAAAAGGAAAATTTAAAATAACTCACTCCCACACAAAATAAACCTACTAAAAATGAAAAAAACACCCCATAAATAGCAAGTTTTAATGTAAGCCAAGAAGCTTGTATAAACATAGGGCTAAACTTGACTAAAAAATCAAAATCCATGAAACCATCCATACTTTAAAATATAATATTGTAACAAATAAGACTTAAAAAGACTTAATTAAATTTTGCATTTTTTCTTTATTTAAAATTACTATTTTACCTTTATTTGTGCAAATAAGCTCATTTTGTTTTAATTCTTTTAAAAAACGCGACAAAGATTCTGGGGGTAAATTTAAAATCACAGCGATTTCTTTTTGTTTTAAATTTTGTAGCTTTTCTTCATTTTCTAGTAAAAAGCTGACTAATCTTGACTTTAAATCCAAAGATTTTTGTCTGATAAAATTTTCTAAAATTCGAATTTTACCGATTAAAGAAGTCAAAAGTAAAAAACTAAATTCTCCATTTTCTAAGCATAATTTTTTAAATTCATTAAAATCAAAAACACAAATTTCACAATCTTGCTCACAAATTGCATTGGCTGGGTAATCACAATACCCTCAAACACAGGCATTTCAGCTATAAAATTTACTGGAGTTAGAGTGTGTAGTGTTAGCTCAAAACCTTTTGTATTCACCTTATATATACGCACTTTTCCATTTAGTAAAATGTAAATTTTATTTGCTTTTTCACCTTGAAAAAATAAAATATTTCCTTTCTTAAAATACTTCTTTTCGCCCTTTGAAATCAAAATTTCAAAATGTTTATCCATTTTTTTCTTCCATATTTTTAATACTTTCTTTTGCTTTTAAAACCAGCTCTTCATCATCTGCAAAATCAAAAAATTTAAAGTGATTTCCATGTTGCACTCTACCATCTAGCAAATCCCCACTTAACCTGTTTTTTAAATCAAGCTCAGCTATTTTAAACCCATCTAAAGTTTTAGCAAATTCAAGCAAACGACTTGGAATTTCTTTTTGCTTAGTATATAAATAACAAAAACTCTCAAGTCCTACTCTACCTACCCTACCTCGAAGCTGATGTAAGGTAGCAAGCCCAAGTCTTTCAGCCCCAACAACTACAATCACGCTTAGTCTTGGTAAAGAAATTCCCACTTCAACCACGGTCGTAGAAAGTAAAATCGTGCCTTTTTCTCTAAATTCTTGCAAAATTTGATCTTTATTTTTATCTTTTCCATGAGTCACATAAACATTTTTGTATTTGTTTATCCAATACCCTTGTGCTTGTTCTAGCGATAAATAATCTATATTTTCACTTTCATTTACCAAAGGATAAATGATGATCACTTGATGATTTTTAGCTAGTTCATTATCGATTTTTTTAAGCAAATATTTAAAATCTTTATCTTGTATGCAAAAAGTTTTAATGTCTTTTTTAAAAGGCATTTGTTTAATAAAACTAAAATTTACAAGCTCACTTTGTATCATAGAAAGTGTTCTTGGTATAGGTGTAGCAGAAAATTGCACGATATGTGGAGCATATTGAGAGTTTTTACTAAGCTCACTTATTTTTTGTCTTTGATTAGAGCCAAAGCGATGTTGCTCATCTATCATCACTAAAACTGCTTCAAATTCTTCTTGATGAATGAGCGCATGTGTACCTATGATAAAATGGGCTTGTTCTTTTAATTTTGCTAAATCTTTATCTTTTTTACCACCCTTTAAAAGCAATACATTAACAAAATCAGGCAAAAGTCTTTTTGCTTCATGATAAATTTGCTCTGCTAATATACTAGTTGGAGCCATTAAAATAGCCTTTTTAGGATATACTAGCAAACTTGCAGCAAGTATGACCAAAGTCTTACCACAACCCACATCACCCATTACCACACGCCTTTTAGCGACTTTATTTTGCAAATCTTTTTTAATATCTTCTATTGCTAAAAGCTGATCATTTGTAGGGCTAAATTCTAAACCTTTAAGCCAAGAGCTTATATCAAAAAGTTCTATTTCATAAGCATTTTGTGATATTTTTTTACCCTTTAAACGCCTTAAATGATTAAAAATTTCTATATATTTTAAATCTTTAACTATGGCATTAAAATTTTCATAAAGAATTAAATCATCATAATTGTGTAAATTCAAAAGTAAATTGATATATTTTTGTTCTAAATTTAGCGCTTTTAAGTTAGCTTCATTGACATATTTTAAAATAAGCTTTTTGATGCTTTCATCTTTAATAGAGCTAATTTGGTATTTAGGGATTATTTGACCTATGTTTTTTACTATTTTTGGGTTTATAAACTGCCAAATTCCATTAAAAAAATTCATCTTTGCATGGATACAAACCAAAGCATTATGTTTAAAAATTTTAAAATGCCATCTATTAGGATGAAAAATTACTATATTTGCTTTTATACCCCATTCTAAACATTCACAAAGTATAAAAAGCTGGGAGTGATGATTTTGTGTGCTAATAATTTTTACATTTTGAGTGCAAAATGTATCTTTTGGAAACTTTGAAATTCTAAAATCATCAAATTTTTTAGGTAAAATCAAAGCCAAATCGATACAATTTTTAACCCCTAAAGCATGAAGTAGTTTTAAGTCCTTTTCTTCAACTTTCATTTTCTATGCTTGCAAAACTCACTTTGGTAATTTCACTATGTGCTTTGATGAAGTCATTTAATTCATCTAGATTAGTGTTTTTAATCTTTTGCATTTCTTCTTTTAAATTTCCAAGTTTTAAACCATGCAAATATTCATTTAGCATTATATCTAGTCTTTTAGCCAAGTTTTCATACCTTAAAGGCATAGATCCTACTAAAAATTGTTTAGCTAGTTGAAATTCTTTTTCATTGACTCCATTTTGGACAAAGTTTTCAAAAACTTCCTTAACTAAAGCTTTAGCCTCATTAGAACTTTCATTTTTAGTTTGCAAATACCCAAAAACTCTACTATAATTTAAATTTACATCAAGCATAGCATATGCTGAATACGCCAAGCCTCTTTTTACACGCACTTCTTCCATCAAACGCGAACCAAAACCTCCTTGACCTAAAATAAACAAAGCAAGTTTAGCTAAATACATTTTCTCATCATTAATTTGTATATTAAATGGAGAGCAAAAGTATATATAAGCTTGCTCAGTGCTTTTTTGCTCACTTACTTCTATACTCTCATCAACGAGCTTGTAGCTTTTGTTTTGATTTGGGGCATTTCTTTTTAGAATTTGGCAAATTTTTTCTACTTTAATCTTTACTTCATCTTCTTTAATATCTCCACCAAAAACAAATAAAGCATTATCAAGTACTAAATTTTCACTCATAAAATCTTGTAATTCTTTTAAACTAATCTTTTCTATGCTTTCTTTAGTCCCATCAAGACCACTAGCAAAAATTTCATCTTTAAAAACATTCTTATTCAAAAGTCTTTTTGCTTGATAATCATAATCAGTATTTAAACTTGCAAGTTCACCCAAAGCTAAAGTTTTTAATCTTTGTAAGATTTTTTCATCAAAACGCACATTTAAAAATAATTCTTGTAATTTTTCTAAAGCAAAATCAAAATGTTCTTTCAAGCATTTAATACTAATTTGAAAATGTTCAAAACTAGCCTTAGCATAAAGCTCTATAGCACGGTATTCTAAGCTTTTAAAAAACTCATCATTACTTCCTTCATTTAAAAGCCTAGCAAGCATACTTGCACAACCTCTATTGTGTTTTTCTGCTATTTTTCCACTATTTTTAAAGATGAGCTTAAAAAATACTACAGGAAGCTCATTTTCATACTCATATATTATGTCTATTTTAGTTTCATTAAAGTCTAAATTTAGCATTAAAACCTTTCTAAAATATTATAAGCTGTATCGCGTTTGGCAGGTAATTCCCCTATATCTTTAATAAGTTCTATCATTTGTTCTTGATTCATTCTATATTTTGCACCAGCTGCAGCTACAACATTTTCTTCCATCATAGTTGAACCTAAATCATTTGCACCAAATTTTAAAGCAAGTTGGCCTATTAAAGAGCCTTGCGTTACCCATGAACTTTGTAAATTTTTAAAATTATCCAAATATAATCTTGCCAAAGCTAGCAATCTTAAATATCTATTAGAGCTTTGCTTGATGATTTCAGGGTGTTTTTTGATCAAAGGAGTATTTTCACTTTGAAACGACCATAAAATAAAAGCTCTAAAGCCATTTGTTTTATCTTGTAAATTTCTTAAATGATCAAAATGTTCGATGATTTCCTCATCATTTTCAACCGTACCAAACATCATTGTAGCAGTACTTTTCATACCTATATTATGCGCACTCTCATGCACCCTAAGCCAAGTAGCTGTGTCACATTTGTGTGGTGCTATAATATCTCTTACCCTATCGCTTAATACTTCAGCACCCGCTCCAGGTATAGAAAAAAGTCCTTTGACTTGTAATCTTTTTAAAACCTCTTCTATAGAAATTTTAGAAACTCTTGCTATATAAGCTATCTCTACTGCTGAAAAACCATGTACGGTAATCGTTGGATAATTAGTTTTTATATAAGAAAGCAAATCTTCATACCATTCTATTTTAAGTTTTGGATGTACCCCGCCTTGAAATAAAATTTGCGTTCCACCTATGGCTTGTAATTCTTCTATTTTTTGCCCTATTTCTTCATATCTTAAAATATAGGAATCATCATCTTTTTCTTTTCTACAAAAAGCACAAAAATCACAATCAATACAGCAAATATTTGTATAATTTATATTTCTATCTACCACAAAAGTAGTTATTTTTTCAGGATGAAGCTCTAATTTTCTCTCATAAGCCATTGCACCTAGTTCATATAAAGGTGCATTTTGGAGCAAATTTAATGCTTCTTTTTTACTTAATCTACTCATTCTTAAACCTTTTTATAAAAAAGGATTATTATAACATTTAAATGTAAAATAATCTTAAAGACGATATAATCAAGCCCTTTAATTTCATATATTCATAGGATACTCATGACTTATAGGTCTTTACTTAAAAATAATAAAACTTTTCGCCTTTTAGCAATAGTACAATTTATAAGTTATTTTGGTGCGTGGTTTTCTCAAGTAGGTGTTTTTACCCTTTTAACTAAAGAACTCGGTGCACCTGCTAATATCATAGGTTTTTCAGCTATTTTTGTTTTTTTACCTTCTATTATACTTGCACCTATAAATGGGGTTATAGTAGATAGATTTAAACCTAAGAATTTATTACTCACAATGATTAGTATTGAAATGATTTCTATTTTTATGTTAATTTTTGTAAATTCTTTAGCCATGCTTTGGTTGTTATACTTTTTAACCTTTGTTCGTATGGCGGTTGCAAGTATGTATTTTCAAACAGAAATGTCAGTTTTACCTAAAATTTTAACCCCACAAGAATTAAAACTAGGCAATGAGCTTCATAGTATCATATGGGCTGTATCATATGCTTTGGGTATGGGTGCAGCAGGGCTTTTTATAGATCTTTTTGGAGTAAAGCCAGCCTTTATAGCTGATACTTTAATGCTATTTTGTGCTATGCTTATACTCAAAACTTTGATTTTACCTAATGAAAAAAATACCACACAAAATAATCTTTTTATATTAATCAAAGAAGGCTTAGTTTATGTATTTAATAATAAAAAAATCATTCATTTGATTTTACTTCATGGGGTTGTAGGGATAACTGCTTATGATGTTTTAATCACTCTTTTAGCAGAATATGAATACGCAAAAGTTATTTCTATACCTCTAGCCATAGGGCTTTCTAATGCTATAAGAGCCATATCTTTACTTATAGGCCCTTATGTGCTTAGTCCTTATATTAATAAAAACACTTTGGTATATTTATACTTAGCGCAAGGTGTGGGTATAATGCTTTGGGCTTGCTTGCAATTTAACTTTTATCTTGCTTTTGTAGGCTTGGTAATGGCTGGTTTTTGCACTTCGTCTTTATGGAGCTATACCTATACACTTTTGCAAAATGATTGCGACAAAAGATACTATGGCAGAGTGATTGCCTATAATGATATGGTATATTTAACCTTTAGTGCAATCATTGCTTTTTCAACAGGATATTTATTTGAATTTTATGGAATAAAACTAAATCATTTTACTTTTGGCTTGGGAGTATGTTTTATCTTTGCAGCAATTTATTGGTGGTGGTTTAATAAAAAATATAATTAATCCACCTTAGAATAATAAACTCCACCTGCTGAAAAGTTTTTTTCAAAATAAGCTGTTTCAGGCACAAGATCTGACTTTCCTGGGTAAATTCTACCTTCTTTATTCAATATCCTATAAAAACGCTCCATAAGTCTTATTTTAAAATCTTGATCAAAATATATCATCATATTTCTTGAAAAAATCACATCAAATTTTCCAAATTTAAATAAAGAATCATCAAAGACATTACAAAGATCAAAACGGCATCTGCAAGCTAGGGTTTCTTTTTTAAGATGATACATTCTATCTTTTACATCAAAATAACGCGTTTTTTGCATAGTGTTTAATCTAGATACTGAACGCTCTGAATAAATCATTTCATTGCATTTATCTATCATTTTTTTATTAATATCTATACCAACTATATTCATACCTTTAACAAAATTCTCACTTGCTAAAATAGCTAAAGAATACACTTCTTCGCCGCTTGAACATGGAGCACAAAGCACATTTACAGGGCGATCAAGAGATTTTATATAAAAAATCACATCTTTTAATTGCTCTAATTCTCTAAAAAAATAAGTCTCACAAACTGTAATAAAATCCATAGTTTCTTGTTTTAAATTTCTTTGAAACTGCACTTTTTCATTTAATTCACTAAGACTGCTCAAGCCTAATTCTTGTAAAAATTTAGGAAGTTTAATAGATAATATATCCTTTTTCGCATTTAAGTTATTTCCACTTATTTGCTCTACGATTTTTACAAAATCATTCATTTCATTTTCTGTAATCTTTATCATCTTTTTTTGTCCTACGATTTGATGAAATTTGTTATTTCTTTTTTGAGTTCTATTAAACTCATAGGTTTTAAATTTGGATTAGTATCTCTAGCTTTTTTTGGCATACCATATACTATAGAATCAGCCTCATTTTCGCACAAACACCTTACTCCTGCTTTATAAAGTTCAAACAAAGACTTAGCACCATCATCGCCCATTCCTGTCATAATCAAAGCTAAAATTTTATGATATTTGCAAAGATTAACAGCAGAATTAAATAACACATCAATCCCTGGATTAAAACTACTAGTTTCGTCTGTAGTATTTAATGTTAAGGTATTGTTGCCACTTAAAATCATATTTCTTTGACAAATATAAATTTTATTTTTCAAAACTTCCTTATCACTTGGTATAATCACCTCGCTTAATGCTTCTTTGTTAAATTGATTTACAAAAGAAGGAATAAACGCAGGATTCATATGCTGAGCAATCACTACTGCACAATCTTTCAATTCTACATCATTTAGTAAAAACTTTAGTTGGCTTGGGCCACCTGTTGAAGAACCAATTAGTATAAGCTTCATTTTTTACCTTAAATAATTATTGTTATTATATCAAATAAATATTTGAAAACATAAAAAAAATAATTATATATAAGAAAGAAAAATTTTAATTAAATATGATAAAATTAATACTTTAAATTTCAAAAATGATAAAGTGAATGTTAAATGTTAAGAGAAAAAATTTATATTGCAAGTGATCATGCTGGTTTTATTTTAAAGCAAGAAATTACTAAATTTTTACAAGAAAAAAATATTACTTTTGAAGACTTAGGTCCTTTTAGTGAGGATCGTTGTGATTATCCTGATTATGCACATTTATTAAGCTCTAAAATAAACGAAAAAAGTTTTGGAATTTTAGTGTGCGGATCAGGAATTGGTATGAGTATAGCAGCAAATCGTCATAAAAATATACGCTGTGCTTTGTGTAATGAATCTTTAAGCGCTAAACTTTCAAGAGAACATAATGATGCAAATGTTTTAGCACTAGGAGCTAGATTAATAGGGGTTGATATGGCTTTTGAAATTATCTCAAATTTTATCAACACTTCTTTTAGCGGCGGAAGACATTGCGCAAGAATTAGCAAAATAGAGGAAAGATTATGATCTTAAGTTGGCTTGTATTAACTGTATTAATTTGTATTAGTATTTATATGACTATTATGCTACTTTATTATAAAACCCTGCTTCATAAAGAAAAAGTAGCAAAAGAATTTATAAAAAACAACCTTGATGATACTGAAATTGTTATTAGAAAACTACAAGTACAACTTCAAAGAAGTTTGGGTAATATTGATATTTTAACTGAAGAATTAAACAAAAGTAAAGCAGACTTAACCTCTCTTAGAACAAGAAATTCACAATATCGTATTGAAAATGAAAAACTAAGACAAAGAATCAAAGAATTAGAAGCAAAAATAGAGGCATTATTATGATAAAAGAGCAAGATAAAAAATATTTACTAGATAGCATTAGAGCTATTAAGGACTTTCCAAAAGAAGGGATTGTTTTTAGAGATATTACTACTTTATTAAACAACAAAGAAGCATTTGCGTTTTTAATGGATCATTTAGTTGAAAAATATCAAAACGCAAAGCTTGATTATATCGTTGGTATAGAAAGTAGAGGTTTTATTTTTGGAGCTGCCTTGAGCGCTAGATTAAGACTTCCTTTTGTACCCATAAGAAAACCTGGAAAGCTACCTTCAAAATGCTTACAAGAATCTTATAGTTTAGAATATGGCAGTGATACTATAGAAATTCATATCGATGCTTTTAATAATCAAAAAGCAAATGTTTTACTTATAGATGATCTTATCGCTACAGGTGGCACAGCTATCGCTGCTGTGAAACTTATAGAAAAACTCAATGCAAAATGTGTTGAAGCTTGTTTTTTACTAGAGTTAAAAGATCTAGATGGTGCTAAAGAATTAGCTAAATTAACTTCTATTTATAGTGTTTTAGAGGTATAAAATGGAAGAATTTTTAAAACAACTTTTGTATGATTATAAAAATTGGGCTTATATTATTGTGTTTTTATGGTGCATACTTGAAGGAGAACTTGCACTTATTTTAGCAGGTATTTTTGCACATGAAGGCCATGTAAATTTAGGACTTATTATCTTTATAGCAGGCTTAGGTGGCTTTGTAGGCGATCAAATATACTTTTATATAGGAAGATATAACAAAAAATACATTCAGAAAAAACTTCGCACCCAAAGGCGTAAATTTGCCATAGCACATTTACTTTTACAGCGTTTTGGTTGGCCTATTATCTTCATACAAAGATATATGTATGGTTTTAGAACTATTATACCTATGAGTATAGGATTAACTCGCTATAGTGCTAAAAAATTTGCGTTTATTAATCTTATTAGTGCGTGGGCTTGGGCTGCTATAACTATTTTACTTGCATGGTTTTTTGGAAAAGAAATTTGGCTTGCAGTAGAATGGGCTGGAAATCATTGGTATTTTGCAGTGCCAATTATTGCTGGCTTTTTATTAGCTTTATTTTTAGGAATGAAACAAATAGAAAAATCAATACTTACAAGAAGGACTCGCAAATGACTTTTAATTTTATAGAAGAAAATATCGGCTCTGTAAATGCTGATTTTGAAATCATTTTAATACAAGATAAAAAAATAGAACAATACACTCAAAGTCAAGAACTTTTCAAGCTTTCAAGCTATAAAGGTGAAGGAATTTGCATAGATATGCAAAATAAAATTCTTTATAGTGAACTTAAAAGCTTAGAATATGAAGATATAAGGCTTGCTTTTGCAAATGCATACAAAGCTTTAAAAAAACTTGAAATTCAAAGCGTAAAAACAAAAAGTGTCATAGGAAAATGTGTAGTAAATAGCTTTAATGCTATGATTCAAGGATTTACTTTTGGTGCTTATGAATTTAATAAATACAAAAAAGAAAAAGCACCAAGCAAGTTAGAGAATATTTTCATCTCAAAAGATGAAATCAATGACAAAACATACAACCTAGAAGAAGCTTGCATAGGTATAAACTATGGTCAAATTTTTTCAAATGCTTGTGATTTTGCAAAAAATATCGTTAATGAAATCCCACAAATTTACACTCCTGCCAAAATGGCCGAAGATGCGCTTGAACTGAGCCAAAATAATTCTAATATTTCATGTAAAATTTATGAAAGCGATTTCTTAGAGCAAGAAAAAATGCAAGCATTTTTAGCAGTAAATCGTGCTTCAATTCATCCCCCAAAACTCATTCATCTTTCTTATAAACCACAAAATCCAAAAATGAAAGTAGTGTTTGTAGGTAAAGGGCTAACTTATGATAGTGGTGGACTTAGTTTAAAACCTGCTGATTACATGCTAACGATGAAATCAGATAAAAGCGGTGGTGCGGCTGCAATGGCTATTATTAAAGGTGCAAGCGAGTTAAACCTTGATATAGAAGTTCATTCTATCATCGGCGCAACTGAAAACATGATAGGTGGAAATGCTTACAAGCCTGATGATGTGCTTATTTCAAGAGAAGGTGTGAGTATAGAGGTTAGAAATACCGACGCAGAAGGAAGATTAGTTTTAGCAGATTGTCTTTCGCTTGCTCAAGATCTAAAACCTGATTTATTAATAGATCTTGCTACTTTAACTGGAGCTTGCGTAGTAGGACTTGGAGAAT
Organism: Campylobacter sp. RKI_CA19_01122; assembly: GCF_025771325.1. Lineage (NCBI taxonomy): Bacteria > Pseudomonadati > Campylobacterota > Epsilonproteobacteria > Campylobacterales > Campylobacteraceae > Campylobacter > Campylobacter sp. RKI_CA19_01122. The sequence continues at coordinate 7,435 of NZ_JAKMPZ010000006.1, read as the reverse complement.
ACACAAGTGCCATCATGGGAAATAATGAAGATTTGCAAAATGAATTTTATAAAATAAGTAAAAAAAGTGGAGATTTAGCTACTATTTTACATTTTAATCCGCACTTAAAAGAGCTTATAAAATCAAACATAGCAGATGTTAGTAATACCTCTTCAAGTCGTTATGGTGGAGCCATTACTGCGGGATTATTTTTAAATTCTTTCATTAGAGAAGAATACAAAGACAAATGGCTACATTTAGACATTGCAGGACCAGCTTATTTAGAAAAGACTTGGGGTTATCATAATTTTGGTGCAACCGGAGCAGGTGTTAGAATGTGCCTTTCATATTTACTTTATCTTTCAAGGAAACAAAAATGAGTTTATCAGTTGGTATAGTAGGACTTCCAAATGTTGGAAAATCTACTACTTTTAACGCTCTAACAAGAGCACAAAATGCTGAAAGTGCAAACTATCCATTTTGCACCATAGAACCAAACAAAGCAGTGGTACCTGTGCCTGATCATCGCTTAAAAGAACTAGCAAAAATTGTTAATCCACAAAAAATTATACGCTCAAATATAGAATTTGTTGATATAGCAGGCTTAGTAGCAGGAGCTAGCAAAGGTGAGGGTTTGGGTAATAAATTTTTATCTAATATACGCGAAACAGAGATGATTTTACATATTGTGCGTTGTTTTGATGATGAAAATATCACCCATGTTGCGGGCAGTGTTGATCCCGTGCGTGATGTACAAATCATAGAAACAGAACTTATACTAGCAGATATAGAACAACTTAGCAAAAAAATAGAAAAACTCACCAAGGGTGCAAAGGCCAATGAAAAAGGTGCAAAAGAAACCTTGGCATTAGCTAATGAACTTTTAGAGCATTTAAATCAAAATAATAGCGCAAGTTCTTTTGCTAATAAAAATGAAGTCTATCATGCTCTTATAAAAGAACTAAGATTGCTTTCAGCTAAAGAAGTGATATATGGAGCAAATGTAGATGAGAATTCACTTTTAGAAGATAATGAATTTGTAAAAGATCTTAAAGAATTTGCAGCAAAATCAGGCCATGAAGTAATCAAACTTTGCTCTAAAATAGAAGAAGAAATGATAGCTTTAAGCGATGAAGAAAATTATGAATTTTTAAAATCTTTAGGTATAGAAAGTAGCGGGCTTGAAGTAGTTATACGCACAGCATTTTCAAAGCTAAACTTGATTAGCTATTTTACAGCAGGTCAAGTAGAAGTTAGATCATGGACTATACAAAGAGGTTGGAAAGCACCAAAAGCGGCAAGCGTGATCCATAATGACTTTGAAAAAGGTTTTATCAAAGCTGAAGTAATTTCTTATGAGGATTATATCGCTTGCAAAGGCGAAAGTGGTGCTAAAGAAGCAGGAAAACTACGCCTTGAAGGGAAAGATTATATCGTACAAGATGGCGATGTAATACATTTTAGATTCAATGTTTAATTTCAATTGCAAGCTAAAACAGCTTGCAATCTCAAAAATACACCCCACCACTTAAATATAATTTCATTCTATGTTCATCATCGTATTTATATTGATGTAATGCTCTAGCTGCATCAAGTTTTATATAATACTCATTAGCTTTATTATAAAGTATTTGTAAGCCTACAGCATCTAAAAAATGCTCATCTGTTAATCTATCCCCTGAAGCTTTTTCATACCAAGCATAACCTACATCATAAAAAGGAGTAAAATAAAAATTAGTATTTGGTATATTTATTCTTATACCAAAGTTAGCTACTATGGTATTATCTCCATCACCTTCTCCATTATCATAAGCTCTTACCCCATAAGCTCCACCTAAAGATGAACTTTCAGAAGAATCTAATTCAAAATTCCCTAATACCTTTTGATAGTTTATATTTAAAGTATGAGTAATATACTCATTAATACTATAATAATTATTCAAACTAGCATTGAGTTTTCTAAACCAACCAAAGCCTTTGCTTTCATTTTTAAAATAATTATCTTCTATAAAAAGTCCATCATCATTAACCTTACCTATGCTTATCTTAGCACTATAACTTAAGGTATTATTCTCAAATCCTCTAAATAAACCTTCTAAACCTATACTACCTACATTAGAATTTTTATTTGCTATATATGAAAATGGTGTATAAGCGAAAGCTTTATCATTTAAAGTTTTATGATAAATACTTGAAGTAAAGTATAAAGATGAATTAGTATTAATCCATACAGGATAAGAAAAGTCTATACCTATACTTTTTGAAATTCCACTAAAGCCAACTTCTTGATAATCTCCACCTAAAGAATAATTTCCTTTTGATACACTTGGAGTAATTTTTAAATTTCCTAAAAAGAAAGTATAACTAGCCCCATAGTTAATTTGTTTTTCATTGCTTGATTGTAAGTAAAAATTATAATAATCTCCCATATTAAATATAGAATTAAATCCCATACTAATACCAGCTCTAATATCCCCTGCACTTTTAATACCATAATTATCAGCATATAATAATACATTAGCCTTAGTATCAGGAACTACTTCTATAACTATATCAGTTTCACCTACATTCTCTCCTGCTTGTAAACCTGCTAGGGTTTGAATGCCATACATTTCATTGACTTTATATACACTATCTTCTATTAATTTAGTAGAGATGATTTTACCTTTGATTCTTTCATTAAGCTTACTTTCTATGAAATAATCTTTTATAGTAGTTTTATTCTTTATTATATACTTACCTAATGTTCCTAAGGCTATGTTTATTTGCACACTATCTTCAAATTCTTGTTGGGGCACATAAGCTGTTGCAGCAGGATAGCCATTAACTTGGAAATAATAAGCAATAATATTAGATATATCTTGTAAATCTTGCAAGCTAAATTTTCTAGTGCTAAACTCACTAATGAGTATTTGTAAATCTTCTTCTTTAATACCTAGCTTTTCAAAGCTAGTGTTTTCATTAGTGATAATAAATTTGTATTTGGTTATTACTTCTTTAGTAGTGGTAGTATTAGTTTGATTACTTGAGTTAGTAGAGTTATTATTAGAACTATTGTTTGTTTGATTATTTGGGTTACTTGTATTATTGTTGGTATTGGTTTGATTGTTTAATTTGGTAGTGTTGTTATTAAAACTATGATTGTTTGAAGCATTATTGGTATTAAAGCTATTATTAGTTGAATTAGAATTATTGTTTGTTTGATTATTTATACTAGAGTTAGTGTTAGCTTTGTCATTGTTTGTGTTAGTGTTAATTTGGTTATTTAGGTTGGTAGTGTTATTATTAGTTTGATTGTTAGTTTCCTCATTAGTTTTATCTTCTTGATTAAATTTTTCTTTTAAGGCTTTCTTTTTTTCTTCAAAGTCTTTTTTAGCTTCTTGAGTTTTTTTATAATCATCTTTGGTTTTTAGATTTTCTTTGATAGCTTTGTTTTGAGGGAGATTTCTATCAGGGGATAGTTCTATAACCTTTTCTATATCATTTTTAGCTATGATAATACTTCCATTATTAGCATAGACTAAAGAGCTAATTGCTATAGTGCTAAGTAAAAGTTTTTTCATACTTATTTTTTCCTTTTAATGATGTATTTTAATTTTAAGTTTTTGTTTTTCAATATTTATATTGATTAATTAAAATATTTTTAATATGAGTATATTCATTAATATACTCATTATATACACTAGGATAAATCCTAGTGTTTAGTGTTTAATTTCTTATGTATCAAAGCTGTAGATTATAATCCCCCAACTATACAAGGATTCATAGTTTTATAATTATCACTGACTATGCAAGTTTTACTTTTTTGAATTAAAGAAGTTTCATCTATTTCTTCAGTTTCTTCTTCTTCATTTAAAGTTTCATTACCTATAGAATTAAAAGTAGAACTTTGTTCAAATGCTAAAGAATCATCAGGTTTATTATCAATTGGTGGTTCTACTGGGTCAATAGGTTTATCAGGTATTTCTATTTCACCACCACCATTATCATCTTTAATAGAAGCTAAAATAGGATAAGGTATTTTAATGGTTGATAATTCTCCTTTAACAACAAAGTGTCCGCTAGATTCATCACTTACTGATATTTTTAAATCTTCAAAGTCTTTAATCAAACGCTCTATAGCTTCAGTTTCATCTCCTACTTTTGCTATTAAATCAAATAACTCATTGCTAATATCTTTAAAAGCTTGATCATCTTTACTTGCTAAGCCTTTATTAATTAATTCTACATACTTATTATAAGCTGAAGCTAAATCGTTGAGTTGTTTGTAATAGTTTTCTTCTTTGAAGTCATTGTTGGCTGAGTTGATTTTATCATTTAAATTACTTAGATTTTCTAAATTACTTGCAATTGTTTTATTCTCAAGAGCATTTGAAACTTCAGCTAAAATATTATCTTTAGCCTGTATAGCTTCATTATCTGCAAATTTATCATCACTAGCCTTACTTAAGCCATTGTCTTGATAAGCTAGTAAAAAATCTAAGCTTTGAAAAATTTCTTTTTGAGCTATTTCTATTGATGGATTATCTTTATTATTTTTATCAAAGAAATAATCCATAATAAACTTAGTTCTAGCTTCGGCACTATTTTTATCTAAATTTTTATAAGCTTCTAAAATATCTTTCAAATCAGCTATATCAATGGTGTAATATTTATTTTTCAAATCGGATATGATTTCATTGATGATAATATCTTTATAAAGATCATTTTCATCTAAAGTGGCTGTTTCATTGATGATGTCTTCTGTGCTAGGGATATAATCTGTATTTTGTGATGGTTTGGATACTATAACATTATTTGGATAGTTTGGCTTGGATATATTTGGATTAGATGGTTTTTCAATCTCAAAATCTTTTGTAAAAACTAAACATTTCTTACCAGCACCACAATCTATTTCCTTTAAGCCATTTAAAGCCGCCAAAGCTGCTGTTTTAAAATCTATATAACCTTGGCTATTATCATCATAAGGATGTAGTTCAATCCATTTATAAAGCTCCCAGTATTTTTGATCTGTATTAGCATTAGTTAAGTCATCTTTATGGTAATAAATATAAGTGTTTTCAGTATCTGGAATAAAATGCTCATTTAAATGGCCAAAAAATTTACCGCTACTTTCTGAGCCTTCTATAATAACTCCTTTATCAAAATATATATAGATATTTTTTCCTCCTGTACCAAATCCTGTAAAACCTCCAGCATAAGTTCCTTTGATATGTTTAATATTATTTAAAACTATGTTCTCATAACTACTACCAGCGTTACCAGCAAATCCACCAGCAGAAGATCCTTGGATGTAATTAATATCATTTAAAGAAATATTACTCATTTTTACTCTAAAATCAGATCCAGAAAATCCACCTGCAGAGTTTTTAGCTACAATACTTTTAAAATTATTTAAAGAAATATTATTAAATATGATTGGAATTTCTGGATCTGAACTAAATGCAAATCCAACAAATCCACCTGCATCATTGTTAGCCGGATAGGAACCATTAGCACTAATGCTTCCAAAATTATTTAAAACAATATTTTCAAAATTTAAATATCTATTAGCAATCCCTACAAAGCCGCCAGCAAATGTCGAAAAAGCTTTTTTGTCAAATGCTTCTGCATTAATTTCTTTAATATTATTTAACTCTACATTATCTATATCTACATAATCTAAACTCCCTGCAAATCCACCTGCTTGAGCATCCACTCTACCATCTGCTTCTATACGATCAATTCCTTCAATAGAAATATTTTTAAGAAAATTGATGCTAGAACTATCTCCGCTATAATTATTAGTTAATTGCCCTGCAAATCCTCCTGCATAAGCATTTTTAGCCTCACTTGTAATATTTTTTATTCCTTTTAAGGAAATATTGTTTATATTAAAAGTAGATTTATTAACTCCATTATTACTTCCAACAAACCCACCGGAGTAAGCTCTGCTATCACTATTATTTGAGCTTGCTATACTACTGATATTATTAATATTCTCAAGTGAAATTCTTTCAAAGTATCCTTCCTGTAAAATTCCTGCAAATCCACCAGAATAAGCATAAGCATCCTCAAAATTATTAGCACTTACAATATTTCCTATGTTTTTAACTGTGATATCTGAGAATTTTATTTGTTCAATGTTAAAAGAATTCAAGGATCCGATAAATCCACCAGCAAATATACTATTATCAGCACCCTCTGAAGATATATTTTTAATATCACTTATATAAATTTTAGAATATTTTCCACCGAAAGTACCATGCCCAGCAAATCCACCTACACTAACAAAATCTCCAATACCACTAATATCTCCTATATTACTTAAAGATATATTTGAAAACAAAGATGATTGTCCTATTCCAACAAAACCACCAATGTTAACACCATCGCCATTGATATTTTTAATACTTTCTATATTACTTAAAGATATATTTGAAAATGAGGAAGATATCCCTACTCCGACAAAACCTCCAATAGCAACTCCATCAATACCAATATTATTAATATTTCCTATATTATTTAAAGATATATTTGAAAATGAGGAATCATAAGTTATACCAACAAATCCTCCTATCATAGTATGTGCATTATTTTCATGGTTAATATGATTTATATTATTTAAAGATATATTTGAAAATAAGGAATCTCGAGAATATGCAACAAATCCACCAGAATGCACTGCATTGGATAATTTTAAGCCACCACCCATATAATCTACATTGATATTTTTAAAAGTTGCATTTTCTGCAGAACCAAAAATACCTACAGATATTGGCTTATTATCTAATATTGTCGTATCTATATTAATATTCTTTAAAGTAAATCCTTGACCATCAAATGTTTTAGTAAAAACACTATCATATTTATATCCTACTATCATATTAGTAAATTCATTAGCATCTTTTTTACCATCACCATTTAAATCTACCCAATAATTAGCATAGTTTTGACCATTACTTGCTTTAAAATCTATATTGTTAATCAGTCTATACCCACTAGCTGTGTTTCTAAAATCTTCATTTTCATTCCATCCTTTAGCAAAGTGCCACCAATCTAAATCAGATCCTATGCTAATATATTGATTATATGTTTTATCCATTACACCTTTGTTAGTAAATATACTATCATTGTATTTTCTTGTAGGATTATAATAATAACCCGTAGCACTTAAATAAGCAATTCCTTTATTTTTTGCTTCTGTAGTTAGGTTGTTAGAATTTATAGTAGAAATATCAACATAAACTTCATTGCCTTTTAAATCTATATTATATGCTGTGATTTGATTGAGTTTTATTTTATTATTTTTATCATCCCAACTAGTATCAGCACTTAACATTACTTTATTACCTTGTAAAGTAATGTTTTTAGCATTAATAGTCCCCATGTTTACTACATTACCACCATTTGGTTTAAACACAGGAGAAAAAGAAGCACCTTTAGAAAAGAAATTTTTATAATCATTTTCATTTAA
>NZ_JAKMPZ010000005.1:0-133526 GCF_025771325.1 Campylobacter sp. RKI_CA19_01122 | reverse complement strand
TCTTAGAAGAAATTATCTTCTAAGAAAGAGAATGTTTATACAGCGCCTTTTGGAGCTGTAAATGCTGTTATTTTAGGCGGTAATCCCTTATATTTTTCTATATTTACTAAGCCTGTATGAGAAATGTTTCCGTTTGCTAATTCAGAAGTTGGCATATCAATAGTTAAGACATTTACATTTCCGTATTTGCACATTCCTTCATCATTTGGATCATACCAGCCACCTTCGCATAATCTTACAACATTTGGCATAATATCTTTAGTTACCACAGCACCTGCGAGAACTTGACCTCTTTTATTGAAAACTCTTACAATATCACCATCTTTGATTCCAAGTTTTTTAGCATCAATAGGATTGATTAAGATAGGTTCTCTATCATTTACTGCATATTTTTCACGCAATGAGGTATGGCACATTTGAGAGTGAAGCCTATCTGTTGGATGATTAGTTAGTAGATGAAAAGGTGTTTCCTTAGTAGCATTTCCTAGCCATTCTATCGGCTCCATCCACATTGGATGTGCTTTGCAGTCTTTATAGTTATACTTTTCGATAGTTTTTGAGTAAATTTCTATCAAGCCTGATTCGGTGCCTAGAGCATTTAAGATAGGATCTTCAATAAATTCAGAAAATCTCACCCATTCCATGCTTTCTATGGTTGGAGAAAAAGTTATAGGCTCATTTTTGGCCCAAAATTCTTCAAAACTTGGCATTTTTGGCTCAAATACATCCCCATAAGCTTGAGTTTGTTTTAAAGCGCTATTGTAGTATTCTTTAATAAAATCTTTTGCTTTTTTACCATTTTCGGTATAAGCATTAAATACATCATCTCCATACACTTTACAAATATCAGCAAAAATTTCATAGTCATCTTTGCTCTCGCCTATTGGTAATACTGCTTGCTTCATTGGAGCTATATTCATATTAGAATAATCTCCACTCATGGTAATATCATCTCGTTCATAAGAACTTGTGGTAGGCATTACAATATCTGCCATTTTCGCAGTTGGAGTCCAATAAATTTCATTTACAACTATAGTTCTTGGTTTTTGCCATGCTTTGATGTTAGTGTTTGTATTTTGATGATGAACTAATGGATTTCCACCTGCCCAATAAATAAAGTCAATATCAGGATAGGTTATTTTAGAACCATTATTGTCTATAACTTTCCCAGGATTTAATAAAGCATCAGCTATTCTAGCTACAGGAAAAGAATAACTAGCAGTATTTTGTAGCCATTCAGCACCACCTTGAGATTCTCCATTTTTTGGCATACCTTTAAATTTACCATTTTCCCAAATTCCCACAGCTCCTGCTGTAATACCTCCTATAACACCACCTTTGCATGATGGAACACCGCCATTACTATAGTGATAACTTAAGCCAAATCCACCACCTTTAGTGCCAATTTGACCAAGCATTGAAGCTAGGGTTATTAACATCCAATGAGGTTGTTCACCATGATGAGCTCTTTGCATGCCCCAACCACTCATGATCATAGTAGGGTTATCATAAAAACTTTCAGCTAGTGTTTTGATGATTTTTTCATCAATTCCACAAATTTTACTTGCCCATTTTGTATCTTTTTTAATACCATCATTCTTGCCATCTAAATAAGCTTTGAATTTATCAAATCCACTTGTATAATTTTCTAAAAATTCATAATTGACTTTATTTTTTTCGATCAAATGACTAGCCATGCCTATCATCATAGCAACATCTGTATTTGGTTTTGGAGAGATCCATTGTGCATTTAAAAATTTAGCAGTTTCGGTTTTTATAGGATCTATACAAATAACCTTGATTTTACTATTTTTTAATTTTTCAAAGTAAGCAAGACCTCTTTGATCGTTTGAAGTCCAAGCTATTCTTAAAGTAGCGATAGGATTAGCACCCCAAATAACTACTATTTTAGAATGTTCTAAAATGTTTTCCCATGAAGTTTGCTGTTCATACACTTCAATAGAGCCTACAACATAAGGCATTATTATTTGAGAAGCTCCTGTTGAGTAATCTCCGGTAGTCCCTACAAAACCACCTGTGACATTTAAAAATCTATGGAGCAATATTCTACAATTTTGCATATTTCCACTAGATTTCCATCCGTAGCTTCCACCAAATATAGCTTGAGTTCCTTTTTGCTCTCTTGTTTTTTTAAGTTCTTTTGCTATAAGTTTTATAGCCTCATCATAACTTACACGCACAAATTCATCTTTTCCTCTAAGTTCAGGTTTTGGACTGTCGGGATTTTCAAGATAGCTTTTTCTAACATAAGGATATTTCACGCGCGATTTATAGATCATATCTGCTGTATAGTGTTGTAAAGGATTGTCAATTTGTGTTACTTTTTCCCATGGCTCACTTTTAATTACCACACCATCTTTAATGGTAAGTTTTAAAATTCCCCAATGTGCTGCTGTTATCACACTTCCATTTTTTACTAAACCAGAATTTATTTGAGAAACTTCTATATTTTTACTCATGGCTAAACTAGGAGCTAAAGGCAACACGCTTAACCCTGCTCCGATTTTTAAAAATTTTCTTCTATCAAGTCCCATTTTATTTTACCTCCTTAAAATCTTTTGCATTTTTTTGCAAATACTGTATCACTAGCCAATGATCTTTCTTATCAATTCCTGTTCTATTTACCATTGATCTAAAAGTAGCAGGCCAGCCATTAGCACTAAATTCACTTTCTTTATGAACGCTATGACAAATTCCGCAATTATTCATATAAAGCTCTTTAGCTTTTATAAACATTTCTTTGTTGCTTTTTGCAAAATCTTTCTTGTCAGTCCAAACTTCTATGGTAGCTTTATCCCATTTTCCATTTTTGCTTTTAGTATAAGTTTTAAAATCAAGTTTTGTATTTTTAGAAAATGCAGCAACTATGATTCTTTGACTATCGTTGTAATAAAGCACAGAAGGCGAAGCAGGATTAACATAGCCTGTGATCTTGACTAAAACTTTATTTCCATCAGTTTTTAATACTTCAAAAGGATTTGTGGGTAGCAATCTACCAACAGCTTTTGTGTCATTTTTGCTTAAGTAAAGTGAGCTTACTTCACTTGTAAAAAATTCATTTTTAGCGCAAACAAAAGAAACAAGCGCTAAACAGAAAACTAAAATTTTTCCCATTTTGCCTCCTTGATATTTTTAATATAAACTTATTGTATAACTTTAGTATTAAAATTTTCTTAGTATAAAAATATAAAAAATGCAATAATAAATATTATCTAATAATTTTTTATTAATTTTTAATTTATTTGTTTTTATATTTTCATAAAGTCTTTTCAATCCTTTAAAGTAAATTTTAGTAAAATATAAAATATTCTTTATAAAGGTTAAAAATGCACTTTACTTTGCTAAATGAAAAAGATTTTTTCAACCCCTACTACCGCAAAAAGCAAATCACACAAAATGAATTTGACACTTTTAGCAAGGCTTTAATGCAGTATCTAGAAAGGCTTGAAAGCTCACAAAATGAAAATGAAGACTATCTTGTAGCTAACGCACTTAGTCCATTTTTAACCACGCTAAATTTCAAAACCCACATCAAAACCAAACAAAAAGGCAAAAGCGAGATTGATTTAGCCATCGCTAAAGATGAGCTTAGCAAAGATTTAGAAGTTCTCATCGAAGCTAAAAAGCCCAACTCAAAAGAATTCATCATCCACGCAAAGCCAAATTCCAAAGCCTTGCATGAAGCCATTTTGTATTATTTTAGAAACAGAGAGCATAGCTTTAGTTTGAAATTTATCATCATCACAGACTTTTATAAATTCTACATTTTCAAAGCTAGTGAATTTGAAGAGCTTTTTTATAAAAACACAAGCTTTAAAAAGCTTTTTGAAGAATTTCAAAGCCCAAATTCACTTTTTAAAGGCAACACTGATGAATTTTACAAAGAAGCAAGCAAACTTATAGAAAATTCCAAAGAAAGTTTAAAAGGCTTTTTTATCGATTTAGCCTTTTTAAAAGACAAGCAAAAGTCAAATTTCAAAAATCTAGCAAGCATTTTCAAAACCTTTCATAGAGACTTTTTGCTAAATGAATTTAGCCCAAATGACGCAAACTCACTAAACAACGCATTCTATAAAGAGCTTTTATACATCCTAGGTTTAAGCGAGAGCAAACAGCTTTCTAAATTCATCATCACACAAAGTGAGCAAAGCAAACAAGCCCAAGGCACGCTTTATCATCTCATAGCGAGCAAGCTTCCAAAGCATGACTTTGAAGAGGTGTTAAAATTCATCATACTTTGGCTAAACCGCATTTTATTTTTAAAGCTTATTGAGTCTAATTTAGTTAGATTTAATGATGATAAAACCCTTAAATTTCTAAACTATGAAAAAATTCCAAATTTTACTACCCTTTCACACCTTTTCTTTGATATCTTAGCTAAAGAAAAGCACACAAGGACGCAGAGTAAATTTAGCTATTTGCCTTATTTAAATTCATCACTTTTTGAAAAACAAGCCATCGAAAAAACCACACTAGAAATCGCTGCTTTAGAAAATGACGCTTTGCTAGAGTACCACCCACACACGCAGTTAAAAGATGACAAAGGTAAAAGCAAAAAAGGCAAAGTAGGTTTGCTTGAGTATTTGTTTGAGTTTTTAGACAGCTTTGATTTTGGAGCAGATGAGCAAAGTGAAGAACTCATCAAGCAAAAAGAACTCATCAACTCAAGCGTTTTGGGAAATGTCTTTGAAAAACTAAATGGCTACAAAGAAGGTAGTTTTTATACCCCAAGTTTTATCACTTCATACATGTGTAAAGCAAGCATAGAAAAAGTCGTACTAGATAAGTTTAACCATACTTTTAAGCTAAATGCCACCAAGCTAAACGAGCTAAGAACCCAGCTACGCCAAGAAAAAATCCCTCAAGAACAAAAACTAGCCTTGCTAAATTCCATACGCATTTGCGATCCTGCAGTGGGAAGTGGGCATTTTTTAGTTTCAGCTTTAAATGCCATGCTTATGGTGCATTATGAGCTTGGTTTGTTTGAAGAGGACTTTTACCTAAGCGTGCAAAATGATGAAATTTTAGTGCAAAATCACAAAGGCCAGTTTTTAGAGTATAAACGCCCTGATTTTGACAAAGACAAAACCCACCTTTGCCAAAAAGAACTTTTTGAGCGTAAAAAAGACATCATAGAAAACAACCTTTTTGGAGTGGATATCAACCCAAACTCATGCGAGATCACTAAACTAAGACTTTGGATAGAGCTTTTAAAACACAGCTTTTATGAAAGCTTTGATGATACAAACTATCATGATCTTAAAACCCTGCCAAACATCGATATCAACATAAAATGCGGAAATTCGCTTATAAGTTATTTTGAAATTCACAAAAGCCTTTCTCACTACCCAAACATCAAAGAACGCATGGATAAATACAAACGCATAGTCAAAGACTACAAAGAAGGCTTTTACACCGACAAAACTCTCATCGCAAAAGAGATCAAAAACCTCAAAGAGTCTTTTAAAAATTTCTGTTTAAAAGACAAATTTGCCAAAGAGATCAAGCAACTTACCAACGGCGCTAATGAATACTCTAAAAAATACGGCGATTTTTTAGCACAAGATGAAAAAGATGAGAATTTTAGAGCATTTTTCTCTAAAAATATGTTTGAATTTGACTTTGATGAAAGTGCTGCTAAGAAAGAATTTAAAAAGCTTAAAAAGCTTTATGAGAGTATATTTGACTTAGAAAGTGCAAATCCTTTTGAATGGCGTTTTGAATTTAGCGAAGTGCTTGATGAGGGCGGGAGCTTTCAAGGGTTTGATCTCATCATCGGTAACCCACCTTACATCAGACAAGAAGACATCAAAGAGTTAAAGCCAAATTTAGCTAAAAACTATAAAGTATATAAAGGCACAAGCGACATTTATACTTACTTTTATGAGCTTGGGTTTAATGTGCTAAAGCAAAATGGTGTTTTGTCTTTCATCACTTCAAACAAATACACAAGAGCAGGTTATGGAGAGCCTTTGCGTGAATTTTTGCTTAAAAATACCACACTTTTAGAATACATCGATCTAAATGGTATAAAAGTCTTTGATAGTGCTACGGTAGATACTTCCATACTAAGCTTTGAAAAAGCAAAAACTAAAGATAATAGCTTCAAATACCTAGCCCCAAGCACCGAGCTTTTAAAAGAAAATGACTTTAATATAGAAAGCATTTTAAATTTTAACAAAATCGCACAAAATTCTTTAAGCAAAGAATGCTTTACTTTCAATGATGAAAGCACAAACGCACTAAAAGCAAAGATAGAAAAGCACGGCACTCCACTTAAAGACTGGCATGGGCTTAATATATATCGTGGAATTTTAACAGGGCTTAATGAAGCCTTTATCATTACTACTGAAAAAAGAGATGAAATTTTAACTAAATGCAAAGATGAAGCCGAAAAAGAACGCACCGCCAAACTCATACGCAAAATGCTACGCGGTAGAGATATAAAAAGATATAGTTATGAGTGGGCAGGGCTTTGGGTGATATTTATACCTTGGCATTTTCCAAATGTTGAAAAGCCAAAAACAATGCTAGAAAATGAACAAGATTTAAAAGAACAATATTCGAGCTTATATAATCACTTATTATCACATAAAGAAAAATTATCTAATAGAAATAAAGCTGAAACAGGAATTCGTTATGAGTGGTATTGTTTGCAAAGATGGGGAGCAAATTATTATCAAGAATTTGAAAAAGAAAAGATAGGCTGGCAAAGAGTAACCCAAGAACCGAGTTTTATTTTAGAAAACGAGCGTGTTTTATTGGATTCTATGGCTTTTATGGTAGGAAATTCTAAAAATTAACTTAAATATCTTTTGGGATTTTTAAATTCTAGTTTGATATTTTATTATTTTAAAAATATCGGGCATTTGTATTCAGATAAAGGTTTTTTATTATCAAATCAATATGTAGAAAAATTTCCTATACCAAAAATAAATTCTAAAAATGAAAAACTAGCAAACGAGCTTATAAGCTTAGTCGATGAGATTTTAGTTTTAAAAGAGCAAGACAAAAACGCAAACACCAAAGCCCAAGAAGACAAAATAAACTCTATCGTTTATAAACTTTACAACCTAAACGAAGAAGAAATAAAAATCATTGAAGGAAATAAGTGAAAATGGATTTAGTAAGAAATGCTATTGAGATTGCTTATAAAGCAATTGATTATAAAAAAACTTTAGCATATAGTGAATTATATGATAGTATTTGTGATAAAAAATTGCAGATTATTTTTTCAACTTTACATAGTGAAATTATTAAAGATTTTAAAGCAATGAACGAGCGACTTCCGGTCACTCAAACAAGTATTAGACATTATTGGGCAGAAAATAGTAGAAGTTTAAAAGAAAGTATAGAAATAGCAAAACAATTAGAAAAAGAGTTAAAAAATAGTGAATTGTCTTTTGAAATAGATAGGTATTATAATCAAATATTTAATAAATGTTTAGAATTCTTACAATCTAGTTACGGTAGCGAACTTCCTGAAGGTATGGAAAAAATAGGAATATATGAAGTTATTCCTATATTTAAAAAATCAGATTTTATTAAAAATTCAAAAACTAATATAGAGTATCAATTAAAAAATATTGGTTGCGGTTCTTATGCGAAAGTATTTAAATATTATGATGAATTTTATCAATGTGATTTTGCTTTAAAAAGATTAAATGAAAATGCAAATACTAAAGAAATTGAAAGATTTTTAAAAGAATTTGAAACAATGAAAAATATAAATAATCCTTATATTTTAAAAGTATATTCTTTAAATAAAAATAGAAATGAATATATTATGGAATATGCTGATTTTACTTTAGAAAAATATATAAATCAAAATAATTCCAAACTTTTGATTGATGAAAAAATTAGTTTAGGTTGTCAAATAATTAGAGGTATTGAAATTTTATGGAATAAAAAAATATTACATAGAGATATAAGCTTTAAAAATATTTTATTAAAGATATACGATGATATTTATCCTGTAGTAAAAATTTCAGATTTTGGGCTTATAAAAGAGATTGATAGTCAATTAACAAGTGAAAATACAGAAGTAAAAGGAAGTTTAAATGAAATTTCTAGATTACAAAAAAAGGGTTTTAAAAACTATGATACAAGTGATGAAATTTATGCTTTAAGTAGAGTTTTGTATTTTGTAGCCACTGGAAAAACAAATATGGAAAAAGCTAAATGCAACTTTTTACAAAAAGCAACTGATGAAAATATAGAGAATAGATATAAAAATTTAAATGATTTAAGAAAAGATTTTGTTTCTTTTTTAAAAAACCGCACGTAAAAACTCCATAGTGCCAAGTTGAAATATAGGAAGATGAAATGATAGAAGAAACACTTGAAAAAATACTTCATACTTTAGAAAAATGTTGTAAAAAAACACATCAGAATAATAAGAGTGAAAGTGGTGAAAACAAGAGTAAAATTAATAGCCAAGAAGCTACTAATATCAAAGAGAAATTATCCGAAGTTTTATCTATAGATAAACAATATATATTTGATTTAAGTGATAAAAAAACGCTAGAAATAATAAAAGAAAAAGAAGACTTTAGGCAAAGAGATGAGTTATTTTCTGATAATGAAAAATGGTATTTGATTTACGATAAAGGAGGTAGCAAAATAGATATATCTTTATCATATGATAGGATAAAAAGTATTCCAAGTAATATTATTTTTAATAATTGCAATATTGATTTGTATATGAATAAGCCAGAAGATACGGGAAAAGATAATATAGAGACAATTAAAAACCATCTATATTTTTATAATTGTACTTTTGAAAAAGTGTTAATCAAATTAAAAAATATTATTTTTGAAAAAACATTAACTTTTGATCAGTGTGCGTTTTATAATGACTTAAAAATACATCAAAACCAATTTTTAGATCATTTGGTTTTTATAAATTGCTATGATAAGCAAAGCGATATAAAAATTACATCCTTAGATTTGCAAGAAAATAAAATTAAAGGACATCTTTTTATAAAAAACTGTGCTATAAAAAATATAAATTTGTGGAAAAATAAATTTGAAAATAGGTGTTATTTTGTGGATAGCGAATTTGGATATGAACGAGATGGGGATAATAAAGCAAAATTAAATTTTTCAAATGCTCATTTTGAAGATAATGCCTATTTTAACAATTCTAAATTTTATAGCTATGCTGATTTTCACGAGTGTGAATTTGAAAAAATAGCTTGTTTTTACGGAGTAACTTTTGATAAAGCTCCAAATTTTTCTCAAATAATTTTGAAAGATAATTTTAATGCTTTAAATATAACTTTAAATTTTACATTTGATGATTTGGAAAAACAAATCAAACAAGAGCATGAATATTTTAATAAAGATAAAAATGAAAAAGATAAAAAATCTTTAGATAAATTTGCAAATGATTTTAGAGATTCTTTTAGAGTTTTTAAAAATGCATTGATAAAAGATAATAATCTTTTAGAAGCTTCAAATTTTCATAAATACGAGCTTTATTGTAAAGAGATAGAACTAAAAAATAAAAAAGGCAAGACTCTTAAAGATATAGTAGATAAATGGCAACTCTTTCTCTACCGTAAACTTTGTGATCATCATACAGACTTGCTAAAGGTGTTTCATAATCTACTTATCATCATCATGCTTTTTAGTGTTTTTTCTTTTGTGCTTGATAAATTTAAACAACCTAGTATAGAAAATAATGCAAAATATCACATTGTTCAAGTAGATACTAACGAAAGTTATATCTTTAAAGAACACAATAAAACGACTTATAATTTTTTATCCTTGAATATAGAGCAAGAATTTAAAAACTTGGACAGTTTATTATCTAAAACTGAGATTTATTTTTCTCTCGGTTTTGTATTGTTAGTGACTTTAGTTGCATTGTTGAATAAAAAATACTTATGGTTCTTGCTTTTGCCTTTGTTTGTAGGAGTGGTTTATTGCATAGGATTTCCTAAGTCGATTATTACTCATTTTATGATCATAATGCTATTTGCATGTACTTTTATACTTATAATGGTTTTTGATAGCAAGCCTAAAAGATTTCTTTTTGTAGGTATTTCTTATATAGTTTGTATTTTTACGCTACTTGCAAAACCTAGTTTAATGCTTCCTGTGTTTGGAAGCTTTTTAGAAAAAGACACCAACGCTACTTATCCTTTATTGCTTAGCTTATCTGTGGTGTATTTTATACTTGTAGCTTTAGTGATATTCTCACTCCAAAAAACCGCACGCAAAAACTCCATAGTACCAAGCTGAAAGCAAAATCATGCTTTTAGCTTTAAAGTGTGATGAAAAATTTGATTTAAAAATACTTTTGATATAAATATTTTTATTATATTTATATTTTGTTTCAAATATAAACAATACTTTATATTTCATTTGTAAAGTGTAAATTTTTGTTTTTATTAAAAGAGAATTTTTATACGAAATGTTACTCTTATACTCATATAGTTAATTTTTTCTAACAAAAATACACAAAAATAAAAATATTTGTTAAGCTAGATATTGGAAATTTTTATCAAAAGGAAAAATATGTGGCAACAAATATATAATCCATTTGACAACATACTTTTAAGTGCTTTGGTGGCTTTTTTGCCTATTTTGTGCTTTTTGCTTTCTCTTGTAGTTTTCAAACTCAAAGGTTATCAAGCAGGCTTTTTAACTCTTATTTTATCAAGTGTTGTGGCATTGTTTGCTTATGATATGCCGTTTTCTTTATTAGGTGCTAGCTTTATACAAGGTTTTACAAATGGTATTTGGCCTATAGCTTGGATCATCATCGCGGCCATATTTTTATATAAACTTTCTATCAAATCAGGCTCGTTTGAAGTGATAAAACAAAGTGTTATGAGTATCACTCCAGATCATAGAATTCAAGTGATTTTGATTGGATTTTGTTTTGGTTCTTTTTTAGAAGGTGCTATAGGTTTTGGAGGGCCAGTGGCTATTACCGCTGCATTACTTGTAGGACTTGGGCTTAGACCATTATACGCTGCAGGACTTTGTCTCATAGCCAATACCGCTCCGGTAGCTTTTGGAGCAGTTGGAATTCCTATCATAGCGATGAGTAATCTAGCAGGTATAGAACAGCACGGTGTTTCAGCTATGGTGGGTAGAATGCTTGTGCCTCTTAGCTTGACTATACCATTTTTTATAGTATTTTTAATGGATGGTTTAAAAGGGGTTAAAGAAACCTTTCCTGCTATTTTTGTCGCAGCCATTTCTTTTACTGCTACACAATTTTGGAGTTCAAATCATTTAGGTGCAGAACTTCCAGATATTATTTCAGCGGTTGTTTCTTTGTCTGTTACTACGATATTTTTAAAATTTTGGAAGCCAAAAAATATTTTTAGATTAGATGATGTAAAAGACTTTGAAAACTCACAAAAGCTAGAATTTAAAAAAGTATTTTTAGCTTGGATTCCTTTTATACTTTTGATTATTTGCATTATTATATGGACTCAACCTTGGTTTAAGGCTTTATTTGCTAAAGATGGAATATTAAATTTTATGCAATTTACTTTGAAATTTAATGAAGCCTTAGGAGCTATCATAAGTCCTGATATAGTTAATCCACAAATCACAAAAACAATGATTCCATCACATACTATAGATTTAGTAGCACAAGCAGGAACTGCTATTTTAGTGGCTGCTTTAATGAGCATTGTTGTGTTGAAAATAAAAATCAACGAAGCTACCGAGTGTTTTTGGGAAACTTTAAAAGAAATGGCCACTCCATGCTTAACTATAGGCTTAGTAGTTGCTTTTGCCTTTATAGCTAAAAATAGCGGTATGAGCACTACTTTAGGACTTGCTTTTTCAAATACAGGCGATGCTTATGCATTTTTTTCTCCTATCATAGGATGGATAGGTGTGTTTTTAACAGGTTCTGATACTAGTTCAAATTTGCTTTTTGGGACATTACAGCAAGTTAGTGCTCAAAAATTAGGAATTTCAGAAGCTTTATTTTTAGCAGCAAATTCTGTTGGTGGAGTTGTGGGTAAAATGATATCTCCTCAAAGTATAGCGGTAGCTTGTGCAGCAGTTGGACTTGTAGGAAAAGAATCTGAATTGTTTAGATTTACTTTAAAATACTCAATAGGTTTTATAATTCTAATAGGAATTTGGACTTTTGTTATAGCATTTTTCTTCCACGGGATTATCCCTGAAGCAGTGCTTTTAAAATAAGGATTGATGATGAAAAAAGTGTATTTATTTGCTACTTGTTTGGGTAGTGCGATAATGCAAGAAAGTGTTTTAAACGCGGTTAGACTTTTAAGAAGAGAGGGAGTTGAAGTTTTATTTAAAAAGCAGCAAACTTGCTGCTCTCAACCCTCATTTAATTCAGGGTATTTTAAAGAAAGTAAAAATATAGCTTTGCATAATATAAAACTTTTTACTCAAGATTATCCTATAGTAGTGCCAAGCGGTTCTTGTGCGGGGATGATGAGTCATGATTATTTAGAGCTTTTCAAAGATGATGAGCATTTTAACTTGGTAAAGGAATTTAGCTCTAGAGTGATTGATCTTAGCCAGTATTTAGATGAGGTTTTAAAGGTTGATTATGAAGATAAAGGTGAGCCTATAAAAGTGACTTGGCACTCTAACTGCCATGCATTAAGAATTCAAAAAAGCATACAAGCGAGCAAAAATCTGCTAAAAAAACTCAAAAATGTGGAATTAATTCCTCTAGAATTTGAAGAAGAATGCTGTGGTTTTGGAGGAACTTTTTCTGTGAAAGAGCCTCAAATTTCAAACTCTATGGCACAAGAAAAAATCAAAGATATCCAAAATACAGGCGTAAAATATGTATTAAGTTCTGATGGTGGGTGTTTGATGAATATTGCAGGCACGATGAGTAAAATGGGGCTTGATATAAAAGGAATTCATTTGTATGATTTTTTAAACAAGCGTCTTGAAGGAGTTGCGATATGAAAATGACACATGAACAAATTGTGGATGTGAAAATTCATGATAAGCAAATGCGAGAGAATTTAAGATCTGCCATGCATACTTTGCAAAAAAATCGTTTAAAAGTTATAGATGAGAAATTTAATGATTGGCAAGGACTAAGATCTAAAGCTAAGCAAGCTAAAAACAATGCTTTATCAACTTTACACGATAGGCTTTTAGAATTTGAACAAAATGCCACTAAAAATGGCATAAATGTCCATTGGGCGAGTTCTGATGAGGATGCCTGTGAGATTATATATGAATTAATGGTAGAAAAAAACATCGGTAAAATTCTAAAAGGTAAATCTATGGCTAGTGAGGAAATAGGTTTAAACCACTACCTAGAATCCAAAGGCTTAAAAGCCATAGAAACAGATTTAGGCGAACTTATATTGCAGTTAAATGATGAAACTCCCGTGCATATTGTAGTTCCAGCGGTACATAAGAACCGCTATGAAATTGGTAAAATTTTTCAAGAAAAATTAGGCTCTAATTTAGAAAGTGAGCCAGAAAAGCTAAATTCTATTGCAAGAAAGCATTTAAGAGATGAATTTGAAGGGCTTAAAATGGGACTTAGCGGAGTAAATTTTGCTATGTCTAAAGAAGGCGCTTTTTGGCTTATAGAAAATGAGGGAAATGGTAGGATGTGTACCACAGCAAGTGATATACATGTAGCACTTTGTGGTATAGAAAAAGTTATGGAAAGCTTTGAAGATGCTGCCACTATGGTGTCTTTGCTTACTCCATCAGCTACGGGTCAATTTATACCAACTTATAACAATATCATTACAGGACCTAGAAAAAATGGAGATTTAGATGGCCCAAAAGAAGTGCATATTATTCTTTTTGATCATAATAGAAGCAAAATGCTAAATGATGAAGATTATTATGAAGCTTTGCGTTGTATAAGATGTGGGGCTTGTATGAATTTTTGTCCTGTGTATGATAAAATAGGCGGCCATACTTATCAAAGTGTATATCCAGGGCCGATTGGAGAAGTCATAAGTCCTAATCTTTTTGGTATGCAAGAAAATGGTGATATTCTTACTTTTTGCTCGCTTTGTGGAAGATGTTCTGAAGTTTGTCCAGTAAGAATTCCTCTTGCGGATTTAATACGCAAATTAAGAGCAGCAAAAGTAGGTCAAGGAAGTTTTGATAATATCACTCCAAATACTGCTGAAGCTATGGCATTTAAGATTTTTGAAAAAGTAGCTACAACTCCTATTATTTGGAAAAATACTTTAGCAAATTTACATAATTTTAATTGGCTTTTGCAAAAAGGAAAAAATTCTTTACCAGTAGTTAAAAAATGGAGTGCTTATAAGGAATTTCCACAAATAAAACTTGATCTTTATAAAGAACTTGAAAATATGCAAGGAGTAAAGTGTGAGTAGAATAAATGAAATTTCTTCACAAAGCAAAAAAGCTATTTTGGATAAGATTAAAAATACACATTTATCTTTTGAAAAAATCCCGACTATGGATCCTATAGAGCATATCAAAACAAGTGATGATATGTATAGTGAGTTAAAAGAAAAAATGAGTGCAAATAAATACATAGTAGAAGAAAGCTCGTTAGAAGAATTAGAAGAAAAAATCAATCAAATTGTTAAAAGTTATGGCTATAAAAGTCTTATTTATCCTGATAATTTAAATTTAGATATAAATAAAATTGAAGCCGAAAAAAAGACTTGTTTTAATCAAGAGATTGAAAAAATACGAAAAGAAGTTTTTCATAGTGATTTTTCTATCATCCAAGCAAGAGTTGGAGTAAGCTCACATGGCGTTGCTTTAGTTTTGTCTGATAAAACTCAACCAAGAATGCTTTCTTTGGCTCCTATGCTTTGTATTGTTTTATTAAAAAAAGAAAATATTGTAAAAAGCATTAGCCAAGCATTGAATTTAGTAAAAGAAGAAAATGAAATTTTACCTAGCAATATTTTGTTTATAGCAGGGCCATCAAGAACTGCAGATATTGAACTTATCACTGTTTTTGGAGTTCATGGATCTCAAAAGGTTCATATTATACTTTATTGATTTATTTAGAATTTGCACTTAGTGTAAATTCTAAAATCACCTTCAAATCAAAAATTAACTTCTTGGTTTTTAAAACATTAATTAAATTATATTTTTATCAACCTTTGCTATTTTATTGATTTTAGTTATATTTAAGATATTTTTTGACATAGTAAAAAAGGTATTAACTTAAATTTTAAAACTATAAAAAGGAAAATCATGTTAAAAACAAGTTTTAAAAAGGCAGTATTTTTACCAAGTATTAGTATTATAGTTGTTTTAAGCCTTAGTTGTATTTTCTTGCCTAAACTTACAAATGATTTTATCAATCATATAAAAAGTGGAATTTTTGCAAATTTTTCATGGTTTTATATATTAAGTGTGAGCTTTTTTGTGTGTTTTATGCTCGCACTTGCACTTTCAAAATTTGGCGATATTAAACTCGGCGATGATGATGAAAAACCTCATTTTAAATTTACTTCTTGGCTTGCTATGCTTTTTGCTACGGGTATGGGCGTGGGGCTTATGTATTTTGGTGTGGCTGAACCTCTCATACATAAAAAAGCCTTGCAAACAAGCGATGAAGAAGCTATGCTACATACTATCTTTCACTGGGGAATTCACCCATGGGCTATTTATGGGGTGTGTGCTTTGGCTATGGCGTATTTTGGTTTTAGATATAAAATGCCTCTTAGTTTGCGTAGTGCTTTTTACCCTTTGCTTAAAGATAAAATTTATGGTTTTTGGGGAAATTTAGTTGATATGCTTGCTTTAATTGTCACGGTTTTTGGCATTAGTACCACACTTGGTTATAGTGCATCTCAACTAAATGCGGGCTTTTCAAATTTGGGTATTTTAAACGGACAAAGCTTTTTAGAACAAAGCGTGATTATAATCATCATTATTTCTTTGGCCACGCTCTCATCGATTAGTGGCCTAACAAAGGGTTTAAAAATTTTAAGTGAAGCAAATTTAGTTTTTGCAGTGTGTTTAATGCTTTTTGTGCTTTTTTCAACAAATACCATCCAAATTCTTTCACAATTTAGCTCTAATATTGGAAATTATTTGCAAAATTTAATTTCTTTGAGCTTTAAGACTTATTATTATGAAAAAGAACATATAGAATGGTTTAATAATTGGACTATTTATTATTGGGCTTGGTGGCTTAGTTGGGCACCTTTTGTGGGCTTTTTCATTGCTAAGATTTCTCGTGGTAGAACGATAAGGGAATTTATTTTTGGCGTGCTTGTAGTGCCTACTAGTTTTAATATACTTTGGTTTAGCATTTTTGGCAATAGTGCTTTAAATTTCAATGATATTTTAAGTCCTTTTACTTCAGCACCTGAAAGTTTGCTTTTTTATTTTTTACAAAATTTTTCTTTTTCTTATTTTAGTTCTTTGCTTGCGCTTTTAGTTTTAGCTTTGTTTTTCATCACTTCAGCAGATAGTGGGATATTTGTGTTAAATTCTTTAAGTAGTGGTGGCGCTCATGAGCCATACAAATGGCAAAATATCCTTTGGGGTTTTGTGCTTGCGCTTTTAGCTACTTCTTTACTGTATTCAGGCGGCTTGGGGGCGATTTTAAGTATCACTATGATAGTGGCTTTACCTTTTGCATTTTTGCTTTGTTTGATGTGTTTTTCATTGCTTAAAGGCTTAATTGTAGATGTGAATTACTCTTTAACTAAGCTTAGTCAAAGTAGTGTGTATTTTACAGGAGAATTTTGGCAAGAAAGACTTGCTAGAATTTTAAAACAAAGCAAAGAACAAGACATACAAAATTTCTTAAATACCAAAGTTAAAAATGCTATGGAATCACTCAGCCAAAGTCTAAAAAACTACGGCTTGAAAACACAGATCGTTCAAGAAAAATCAAGTATAAGTTTGATTATAAAAAAAGAATTTGCAAAAGATTTTATCTATGGAGTGCAAGTAGTAAAAAAACAAGCAAGCCAAAGCATAATTGATGATAAATTTATGCCAACTTATTCTAAAGAATTTATCTTTGAGCCACAAACTTTCTTTGCTGATTCGCGTAATGGTTATAATATAGAGTATTTAAATGAGCAAGAAATCATCGTAGATATACTAAAGCAATATGAGAGGTATTTGCAACTTTTATTTGATGATAAAAATGAAATTTTTACCAAAGCTTATGATTAAAAAGCGTTATAATTACACTTTATTCTTATAAGAAAGGCCTTTTATGTTGAGATTTTTTTTAATGTTTTTTTGTGCTTTAAATCTTTTTGCTATTACGCCAAAAGATACGATCGTTATAGCAGTGGAAAATGAGCCAGAGCGTATAAATCCGCTTTTTAGTGAAGATCATGATGTGGCAATTGCTCTTGTGTTTTCAGGACTTACACGCTTTGATGAAAATATGAGCTTAGCGCCTGATCTTGCTAGATCTTGGAAAGTTAGTAAAGATGGGCTTGTTTATGAATTTACTTTAAGAGATGATATATTGTGGCATGATGGGACTAAATTTAGTGCCAAAGATGTGGAATTTAGTATAAATGCTTTAAAAGATGAGAAGTTAAATTCACCCTCAAAGGTAAATTTTGACGCAGTTAAAGAAGTAAAAATTATTGATGATTATTATTTGATTATCACACTTTCAAAGCCTTTTCCTGCATTTTTAGACGCTTTGAGTGTGGGAATTTTACCAAAACATTTACTTGAAAAAGAAAATTTAAATACTACTAAATTTAATCAAATGCCTATAGGAACAGGACCATATAAGCTAAAACAATGGAAAAAAGGTCAATACATGATCTTAGAAGCAAATGAAAATTATCATTTAGCTAAGGTAAAAACACCAAAACTCATACTAAAACATATTAAAGATCCAAGTATTAGTGCTATTGAGCTTAAAAATGGTTCTATTGATGTAGCTTTAGTTGATTTTGCTCTAGCTTCAAATTTTGCAAATGATAAAAACTTTAAAATGCTTATAGAGCCTTCGGCTGATTATCGTGCTTTGATGTTTAATTTTAATCATGAGTTTTTAAAAGATCAAAATGTGCGTTTAGCGCTAAATTACGCTATCGATAAAAAAGCTATTGTGGATTCTCTTTTGCATTCTTTTGGAAAAGTAGCAAATCATCCTTTGGAAAAATCATGGGCAAATCCTAAAGAATTTGCAACTTATACTTATGATGTAAAAAAAGCAAATGAGCTTTTAGCAAAAGCAGGCTTTGTGAAAAACAAAAATGGAATTTTAGAAAAAAATGGCAAAGAATTTAGCTTTGAAATGTATGCTATGAGTGAAGATCCACTAAGAATAGCTTTGGTAAATATCTTACAAAGTGAGTTTTTAAAGCTTGGCATTAAGGCAAAGGCAGTTGCTAAGCCGAGTGGAAGTTTTGACTATACTAAGATTGACAGCTTTTTGGTAGGTTGGGGTAGTCCTTATGATCCTGATTTTCATACTTTTAGAGTTTTTGAAAGCTCTCAAGATAGTGCTTTAAACTCTAGTGGATGGAATTTTGGTCATTATCAAAATGCTAAAGTTGATGAAGCTTTGATAAAAGCTAGAAATTCACTTGATGTAAATGAAAGAAAAAAATACTATAAAGAATTTATTGACGCTTTATATAAAGATCCTGCATTTTTATTTATAGCTTATATCGATTATCCTTTAGTTTTTGCTAAAAATATCCAAGGTATAAAACCTCATATTTTAGGTCATCATGGGGTAGGTTTTACTTGGAATGCTTATGAGTGGAGCAAAAATTAGTGCTAAAACTCATTTTTAAACGCCTTTTATGGGCGTTTTTTTTGATGATTTTTGCAAGTTTTTTATGTTTTGTGATGATTTATCATGCTAAAGGAAGTGTGGTTTTTGCTAGTGTGCCTCAAGGAACTAGCCTTAAAATAAAAGAAGAAATTGAGCATAATTTAAATTTAGACAAGCCTTTATTAGAGCAGTATGAAAATTGGCTTTTTAATGCCATGAAAGGCGACTTTTCCTACTCTTTAATCAGCGGAGAAAAGGTTAGTGAAATTTTAAAAGAAAAACTTCCCTATACCATCATACTAGGAAGTTTGGCTTTTTTGGTGCTTTTTGTGTTGTCTTTGGTTTTGGCACTTTTTTGCGTTCTTTATAAAGATAGTTTTTTGGATAAAATTATTACCTTTTCAACGATGAGTTTTTTTGCATTGCCTACTTTTTCTTTATCGCTAATGCTTATTTTAGTTTTTGCTGTATTTTTTAAGCTTTTTCCAAGTTCGGCTATTGCTGATATTGGCTTTGAAGATGATATATTTAATCGTTTGTGGCATTTGTTTTTACCAGTGTGTGCTTTAGTGCTTTCACATTTAGCTGTTTTTGTGCGTTTTATAAGGACAAGTTTGATTGATAGTTTAAATCAGGGCTTTATAGAAAGTGCTTTTGCAAGAGGACTTAGTAAAAAAAGAATTTATTTGCATTTTGTATTAAAAGATGCTTTTGCTTCTATACTCGCGTATTTTGGTGCTTCCTTTGTGAGTTTTTTAATGGGAACTTATATAGTAGAAAGTGTGTTTTCTTACGAGGGTGTTGGAAATTTAGTGATTAAAAGTATATTGTTTAAAGACTATCCTGTGGTGCTAGCTGTGGTAATTTTTAGCATTTTAGTGGTAGTGCTTGTAAATTTTATCGTAGAGATAATTTGCAAGATGATTAATCCAAGGTTTGCTAATGCGTAAGTTTTATGTGATGATGATTTTGCTAAGTTTTATTTTAGCACTTTTTGCACCTTTAATAAGCTCTTATGATCCTAATTTAGTGGATTTAAGCAAGGCTAAAATAGCCCCAAATTTAAGTCATATTTTTGGCACAGATTTACTTGGTAGAGATGTTTTTACGCGTATTTTATATGCCTTGCGTATTTCTTTATTTGTAGGGGTAATGGCGGCATTTTTTAGCGTACTTTTTGCTTGTGTTTATGTGTTTTTAACAAGATTTTTTGCTTATGCTTTTTTTGCTAGAGTGCTTGATATGCTTTTGGCTTTACCTTCTTTACTTGTGATTATGTTTTTTCAAAGTTTTTTGGCGGGATCTTTGTGGAGTATGATTTTTATCATCGCTTTGGGGCATTTTGCTTTTGTGGCAAAAGTACTTGATACTCAGCTTAATAAATTTCAAAAACTTGAGTTTTATCAAAATGCTATCATTCTAGGCTCTAGTAAGATGAAAGCTTTATTTAGTGAGCTTTTACCTGCTTGTTGGAATTTGCTTTTTGTGCTTTTTGTTTTAAATATCGCCCATGCTATTACAAGTGAAGCTACTTTAAGCTTTTTTGGCTTGGGTGTAGAGCTTTGGACTCCAAGTTTAGGAAATATGTTAAATGAAGCAAGTAAGGCTGTGTTTTTAGGATTTTGGTGGATGATAGTTTTTCCAGTAGCCTTTATACTTATGCTTATCCTACCTTTGCTTGCTTTGGGTAATGACTTACAAGAAGAGATTAAAGCATGATAGAAATTGCAAATTTAAATCTTAGCTTTAAAGATAAGATCTTATTAAAAGATATAAATCTTAATTTAGAAGATGGTAAAGCTTTGGCTATCATGGGTAAAAGTGGAGCGGGAAAAAGCTTGCTTTTAAAAAGCATGATTAAGCTTTTTGATAAACACTATAAACTCAATGCACAAAAATTTAGGATAGATCAAAAAGATATTTTAATTTTAAAAGAAAAAGAGCTAAATATTTTAAGAACTAAGGTAAATTTACTTTTTCAAGATGTTTATGGGAGTTTTTATCCTCTTGTTGATATAGGGAGTTATTTTAATATAGTTTTAAAAACTCATACTAATTTAAGCACAAAAGAGATTAAAGAAAAGGCCTTTTATTATTTTGAGTGTTTAGGGCTTAAAAATCATGATCTTTTATGGCATTCTTTTATATATCAGTTAAGTGGTGGTATGGCAAGACGCATTCAAATAGCTCTAGCTTTACTAAGCGAGGCTAAGTATTTATTGTGTGATGAGATTACAAGCTCACTTGATAGAGCTAATGAAGAAAAAATCATCGCTATTTTAAAAGAGTTAAAAACACAATTTAAAAATCTCATTTTCATTACTCATGATATAAATTTAGCTAAAGAGCTTTGTGATGAGGTGGCTATCATAGAAGATAAAACTTTGATTTATCAAATGCCCGTGAAAGAGTTTTTAAGCAATCCAAAAGGTGTTTTTGCTAAAGAATTGTTAAATTATTTTGAGAATGAGAATGTTTTTAGAAGTTAAAAATTTAAGCAAATCTTATAAATTTAAAAAACATTGGTATTTAAAGGAAGAGGAAATTTTTGTTTTTAAAGATGTGAGTTTTTCTTTAAATCAAAATGAAAATTTATTGCTTTGTGGGGAAAGTGGTAGTGGTAAAAGCACTTTAGCTAAAATTCTTTGTATGCTTGAATGTGCAAATACTGGAGAAGTTTTGTTTGAAAATGAAAATATATTAAATTTAGATTTTAACGCTCAAAGAAAATTACGCCAAAAAATTCAATATATTTTCCAAGATCAAAAGTTAGCTTTAAATCCTTACAAAAGTGCCAAAAGACTTTTGATTGATGTGTATGAAAATTTTAAACTTAAGCCCGATTTTGGAGAGCTTTTTAAACTTTTTGATGCTTTTGAGCTTGAAAAAGATATTTTAAATTTAAAACCTTCTAAATTAAGTGGCGGTCAAAGCCAAAGATTAGGTTTGATTAGAGCTTTGCTTTTAAAACCAAAATTGCTTATTTTAGATGAAATCACAGCAGCACTTGATATACCAACTACTTGTAAAATTCTAAATTATTTATATGCTTTTCAAAAAAAATACGATATTACTTATATTTTTATTTCTCATCAGGAAAAAATCTTACAAAATATTTGCCATAAAAAAATGTATTTATAATAAAGATAAAAACTGTTTCATTTTGAAATACATAAAAATTTATTTTTTTGATAATAAGTTTTTATATAGCTAAATTGAAGTAAAATAAATTTAATTATGCTTAAATAAAAGGTTTATTATGACGCACGCAACTATAGAGCATCAATACTTTGGCATCTTTGCAATGCTTGTTATTGCAAGTGTTATATTTTTTACTTTGGTGTATATTTCTTCTAAAATAGGCTCTAAGCTAGCCTCTCATAATAGAAAAAAACTTGGACTAGGAATTTATGAGTGTGGGCCTATGGCTTCTAAACAAGCAAATAAAATCAATTCTCAATTTTTTGTTTTTGCTTTGATTTTTATTTTGCTTGATATTGAAGTGGTGTTTTTATTTCCTTGGGCGGTGATTTTTAAAGATTTAACCGCGGAACTTTCAAAATATGGCTTATCTTTATTCGCCTTAGTGGAAGTGTTTGTTTTTATTTTATTACTTGCAGTAGGCTTTTTATATGCTTATAAAAAAGGAGCATTTGCATGGCAGAGTATCAAAAAATGAGTAATGCGCCAGTTGTTTTAACTACGGTTGATAAGTTAGTGCAATGGGGTAGAAGTAATTCTTTATGGGCACTATCTTATGGACTTGCTTGTTGTGCTATTGAAATGATGGCAGCAGGTGGTGCAAGATATGATTTTGATAGATTTGGAACAATTTTTAGAGCAAGTCCAAGACAATCTGAAGTAATGATTATAGCGGGTACTTTAAGTAAAAAACATGCTGAATTTACAAGAAGACTTTATGATCAAATGCCTGATCCTAAATGGGTTATTTCTATGGGTTCTTGTGCAAATACCGGCGGTATGTTTAATACCTATTCTACTGTCCAAGGAGTGGATAGGATTATTCCTGTTGATATTTATGTACCAGGCTGTGCCCCGCGTCCTGAAACTTTTCAATTTGCTTTGATGATTTTGCAAAAAAGAATTCGTAAAGAAAAAGCAAGCAGAAAAATAGCTCCAAAAAGGCTTATATGATGAGAAAATATAGCGATAAGAAAAATGCTCAACTAAAAAATTATTATGAGGATAGATTTTACCATGCACCTATAACTAAAAAATTAAGCACAGAGGGTAGTGTTTTTGAGAGTGATCATCAAATTTTAAGTCAAGAATTTGAGTTAAAAAATTCTTTTATAGAGCTTGATTTTTGGGTGATTGAGATAAACAAAGATGATAATGTTGCTATTCTTGATAAGCTTAAGAATTTAGGTTATAGCTGTTTTACTGACGCAAGTGCGATTGATTTTGTCGCTCAAAAACAGGGTTTTGAAGTATATTATCAGCTTTTAAATATGGAGAAAAATTTAAGAGTGAGAATAAAAACTTTCGTTGGTTTAAAAGAAAGGCTTCAAAGTGTTATGAGCGTTTTTAAGGGTGCTAATTGGTGTGAGAGAGAAATATATGATATGTTTGGAATTTTCATCATCAATCATCCAAATTTAAAAAGACTTTTAATGCCTGATGATTGGTATGGACATCCTTTTTTAAAAAGCTATCCTTTGCATGGTGATGAATTTGCTAAGTGGTATGAGATAGATAAAATTTTTGGAAAAGAATACCGTGAGGTTGTAGGTGAGGAAAATAGAGATCCAGGTTTTGTAGATGAAAAAGACACGCTAAACTTTAGTAGAATTTATCATGAGGTTGGTAAAGGCGAAGCTCCAAGAGAGGATAAATACCTACAAGAATATCAAGAAGAAGGTGGCGTGCCTTTTGTGAAAAAAGCCAAAAGAACACAAGTAAAAATTTTAGATAAGAGAAGATAAAATGCAAATTTCTACTAAATTAAAACCTTATTATGAAAATATAAGCTTTGAGCGTGAAGATGGCACCATGATAGTAAATCTTGGCCCTCAACATCCAAGTGCTCATGGAAATTTACGCCTTATTTTAGAGCTTGATGGAGAAGAAATCACTAAGGCTGCTCCTTGTATAGGTTATATGCATCGTGGTATGGAAAAAATGGCTGAAAATATGATCTATCAAGAGTTTATCCCAACTACTGATAGAATGGATTATATCGCAGCTAGTGCAAATAATTATGCCTATGTAGCTGCTGTGGAAAAACTTTGTGGTTTAGAAATTCCACGCAGAGCAAGTGCAATAAGGATGATTTTACTTGAGTTAAACCGCATTGCTTCACATTTGTTATGGCTTGCTACACATGCTCTTGATATTGGTGCGATGACAGTATTTTTATACTGCTTTAGAGAGCGTGAGTATGTGCTTGATCTAATAGAAAAATATTGCGGGGCAAGACTTACGCATTCATCTATGAGAATAGGCGGGGTAATGCTTGATTTACCTGAAGGTTTTTTAGATGAACTTTTGGTATTTTGTAATAAATTTCCAAATGATATAAAAGATTATGAAGCTTTGCTTGATGATAATAGAATTTGGCGCGCAAGAACTGAAAATGTAGGAGTTGTAAGCAAAGAACAAGCGCTAAGTTGGGGTTGTAGTGGGGTTATGCTAAGAGGAAGTGGTATTGCTTATGATGTTAGAAAAGAAGAGCCTTATTTGCTTTATGATGAGGTAGATTTTGGCGTGCCTGTGGCCAAAATGGGTGATTCTTATGCAAGATATAAGGTTTATATGCAAGAATTTAGAGAAAGTTTAAAAATTTTAGTTCAATGTGCTAAGCTTTATCAAGATACTCCGCCTGAAATTTTATGCAATCATCCTGAATATGTAAGTGCTTCAAAAGAGCAAATCATGACGCAAAATTATTCTCTTATGCAACATTTTGTCCTAGTAACCCAAGGTTTAAAACCACCAAAAGGAGAGGCGTATGTGCCAACTGAAAGTCCAAAAGGCGAACTTGGATTTTTTATCCACTCAGATGGTAGCGGTAGGCCATATAGATTAAGAGCTAGAACCCCAAGCTTTTTTCATTGTGCATTTTTAGAAGAAATGCTTGTTGGATCATATTTGGCTGATGCAGTGGCAATTTTAGGAAGTATTAATATAGTTTTAGGCGAGATAGACCGATGAGACGCGTGGATTTAAGAAAAAGTCAAGATTTGTTTAAGGATTTAGAGCAAATCATTCAAAATGCTTATATGGGTGAAGTTTTAGTAGTTTTATTTGAAATAGGAGATTTTTCTAGTGTAGAAAAAAGTTTTGCTTTCATAAAAGAGCAAAATTGTGAACTTTTAAATTCTTTAAAATTTAATCAAGTAGATTGGACTATAGTTTTTAAAAAGGTAGGACAATGAAATTAGCAAAATATCAAGAAGGTTTAAATGCTTTGTGTTTTGTGGATTTGCTTTCTTTAAAAAATCCTTCACTTTGCGCTAAGCTTAACAAAAGTAAAAATTATAATATTTCTTGTTTAGAGGATAAAAATTTAAAAGCAAACTTTTATAAATGTGAGATTGCAAGTGCGCCTTTTGTGCTTGCTTTGCTTTGTAAGATGAGCTTGGAGACTGAATTTAACGAATTTGATGAGGGGTATTTAAGCGCTGAATCTTGCTTTGGTGAAGAAGAAGCTTTAGAGATTTTAGAGTTTTTAAAAGAAGCAAAATGTATTATTTTTGATGAAAATTTATATCAACATAAAGATTTTGAAAATATTAAGTATTTTTTAGAAAAACTTTGTCATAAATTTAATCTTTTGCTAATTTGCTCTAATGAAAATGAAGAAAATTTATCAATACAAAATTCTTTTAGTGAGCTTTTAGAACTTGATAATTTTGATGGAACTATTATCATGCAAGCACCTTTGGGAGACAAAAATTTGCATTGCTCTTCTTCCTTTGCTTTAATTGCTAAGGTTAAGGATGAGGATAAAATTAATTTAAAAATAAACACTCAAGAATTTACAACTATAGTAAAAATCAATCATGACTTGAAAGGCACGGTGGCTTTGTTTGATTATGAAAGCGCTGATTTTGCTTTTTCAAAAGCTCAAGTTAAGGTTATAAAATGAAAGTTATCATTAATGGTATAGAATGTGAGGCAAATGAGGGTGAGTATATCTTAAATGTCGCAAGAAAAAATGATATTTTCATTCCTGCAATTTGTTATTTAAATGGTTGTTCTCCAACACTTGCTTGTCGTATGTGTATGGTAGAAGCTGATGGTAAAAAGGTTTATTCTTGCAATACTAAAGTTAAAGAAGGTATGGTAGTAGAAAGTGATTTATCAAATTTATGGGATGAGCGTAATGCTATCATGCAAGCATATTGCATCAACCACCCTTTGCAATGTGGGGTATGTGATAAATCCGGTGAGTGTGAGCTTCAAAACTTTACACACAAAGCAAGAGTAAATGTGCAAAA
Organism: Campylobacter sp. RKI_CA19_01122; assembly: GCF_025771325.1. Lineage (NCBI taxonomy): Bacteria > Pseudomonadati > Campylobacterota > Epsilonproteobacteria > Campylobacterales > Campylobacteraceae > Campylobacter > Campylobacter sp. RKI_CA19_01122. The sequence continues at coordinate 107,339 of NZ_JAKMPZ010000005.1, read as the reverse complement.
TTATTGGATTAAAGATACCCATAAAGAGCATAAAAAATGGGGCGAGATTAATTATGATCCAGCTTTATGTATCGTGTGTGAAAGATGTATTACAGTTTGTAAAGATAAAATAGGAGAAAGCGCTTTAAAAACTACTCCAAGAGGAGCAAATACACCCGATGCAAGCTTTAAAGAAAGTATGAGTAAAGATGCGCTAGCTATTTGGACTAAATTTCAAAAGAGTTTAATTGCGCCAAGTGGTGGCGATATACTTGATTGTTCTTTTTGTGGAGAATGTACAAGTGTATGTCCAACGGGAGCTTTGGTGGGTTCGGCTTTTCAATATACATCTAATGCTTGGGAGTTAAAGAAAATTCCAGCTAGTAATCCACATTCAAGTGATTGTGAGTTGATGTATTATGATATTAAACAAACTAGTATTAATAATCAAAAAGAAAAAATTTATAGAGTGAGCAATGATTTTGCTTTTGCTACGCTAAATAAAGCTGCAAGATATGGTTTTAATACCCAAAATGAAGTTCAAGGTAAAGACGAAAAAGCCTTTGAAAAATTAGTAAATATGATAAAAAATAATGAAATAAAAAATATTTTATTTAATAGTTTTATTACTAATGAAGAAGCTTTAATCTTGCAAAATTTAAGTAAAAAATTTAATCTTAATCTTATAAATCATGAAGCTAAAAAATTCCAAGATTTCCTAGCTTGTTTTTATCAAAATGCAAATGCAATGTATAATGCAAATACAGACGATATCACTCAAAGTGATTTTTTAATCATCGTAGGTTCGTTTTTACGCTATGATGCGCCAACGCTAGGATATAAAGTTAATAACGCTTTGGTAATGAATAAAGGTGCAGGGCTATATTTTCACCCTATAAAAGATAAAGGTGTGGATAAATATTCTAAAAATTTCTTGCAGATTAATCATGATATTAAAGATAATGAAAGTATTTTATTATTTATCTTGCAAAAATTTGCCAAAGAGCTTCCGCAGGATTTTAAAAACACATTAGAAAATGCGTATTATCAAGATACAAAAGAAATAGAAGAAACTATTAATGAAGAAGTTATTGAAAAGATAGAAAAGCAAAATGAAAACGACGAAACTATTATAGAAGAAGTTAAAAAACTTGTGCCTAAAAAAATTAAAAAAAGCATAGAGGTACAAAGATCAAATTATGCGAAAAATCTTGGCATAGATGAGGATATTTTAGAGACTTTACTCGCAAAAAAGCAAAAATTTACACTTATTATAGGAAGTGATTTTTACTATGATGAGCAAAGTGCCAAGCTAGCAAAACTTTGTGCTTTGGTGCAAAAATATACTGAATTTAAAGTCTTTTTAAATCCAACTTGCACTAATACCTTAGGCGTGAGTTTAATTTGTGATTTAAGTCAAGATTTTCAAGTAGGAAAAACATTAGGTTATAACGAAAAAGGCGATTTTACTTTTTCTTATGATGGGCATTTTGATCTTGCAAGTTCTAGTTTAAATCAACAAGAAGGTAGCTTTGTAAATTATGATAAAAGATTAGTTCCTACAAATGCGGCTTTAGAATTTAAAGGTTATTTTTTAAATGATTTGGCAAATGCCTTAGGTTTTGATGAAGAATTTACAATCAACTATACTAAATTTTTACCACAAAATAAAGGCTTTAGGGTAATTGACTTTGATGAGTTAGAAAATCATTATGATAATGGTGGGGTAAATCATAGAGGTTATGAGCTCGATTTTTCCCATTTTGAGTTTGAAAAAACATTAAGTGTTCAAGAAGTTAAAGAGCAAAATGAAGGAAATTTAACTTTATATCATGCAAATAGCATTCATCAGTTTTCAAAGCTTAGTAATAGAGCTTTTAATGAGGTTGGAGCTTTATTTTTATCGTCTGATTTAATGCAAAAATTTGATTTAAACCAAGATGATAGTGTTATTTTAAAAAATGAAAAAACTCAAATTGCTATAAGTGTAAAATGTGATGAATCTTTAGAAAATGGTGCGTATTTAGGGGATTATGATAGTAAGATTGATTATAAATCTTTATTTGATAATACTCGATATGTAAAAGTTTGGCTTGAAAAAGCAGGAGCTAAAATATGAGTGATATTACTTTTTTTATTGTAGAAACAATTATAAAATGCGTGCTTGTTATAGCTATTTTTGCTACTTTAGCAGGCTTGGCAACTTATCTTGAAAGAAAGGCTTTGGCTTTATTTCATCGTCGTTTAGGACCTGATATGGTAGGCCCTTTTGGCTTGCTTCAAGTAGTTGCTGATATGATTAAACTTTTTACTAAAGAGGATATAGTGCCAACTTATGCTCAAAAAGTGGTATTTTTAATTGCTCCATTGATTGCAGCAATTTGTGCTTTTGTAGCAATTGCAGCTATACCTATTTTTCCTGAATTTACTTTATTTGGTAGAGTGATTCGTCCTATTATCGCTGATATTAATGTGGCCTTGCTTTTTGTTGTAGGTATGGGTGGAGTTAGTTTTTATGCGATTTTTTTAGGAGGTTTAGCAAGTAATAATAAATGGTCGCTGCTAGGCGGGGCAAGAGGGCTTGTTTCTATTATCTCTTATGAGAGCGTTGCAGGACTTTCTTTGGTGTGTGTTGTAATGCTTGTTGGATCTTTGTCTTTAGTAGATATTAATAACTATCAAAGTGATGGCATACTTTCTTGGCTTATTTTTAAACAACCTTTAGCTTTTATTTTATTTGTGATAGCTATTTTTATAGAAACTAATAGAACTCCACTTTGTTTAAGTGAAAACGAAACCGAACTTGTTTCAGGTTATGGCACTGAATATAGCGGACTTAGATGGGGTATGTTTTTTATCGGAGAATATACAGCCATGATTACCGGAGCGATTATGATATCGCTTTTATTTTTGGGTGGATTTAATGATTTTTGGATTATACCAGGGGCTATTATGATGCTTTTGAAAGTGTCTTTTGTATTCTTTTGGTATTTTTGGGCTAGAGGTGCTTTTCCGCAACTGCGTCCTGATCAAGTAATGAGAATGTGTTATTTGATTTTAATACCTTTAGCGGTTTTAAATTTATTAATTAGTGCTTTAGTGCTTGTGATATAGGAAAAAACAATGAAAAAAGGTTATTTTAAAGTAGATTTTGAGCGTAAAAATCCTCAAAATACTTATGAAAAATTCATACAAGTAATCAAGCGTTCTTTAAATACGGAGCTTTTTGTAGGTTTATTTGTCGTATTAAGAGAAATGTTTAAAAAAAACAATAGTGCAACGATTAAATATCCTATGGAAAAAGTTGCTTTAGATGATAGATATCGTGCAGTTCATCGTTTGATGCGTTTTATTGAAAGTGAAAATGAATGTTGTATTGGTTGTGGCTTGTGTGAAAAAATTTGCATTAGTAATTGTATAAGAATGGAAACGAGTTTAAGTGAAGATGGACGCAAAAAGGTCGAAAATTATAGTATTAATTTAGGGCGTTGTATTTATTGTGGATTTTGTGCTGATGTTTGTCCTGAACTTGCCATTGTGCATGGTAAAGAATATGAAAATGCCGCAGAGCAAAGATCTTATTTTGGTCAAAAGGAAGATTTTTTAACCCCTATCGATGAGCTTAAAAATCAAGTGGTGTTTGAAGGAAGTGGTAGTTTAAGAAAAGATGCTGATGATTTAGTAAAGAAAACTCCAAATTATTATGAGATAGATTTGCAAAGACAGCAAGATGCTCCAAAGGAAGAAAATGTTTGAAACGATAGCTTTTTGTTTATTAAGTGTTTTGGTGTTGGGATTTTTTTTAATTAGTGTTTTAAGCACTAGCGTGCTTTATGCTATCAGTTCTTTGGCTGTGGCTATGGTTTTTTTAAGTGGATTTTATTTTTTACTTAATGCTGAATTTATTGGAGCAATTCAAATAATTGTTTACAGTGGAGCTATTTTAGGTCTTTATAGTTTTGCTATGATGTTTTTTGATGCTTCTATAAAAGTAAAAGAAAGTTTAAAAGGTAAAAGAATCTTCATTTTTGCTGTGATTTTTAGTGCTGTTTTATTAGTTAGTATTATTATGGGATATGAGTTTGGTTTAAATGAAACTAGTGAAGTTTATAGTCTTGATTCTACTCAGCAAATAGGCTTTGCTCTATTTACAAAATATATGCTTGCTTTTGAATTTATGGCAATTTTACTTTTAATAGCTTTAATTTGTGCTATAGCACTTACTCAAAAAAATATAAAAAAGGACGAACAATGATGTTAGAAAAATACTACATTGTGGCTATTTTGATGTTTATCATTGGTCTAATAGGTATCATAAAACGCCAAAATTTAATTATGCTTTTTATTTCAAGTGAAATTTTATTAAATGCTGCTAATTTGGCTTTAGTTACAGCAGGAGCTTCTCATAAAGACATAGAAGGTCAAATTTTTGCTTTATTTGTAATGGGAGTTGCAGCTTGTGAAGTAGCTGTTGGGATAGCGCTTTGTGTTTTATGGTATAGAAAAACAGGAACACTAGAGCTTAGCTCTTTAGCTGAAAAAGGAGAGATAAAATGCAAAATTTAGCTTTAATTGCACTTTTTTCTCCTTTGGCTTCAGCTGTTATTTTAGGTATTTTTGCTTTTAGTGCTAAGAAAATTATTTTAGGTTATTTAGCTTCTTTATTTATAGCTTTTTCAGCTTTTGCTTCAATTGTTTTATTAAATAATGGAGTACATTTTAATTTTGAACTTGGTACTTGGATATCTTTAGTAGATGTTAGTTTTGGTTTTAAAATAGACTCTATTACTTTGATTATGATGAATGTGGTAAGTATAGTAGCGACTTTTGTGCATTTATATAGTATATTTTATATGGAGCATGATGAAGGGTTTAATCGCTATTTTAGCTATTTAGGACTTTTTGTTTTTTCTATGATGTTTTTGATTATGAGTGATAATTTCTTAGGACTTTTCATAGGTTGGGAAGGTGTTGGACTTTGCTCATGGCTTTTGATAGGTTTTTGGTATCATAATGAAAAATACACTTTTGCTGCTAATGAAGCATTTATCATGAATAGAATTGCAGATTTGGCTTTGCTTTTAGGAATTTTCTTAATTTATATAGAATTTAACTCTTTAAAATATGATGAATTTTTTACCCTTTTATCTTTAGGGCATGAAAATGATGTGATTTTGATTTTAATAGCACTTTTACTTTTTGTAGGTGCTATGGGTAAATCAGCACAATTTCCTTTCCATACTTGGCTTGCTGATGCTATGGCAGGACCTACGCCAGTTTCAGCTCTAATCCATGCTGCTACTATGGTTACTGCGGGAGTTTATTTGGTAATTCGCGCAGGGGAGCTTTATTTACAAGTTCCTGAAGTAGGGTATTTTATCGCTATACTTGGAGCTTTTGTAGCACTTTTTGCTGCTTCTATGGCTATGGTGGCTAAAGATTTAAAAAGAATTATTGCATATTCGACGCTTTCTCAACTTGGGTATATGTTTGTAGCAGCAGGTCTTGGAGCTTATGCAATAGCTTTATTTCATCTTGCAACTCATGCATTTTTTAAATCTTTATTATTCTTAGGTGCAGGTAATGTTATGCATGCTATGAATGATAAGCTTGACATTAGTAAAATGGGTGGACTTTATAAAAGTATGCGTTTTAGTGCTATTTTAATGCTTATAGGTTCTTTAGCTTTAGCAGGAATTTATCCTTTTGCAGGATTTTTCTCTAAAGATTTAATTTTAGGATTTTCTTTTATAAGCCATCATCATGGAATTTTTTTAGTACTTTTAATAGCAGCTTTTATGACAGCTTTTTATAGCTTTAGACTTTTAATGCTTGTATTTTTTACTCCAAAAAGACATGAAGAACATCCCCATGAAGCTAGTAAAATAGCTTTGCTTGCGATGAGTCCTTTGGCTTTACTTGCTATTATAGCAGGATTTTTTGAGCATAGCTTTATGGATTTTGTAAGTAAAAATTTAGCTTTTATTGATGGTCAAAATTCTTTAGTTATGATACTTGCAAGTGTTTCTGCGGTACTTGGAGTGCTTTTAGCTATCATAGCTTATTGGAAAAATTGGTTTAAACCATCACTTTCTAAAACAAGTATTTACAAACTTTTGTTTAATGAATACTATATACCAAAATTTTATCATCAATTTATTGTTAGTAAGTATGCTTTATTTTGTGAATTTTTAAGAAAAGCTGATAAAGAAATTTTAGATGCTTTGGTAGATAGTATTGCATTTTTCCTTAAAACATTTGCTAGGGTTCTTAGTATGGGTAAGGATTATTCTTTGGCTTTAAGAATTGTAGTTTTGGCTTTTGTGTGTTTATTTTGTTTAGCTTTGGCGGTGTAATATGCTTGGTTTATTAATGTTATTTCCATTTTTTGCAGCTTTTATAGCTTTATTTTTACAAAAAGAAGATAGCAAGTCCTTTGCTGTTTTAGTTAGTTTTTTGATTTTAGTTTTTAATGTTTTTTTGTTATTTAACTACGATGGTGGCATGGCTTATGAATTTAGTTTAAATTCTTTGATAGTTAATTTTCACATAGGTGTAGATGCTATAGCGCTTTATTTAATATTACTTTGTTCTATTATGATTTTTTTATCTTTTATATGTTTGGATATTCAAGATAAAAGTGTTGTAATAAGTATATTTTTATTACAATTTTGCATTGTAGGACTTTTTGCTTCATTGGATGCTTTATTGTTTTATGTATTTTGGGAGTTTTCTCTTATACCGCTTATTTATTTAATAGGTAGATATTCAGATAATTATAAGGCAGGGATTAAATTTTTCATTTATGCATTTTGCGGTTCTATGCTTATGCTTTTAGCTATTATTTATGTGGGATTTTTGTATTATCAAAGTTTTGGATATTGGAGTTTTGATTTGTTAGCTTGGTATAAGAGTGAATTTTTTATACCTGAGAATGCACAAAATCTAATATTTGTAGGATTTTTTATTGCTTTTGCGATTAAAAGTCCTTTATTTCCTTTTCATACTTGGGCTCCAAAGGTTTATACCAAAAGTCCGACTTTAGTATCTGTAATGCTTGTAAGCTTTAAAATGGCGCCTTTTGGGTTTTTAAGATTTATTTTGCCTTTAGCGCCTGATACTTTGAATCATTATTATTCTTTACTTGCTATTTTGTGTATAGTTGGAATTTTATATGCAGCCTTAATTGCTTTTAAAGCCAAGGATTTAAAAGAATTAATTGCTTATAGCTCAATTTCGCATTTGGGTGTGGTAATTTTAGGTATCGTAACTTTTACTTATAATGGGGTTAGTGGTTCTGTATTTTATATGTTTGCACATGGTATAGTAACAGGTGGCTTATTTTTAGCCGCTTATATGCTTTACAAAAGATATCATACTTTTGATTTAGACTTTTATAAAAATTTAGCTAAAACAGCCCCATTATTTAGCTTTTTCTTTGCAGTATTGTTGTTTTCATCTATTTCATTACCTTTGACTATTTCCTTTGTAGGTGAGTTTTTGATCTTGCAAGGTGTGGCAAGTGTAAATTTATGGTATGCATTATTTGCAGGCGGTGTAATCGTTTTAGGAGCTATTTATATGCTAAATATTTATAGAAATATGTTTTTTACTACTTGCGAAGAAGAAGTGTGCAGTAAATTTACGCTTAAAAAAGGTGAAATTTTTGTTTTAAGTATTTTAAGTGCATTAGTAATTTATTTAGGGGTAGCTCCAAGTGCTATGCTAGATCAAATTGCTTCTAATGTAAATAGTATTCTTGAAGTTATGCAAACAAGAAATATCGCCATAGAAAATCAAAAAATCATAGATAGTATAAGAGGTTTTTAATGAGTGGTTTTAGTTTAGAAAAATTAAATTTTGTATTATTATTTCCTGTGTTGTCATTGCTTTTTTGGGCTATTGCATTACTTTTATTGAGTGCATTTAAAAAACTTTCTAGAAATTTTTATATAGGAGCAAGTGTTATAGCTTTGCTTAGTACTTTGTGTTTTTTATTGCTTTATAATGGTTTTGTTTTAGATAATTCCCATGCTTTTTTTGGTTTATTTGTAAGCGATAATTATGCAATTTTTGCGCAAATAATTATTTTGTTTTTTTCTATGCTTTATTTGCTTATAGACAAAGATGAACAAAGAGCAGAATTTTTTTCTTTATTTTTGTTTATGGTTGCTTCCTTAATATTAATGGTTTCAAGTACTAATTTGATTGTGATTTTCCTAGCTTTAGAAGGATCTTCTTTAGCTCTTTATACATTAATAGCATTAAGAGGAACTCATAATGCTATTAGTTCTAGCATAAAATATTTTGCCTTAGCTGCAGTAGGGGCTGGATTTTTTGTTTTTGCTTGTGCTTTTGTGTATTTAAAAACAAAGTCTTTGGATTTGGATAATTTATTGCATTCTGAATATATTTCAGATCCTATATTATTATGTGCTGGAGTAATGTTTTTGGTTATTGTTGGAGTAAAACTTTCTATCGCTCCTTTTCATTTTTGGCTAAAAGATGTATATTGTGGAGTTCATACAAATTTTATAGCTTTCATATCTATTGTTCCAAAAATTGCTATGATAATAGTAGTTTTAAGAATTTTTTCTGCTTTAGGCGGTGGAGTAAAATTTGAATACATAGTCGCATCGTTAGCAATTTTTTCTATGCTTGCTGTAAGCATAGTAGCTTTAATTCAAAAAGATGCAAAAAAAATGCTTGCATATAGCTCTATTACTCATTCTTCTTTTATATTGGCTGTTATTGTTTCTAGTATGAGTGTGAGTTCTCAAGGAGATGGAACTTCTTACCTGCTTTCAATTTTTGCCTTGTTCGTTTATTGGGTTTCTTTTGCTTTTGCAAACTATGGAATTTTTTTAATCTTAAGTTTATTTCAAAAAAGCTCATTTGAAAGTTTTTCTGGCTTATTTGATCAAAGACCCGTATTATCTATAATATTAGCTATGTTTATTTTATGTATAGCAGGAATTCCACCTTTTGGGATTTTTTGGGGTAAAATTTTAATTTTAGCTTCTATTTTAAATTCAGGCTATTATGTGCTTATATTTGCTATAGCTTTAAGTTCCATGATCATGCTTTATGCTTATTTGAAAATTTTAATTTATATCTTTTTTAAAAAAAGTCAATCTATAAAGAGTATAAATTTAAATATTAAGCAAAAGATTATTTTAAGTTTATGTTTTATCGGAAGCTTATCATGTGCGTTTTTGCTTTTGTGAAATAATATTGCTATAATCACGCTCATGATAAGGATTTTATTTTTATTATTATTAAGCATAAATTATATATTTTCTTTTGAAGTTATTGTTAATAAAGGGGAAGAACAAAATCGTCCCTTTACACTTTTGCATTTAAAAGATAATAAAGATTTTACTTGCAAGAGTATTTTTGAATTTGAAAAAACTCATTTTGAGTGTAATGTTTTGGGCGTTAGTAATATGCAATTTCAAAATAAAGAATTTGATGATTTTACAATTTATTTTGAAAAACACCAAACTTTTTTGACAATTAAAATATATCCTAAAATTTTAGCTAAAATGTTTAATTATTCTCAAGATATTTTTAATGCTAAAGAAATTCAAAGTCAAAATGGAGATACTTCTAAACATTTTGTGTTTATTTTTACTAAGGATTTAAGGTATTATAAACCTAGCGATGGACTTGATTTTGATATTTATTTTGATGATGCATTAATGCCTTATATTGGAGCATTGGATTTAAATTCTAATCCTATGGAAACTTCAAAAAGTGCAGATTTTAATGCTTATTTTAATATCAAACAAGAATATGAAGCTAAAAAATACGATCAAGTTTTACGAGATGCCGTTAATGCTATTAAGCGTTATCAAGGTAGTGTATTTATGAATGAATTTGAGCTTTATAAATTAAGAGCGCAAAATAAGCTTTACACTTATGAGCTTGATAAAGATCAGCAAATTTTAGAGCAAATGCTAGATGATGCTAAAAGATGGGTGAGAACTTATATTAATGATAAAGATTATACGGAAGTAATGTATATCATGATGAGAGTTTATATGGGCTTATCTCAAAGATCTAATGTCGATTATATTATTGATACTTTAAGTACTGAGCATAAAGATGATAAATATACCATAATTGCTTTACTTGATTATGCAGATTATTTGTATCATTTGGGTAAAAAAAATATAGCAAATAATATTTATCAAGATGTATATTATTCTACTCCGAATGCAGATTTAGCTAGTAGAGCTGCTTTATTTTTGTCTAAAAATTATTTAGAATCGCAAAATACAAAAGAAGCCAAGGAGTTAGCAAGTAAAATTTTAGAGTCAAATCCTGAATTTTTTATGAGTGATTTAGAAAATTCTTTATCCTTAGCTAAGGCTTTTAGTAATCATAGAATTTATGATTTAAGTTCTAAAATTTATGAGTATATTTTTACGCATTTGACTAAAGTCGATAAAGAATATGAAAGAGTATTAAAAGATCTTTCTTTGGCTTTGTTAAATGCAAATGAGCATACTAAAGCTCAAAAGTATTTAGATCTTTACACAGAAGATTTTCCTTTGGGTGAATATGTGAGTTTAATAAAAGAAGCTCAAGATAAAAATTTCTTATATTTAAAAGATAATAATGCAAGTTTTTTACATCAAAGATATGAAGAGATCATGCAAAAGTATGCTGGAGAAATTTCTAGTATGGCTTTATTTGATAATGTGAGATTATATTTTCAAGAAAAAAATTATGAAAAAGTTGTAAGTTATCAAAAAGACATAGAAAAATATTCCAACAAAGAAATCAAAAATCTTTTAGAACAAGCTGCTATTTTAGTTTTAGAACAAAATTTAAAAAATGATGAGTGCTTAGCTGCTGTTAAAATATATGATGATTTTAAGGTATATGATGTGGGAAATAAAATACAAAATAAAAAACAAATGCTTGAATGCTTTAAGCGTACTACTCGTATAGAAGAAGCTAAAAAATATATAGTTGAAAATGAAAATGATGATATTATTTTTTATAAACTCCAAAGTGCAGATTTGGCGCTTAAAGATAAGCGTTATCGTTTTGTTGTAAAAACAATTAATGATATTTTAAATACAAGAACTATTATTAGCGATGATGAAAAATTTGAAGCAAATTATATTAAATTTTTTGCTGAACTTAAATTGCAAGATTATAATGCTATGATAAGAACTTTGCAAAAACTAGAGCAATTTCCTATGAATTATCGTATGGTGGAATTATATTATGAGTTTTTGCGTTATTGTGAAAAAAATAATTTTCTAACAAGTATTTTAACTTATGCTCCAAAGGCTATTGATTACCAAAATTTAAAAGGAGTAAATCTTTTTAGTCCGGATTTAGAATTTATCTATATTAAAGCCTTAAAACAAAACAATCAAGCTCAACAAGCCTTAACTTTGTTTAAAGATTTACTTGCTAATCCTTTAAAAGACGATGAGCGCGCAAGAGCTTTTTATATGCAAAGTAATATTTATGAAGATTTAAAAGATGTACAAAATCAAAAGCAAAGTTTGCAAAATTGTATAGATATTAACACAACAAGCAATTGGCAAAATTTATGTAAAGATAAATTAAATGTCTTAAACACTCAGCCTTGATGTTTTTTTTAAAATATAAGCTTTTAAATTTTCATAAGCGTTTTGAAAAACTAAAATTTCTTTGTTGAATTTTTTATTAAAAGTTCTTTGTCTTTTGGCAAGTTGTCTTGTGTGAATGATGATGAGTTCTTCAAGCTCGTTTAAATTTATTTTTTTATCTAAAAAATCTTTACATTCTTTTAAGCCTATGGAATTTAGTGCTTTTAAATGATGATCGTAGTTACTATATAGCATTTTAGCTTCATCTATTAAACCCTCATCAAGCATATTTTTAGTGCGTTTAATAATGCGTTTTTCCAAAAGATCTTTTTGCCAAGAAATTTCAAAAATATCAAGTTTTTTAATTAAAGCTTCTTGTTTTGTTTCTTTTAAAACTTCGCTTGGGATTTTATTAGTTTGCTCATAAATTCCAAGCCATTTTTTTAAGCGATAGGCGTCGTTTTTTTCTATTTTGGCATGTGGATCAGTTTTTATCATTAAATGATAAATTTCATCATTACTTAGCGTGCTTTGACTTTCTTTGAAATTTTCACTCAAGCCATCCATTAAAGCTTTTAAATAAAAACTAGTTCCACCTGTGATGATAAGCATTTGATCGTTTTTTTGTGCAAAAGCTTTTGCTTTTTTATATTCTTCAAAAAACAAAGCGATGTTAAAATGCTCATTGACATTTAATAAATTTATGCCAAAATAATCAAGCTCATCTAAGGTTTTTTGCTCTGTTTTGGCTGAAGCGATGTTGATTTGTTTATACACACAAAGACTATCAAGGCTTAAAATACTTGCATTAAATTCATAAGCTAGTTTGTTAGCAAGTTCTGTTTTGCCACTTGCAGTAGTTCCAATAAGAGCAAATTCAAAAAACATTGTAAAAATATCCTAAATTTAAAATTATTTTAGTAAAATCATAACAAAAATATATTATAAAGAGAAAAAATGCCTTTATTAAAAGAAAAATTAAAAGATATTTTGGACTTGATTGTTTTTAAGCATTCTATTTTTGCTTTACCATTTTTGTTTGTTTCTATGATTGTAGCTTCTGTTATTTTAAATGATAGCACTTGGTTTGGTTTTAAAGCTTTGTTTTTGGGTGTTATTTGCGCGGTAAGTGCAAGAAATTTTGCAATGGCAATCAATCGTTTGATGGATGAGGACATTGATAAAAACAATCCAAGATGTGCAAATAGACCTAATATCGATGGTCGTATAGGTAAAACTAGCATTTTACTTTTTATTATTTTAAATGCTATTATTTTTGTTTTGGCAAGTTATTTTATCAACAAACTAGCCTTTGCTCTTTCTTTGCCGGTATTGTTTATTTTAGCTATTTATTCAGCCTTTAAAAGATTTTCATCCCTAGCGCATTTAGTATTAGGATTTTGCTTAGGACTTGCTCCTATTGCAGGCAGTATTGTGGTTTTGGGAAGTATTGAAATTTATAGTGTTATTTTGTGTTTGGGTGTTACTTTTTGGACAGCTGGTTTTGATTTACTTTATGCTTTGCAAGATATGGAATATGATAAAAAGACAGGCTTGCACTCTATACCTGCTAAATTTGGGCTTGAGGCAACCTTATTTATCTCAGCATTTTGTCATGTTTTAGCAGTGCTTTTTTGGTTTTTATTTGTTTGGGTAGCTCCAACAGGAAATATTGCATTTTTAGGTGTGATTGTTAGTGCTGTTATTTTATTTTTTGAGCACCGCATTGTTAGAAAGAATTTTGCAAAAATTGACAAAGCATTTTTTACTTTAAATGGGTATTTAAGTATAGTGTTTTTTATTTTTATATGGGTTGATCTTTTATGGAGATGAAATTTTTTAAAAGTTCTTTGGAATTAGAATTTGAAGAGAGCACAGAAAGATATGAAGAGTTTTTGCAAGAATATGTTTCAAGTAATAATTATGTCAATTTAAGCAAATGGAAAAAGCTTGCTTCAAGGGTAGAATTTAGCGAGGGTGAGCAGTTGATTTTTGATTTGCTTATGGATTTAAAGCAAGAATTGTATTTGATAAAAAATGATATTAATAAAACAAAATTATTTGTTAATTTAAAATATAAATCTTTTGTGATTGGGGTAAATTTTACACATATTCAATTTAAAGATAGGTGTTTAATGCAAGATGAAGATTATTATGCTAGATTTAATTTAAATGGTCAAAAAATTAGTATTTTTTTTAAAGCATTAAATGAGAATGAAGCAAAAATCACGCAAATAAAAGCAGAAGATGAGCTCGTGTATGATAATTTTGTAGCAAATATGCAAAGAGCAATGATTAAAATTTTAAAGGAGCAAGAAAATGGATAGTGATTTATTATTGTGGCTAGTTGTAGCTTTATTAATTTTTGCTATGTTTGCTTATATGATGATTAAAGAAAAAGAAAGTATTGTTAAGATTAATGAGCTTGGTAAAATGATAGAAGATTTAAATAAACAATATCATTATTTAAAAAAAGAAAGTTTAGATGAGCAAGAGCAAGAAAAAGAAGAAATAGACACTGAAGCCATAAGAGAAGAATTAAAAGAAGAACTTTTGCAGGTGCTAGAACAAAAAATCAATCAAAATATTATTCCTATTTTAAGTGCTTTAAAAGAAGTAGAGGAAGTAATTGAAGAATTTCAAAGTGAGCAAAAAAATCGTTTATTAAATTTAGAACAAAAAACCCAAAGTATTACAAAATTAAGCCCAAGCTATGATAATGAAGAGCAAAAAGTTATCGAACTTTTTAATCAAAAAAAATCCATAGAGCAAATTGCCAAAGATTTGCGTATAGGTATGGGCAGGGTTGAGCTTATTTTAAAATTTAATAAATTATTATAAAGGCCTTTGATGTTAGTAGATAGCTATGGAAGAGTGATTGATTATTTAAGAATTTCAGTAACACAAAGATGTAATTTTCGTTGCCTTTATTGTATGCCAAAAACTCCATTTGAATGGAGTGCTAAGGAAAATCTTTTATCATTTGAAGAACTTTTTATGTTTGTTAAAGTTTGTATTGATGAAGGAGTTAAGAAAATTCGTATTACAGGCGGTGAGCCTTTAGTAAGAAAAGATTTGCATAAATTTATTGCTATGATTAGTGAGTATAAGCAAGATATAGATCTAGCGCTTACTACTAATGCTTCTTTATTAAAACAACAAGCAAAGGATTTAAAACAAGCGGGCTTAAAAAGAATTAACATCTCTTTGGATACTTTAAAAGAAGAAGTGGCCTTTAAATTAGCTCAAAAAAACATACTCAAAGATGTGTTAAATGGTATTAATGAGGCTTTAGAATTAGGTTTTAATATTAAGTTTAACACCGTAGCGCTTAAAGGGATTAATGATAGTGAATTTATCGATCTTTTAGAATTTGCCAAAGCACGCAAAAGCCAAATTCGCTTTATAGAATTTATGGAAAATTATCATGCTTATGGAGATTTAAAAGGCTTAAAATCAACAGAAATTTTAAATATCATTGCTCAAAAGTATTCTTTTAAACAAGGACAAAAAAGTCCAAATGCACCTGCGACTATTTATGAACTTGAAGATGGGTATGAGTTTGGCATTATTGATCCACATAGCCATGATTTTTGTGATAGTTGTAACCGTATAAGGCTTTCAGCCGAAGGGCTTTTAATACCTTGTTTATATTATGATGAGGCTTTAAGCATTAAAAAAGCTATACGCAATAAAGACATAGCAAGTGCTTGTGAAGTTTTAAAAACCGTGATAAAAAATAAATCAGAAAAAAATAGATGGGCAGAAAATGATGCCAATCAAAGTTCTACAAGAGCCTTTTATCAAACAGGTGGATAATGGAAGTTGTTGAAACTTTTTTAAGCTTGCAAGGTGAGGGAAAATATAGTGGAAATTTGGCTATATTTGTAAGATTTGCCGGGTGTAATTTTAACTGCGCAGGCTTTGGAATAAAAAAAGAAAAAGATTCTAAAATACTTTTGGGCTGTGATACTATAAGAGCTGTTTTTACTAAAGAATTTAAAACTTGTTATAAAACATATACTTCAACAAAGCTTTTTGATGAGGTTTTGAAGCTAGCAAATTCACGCAAAGTTATAGTTGTAATTACAGGTGGTGAGCCTTTGTTAAATTATCAAAATAAAGATTTTTTGTGTTTTATTAATTTACTTTTAGAAAATGATTTTATGGTGCATTTTGAAACGAATGCAAGTATTGAAATTGATTTTGAAAAATATCCTTTGTATAAAAAATGTTATTTTGCTTTAGGAGTAAAGCTTAGCAATAGTGGTGTAAAAAAAGAAAAAAGAATTAATGAAAAAGCTTTGAAAGCTTTTAAAAATTATGCTAAGGAAAGTTTTTATAAATTTGTTTTGGATAAGGATTTTTTACAAGAAAATAAAGCCTTAAAAGAAATCAATGAAATTTTACAAGTTTGTAAAAATGATGTTTTTTGTATGCCTATGGGGTCAAATGAAGAAGAAATTTCCAAAAACGCCTTAAGTGTTGCTGAATTTTGTATAAAAAATGGATATAATTACTCCGATAGATTGCATATTAGAATTTGGGGAGATAAAGAAGGCGTATGATTATTAGAAAAATGTTTGAATTTGAAAATGCTCATATTGTTAGATTTTGTAGCTCCAAGCGATGTAAAACAAGCATACATGGCCACTCTTATAAGGTAGAAATTTTACTTGAGAGTAAATACCTTGATAATGCTGGAATGGTGTATGATTTTGGTTTGTTAAAAGATGAGATAAAACAAATTATTGATAGTTTTGATCATGCTATTACGCTTTTTAAAGATGATGATAAAGCTTATTTAGAAGATATGAAAAAGCACTCGCAAAGATGGGTGAGTTTACCTGTGAATGTAAGTGCGGAAAATTTTGTACGCATATTTTTTGTACTGATTGATACTTTGCTTTTAAAGACTAAGATGGTCAATGGTGAGCAAGGTGTTAGTTTAAAAAGCATTATTGTGCATGAAACAAGAACAGGTTATGCACAAGGTTTTAGAGAAGATGCTTATAGTGAATTTTTACCAAAGATTGATTTGGCAGATATTGACTTTTCACAAGCTATAAGAGATGAATGGAAAAATAAAGATTTTTTTGAAAAACTTCAAGATGTAAATTTTGTTTTTATCAATCAAAAGGAGGTGTAATGAAAAAGATTTTATTGATTGTGCCAATATTGCTTTTTATGGCTTGTTCAAATCAAGAGAATAAAAATATAAAAAAAGAAATACAAACCGAGCAAGTTCAGATTGAACAAAGTGATTCTAATGTCATTATAGATGATGAAACACTTCCTATACCTGTTGATGATGATATACAAGATGAAAATAATACACAAGGACAATAATGGATCAAAGTTATGAATTTTTTTTAGCATTGCATGTGTATAGTTTATATACAAATGGTTTTTTAATGTTGTTTTATTTGTATTTGACTCAAAGTAACTTCTCACAAGAATTTATCTTTATAAAAAGAATTCGTCTATTTTTGCCAATTTATTATTTGTTTTTAGCAATTACACTTTTTACTGGAAGTTTGTTATGGGCTTTAAAGCATTTTGAATTTAATTTCTATGTGCTTTCTATGTGGTTTTGTTGGATTTTGATTTTTGCTTTGGCTATTTATCAATTTGTTTTATTTAAAAAAGCAAGATTGTTTA
Source organism: Campylobacter sp. RKI_CA19_01122 (assembly GCF_025771325.1). Lineage (NCBI taxonomy): Bacteria > Pseudomonadati > Campylobacterota > Epsilonproteobacteria > Campylobacterales > Campylobacteraceae > Campylobacter > Campylobacter sp. RKI_CA19_01122. The sequence goes on along the minus strand of NZ_JAKMPZ010000005.1, from coordinate 90,105 downwards.
AACGCTATGCTAAATTTAGATTTTTAAGTTTTTTTATTTTGTGTTTAGGTATATTCTTACTTTTTGTACCTTATTTACTTAAGAGGTTTTATTTTTAATGCAATTTTTATATCACCCACAAAGTGGTACTGCAAGTTTAGAGCTAGAAAATGAAGCCTTTTTGCACTTAAAGGCTCGAAGAATTAAAGTGAGTGATAAAATTATATTAAAGAATTTGAAAGATTTTTATACTTACACTTATGAATGCATAGAGCTTTCTAGACGCTCTTGCGTATTAAATTTACTTGACAAAAAAGAAGAAAAACAAGAATTAAAAACATATATACATTTAGCTTTGGCGGTGATTGATCCAAAGGTTATAGAAAAAACTTTACCTTTTTTAAATGAACTTGGAGTAGCAAAACTTTCTTTTGTGTATATGGAATACTCGCAAAAAAATTTTAAATTAAATTTTAAAAGAATGGAAAAAATTCTTATAGAATCATCCCAGCAATGCGGTCGTGCTTCTTTAATGGAACTTGAAAGTTTTGATGACTTTAAAAAATTTCAGCAAGCTTATGAAAATATTGTTTTGATAGATTTTGAAGGTGAAGATTTGATGAATTTTGATCCCGGTAGGTATGTATTTTTGGTTGGCGCTGAAGGCGGATTTTCGCAAAAAGAAAGAGAGATAAATATAAAAAAAGCAAAATTACAAGCCAACTATATACTTAAAGCACAAACAGCACTTATAGGGGTTGCTTCAAAATTTATAATTTAAAAGCATGCTTAAATTTAGCTATTTTTTATATAAAAATATATATAATTACGCCTTAATGTTTTGAAAAAGGATAAACAATGAAGAAAGAAATTCATCCAGAATATGTAGAGTGTAAAGTTAGTTGTGCTTGTGGAAATTCTTTTACTACTAAGTCAAATAAATCAGAAATCAAAGTTGATATTTGTTCAAGCTGCCACCCATTCTTTACAGGTAGTGAAAAAATCGTAGATGCTGCGGGTCGTGTAGAGAAATTTAAGAAAAAATACGCAATGCAATAATGTTATATTTTATTCCTACGCCCATAGGAAATTTAAACGATATTTCTTTTCATTCTTTAGAAATTTTACAAAAATGCAAGCTCTTTTTATGTGAAGATACAAGAGTTTGCAAATCTTTAATTCATCTTCTTAATGAAAAATTTAATTTAGAAATAAAGCCTGATAAATATATAGCTTTACATACTCATAATGAAAAAGATTTTTTAACAAAAATAGATGAGGATTTTTTTAAGCAAGATATTGCATATTTAAGTGATGCAGGTATGCCAGGTATTAGCGATCCGGGGCAATTTTTAATCGAATATGCTATTAAAAACAATATTGACTATGAAGTCTTAACAGGATCAAATGCTGCTTTGCTTGCATTGGTTTCAAGTGCATTTTGTAAAAAAGAATTTATTTTTATGGGTTTTTTGGCCAATAAAAATCCTCAAAGACAAAAAGATATTGAAAATTTAATGCTTAATCCTTATCCTAGTATAGTTTATGAAGCACCCACTAGAATACTTAATTTAGTAGAAGAAATTAGTAAAATTGATCCTTTAAGAGAAATTTTTATCATAAAAGAAGCAACAAAGAAATTTGAAACTAAATTTAGAGCAGAAGCTTTAGAGGTTTTGGAAAAATTAAAAACAATGGATTTACGCGGTGAATGGTGTGCAGTGGTAAATGCTAAAGAAAAGCAATTTCATCAAAACACCTTGTGTGAGCAAGATATTTATGAGCTTGATTTATCTTTAAAGGCAAAGGCAAAACTTCTTTCGAAAATCAATGCAAAATCTCCAAAAGAAAATTATCAAAAACTGCTTTTAAGTTGAATTTGGTTATTATTTAAAAATGATAGTTTATGGTAAGCAAGTGTTTTTTTATATCTTAGAAAAGCATGAAGAAAAAATTAAAGAAATTTATTTGGCAAAAGAATGTGAAAAAGCTGATTTTTCAAAAATAACAAGGGCATCAAAAAAAATTAAAAAGCTTGATTTTAAAACCGCACAAAGCTTAGCAAGAGGTGGAAATCATCAAGGTTTTTTAATGGAAATTGATGAATTTGAATTTAACTCTTTTGAGAGTTTAAAAGAAAAAGATTTTATAGTTATTTTATATAATATTAGCGATGTTGGAAATATAGGTGCTATCGTGCGTAGTGCTTATGCTTTAGGTGCTGATGGGGTTATTTTGGTAGCTAAAAGCGTGGCTATGGATGGAGTTATTCGTGCAAGTAGTGGAGCAGCTTTAGATATGAAAATAGTCTTAAATGATGATATTTTAAGCATGATAAATGAGTTAAAACAAAAAGGTTTTTATATCTATGCTAGTGCAAGCGGAGGTAGTGATATACATACTATCAAGGCCAAAGATAAAAAAGTTTTGATTATGGGAAGTGAAGGTTTTGGTATAGCGCCAAAGGTACTTAAAAAATGCGATGAGTGCGTAGGTATAAAAATGCACAATGATTTTGATAGTTTAAATGTTAGTGCAGCATTTGCAATACTTTGCGATAGGATGAAAAATGGATAGTTGGAAAAAATTAGAAGATTTAAATTTGTTAGAAGTTCAAAAAAGAACACAAATAGAAATAGCTTGTCTTGAATATATCATTAAGAAAGATTTTAAGTCTTTATCTCGCTTTAATGTAAATGGCTTTATTAAAATTTTACAAAGAGAGTATGAGCTTGACTTTTCTAATTTTTTAGAAGAATATCATGTCTATTTAGAAGAAAATGGTATTGAGAAAAAAAATCATGTGCATATTTCACCTAGAATGAACTCATATACCAAAGAAAGCTCAAGTGTATGGTATATTGTGATTATAGTAGTAGTACTTTTGATAGTAGCTTTGGCCTGGGGTGTTTCAAGATTTTTTCAAAGTTCTACTTTAGATGAAAATACCACCAATGTATTAAATCAAGAGCAGGTTGTTTTAGAAGAAAAAGTTGATGAAAATGAAACACCAGTTCTTAATTTTTTTGCTGATGATGCTATGGAAAATAATGAAACAAACGCGACTATTTTAGAACCAATAAGCGAGAACAATAATACAGAAAAAACATTAGAAGATAATGCTAGCTCAAATATGCCTGAAGAAAATATCATTTTACTCAATGAAAGCATTATAAAACCAAGTGCAGAGCTTTGGCTTGGTATGGTGGATTTAAAAACTTTTAGAAAGAGCTCTTTAACTATTAAAAATGATTATGTTTTACCTTTGGATAAAGATATGTTAATTACCACAGGCCACGCTGCTTTTAGCTTAAACGATGAAAATAATAATACTTTAGAGTTTAAAAACGGTGTGTCTAAATTTTTAATGATTAAAGATGGTAAAATCAAACAAATTACAAAAGCTGAATTTATCAAAGAAAATAGAGGAAAATTATGGTAAGAATTTTAATATTTTCCATTTTTTTTACTCTTAACGCTTTTGCACTAAGTGCTTTAGAAGTTGCAAAACATATTGTTAATGATAATTCTAAAGATGCAAAATTAGAGCTCTTGTTTGCAAGGAATGATTATAAAGATGAACGCGGAAATGTAGATATTTACACTATTTCTCAAATTTTAAAAACTAATTCTTTGGCAAATTTTATATTAAATGAGCCAAAAACTCTAACTTTTAGTTTTAAAGCTCAAGCTGATTCTGTTTTATTTTTTAAAACTATTAATGATACTTTAAACGAATTAGGCTATGTGTATTTTATACCAACTGAATTAACTTTAAGGGAAAATTATATTACCTATAAGTTAGCTGTAGATTCTCAATATATGCTTGATCCAGGAGTTTTCTATAAAGCCTTGTTATCAAGCTCTGTTTTTATTAAAGATATTTCTAAAATTTCAGAATTAAATTATGAGTATGAGCTAGATTTTTCAAAAGCAAAACCTAAAGTTAATACTCAAATTCCACTAAATACCATCACTCAATTAAATAAGCCTTTAAGGGAATATATTGTTGATTTACAAGGAGCAAAAAGCATAGAGCTTAGTGCGCACAATCTTGATTCTTGGTTTTGTAAAATTCAATTTTTAGATAAAAATTTAAATTTTATTCAAGGTATAGAAAACACACACAAACAAAATGAAATTAATATAAATATCCCATTGGGTGCAAAATATGCTATCATTGGCGATATGTTTAGCCTTGATAACATAAAAAGGGGTTTAAAGATTTACTTAAGACGCTAAAAAGGATGGAAAATGTTTGAAGAAATTCATTTTAATACCATAGAAAGACTTCCAAATTATGTTTTTGCTGAAGTTAATGCGATTAAAATGGCAGCAAGAAGAGCAGGGGAGGATATAATAGATTTTTCTATGGGAAATCCTGATGGTAAAACTCCTCAACACATTATAGATAAACTTTGCGAAAGTGCAAATAAAGAAAAAACTTCTGGTTATTCTGCTTCGAGTGGAATTTATAAACTAAGACTTGCAATTTGCAATTGGTATAAAAGAAAATACGATGTTGATTTAGATCCTGAAAGTGAAGTAGTTGCAACGATGGGCTCTAAAGAAGGCTTTGTAAATTTAGCAAGAGCCGTTATTAATCCAGGAGATGTAGCTATTGTACCTACACCCGCTTACCCTATACACACTCAAGCTTTTATCATAGCAGGTGGTAATGTAGCAACTATGAATTTTGATTTTAATGAAAATTATGAATTAAATGAAAATACTTTTTTTGAAAATTTACAAAAAACACTACATGAAAGTATTCCGCGTCCAAAATATGTAGTAGTAAATTTTCCGCACAATCCTACAACAGTCACTGTGGAAAGAAGTTTTTATGAGAGATTAGTTGCAATGGCAAAAAAAGAAAGATTTTATATTATTTCTGATATTGCTTATGCAGATTTGACTTTTGGTTCTTATAAAACCCCTTCTATTTTTGAAGTTGAAGGTGCTAAAGATGTAGCGGTAGAAACTTATACACTTTCAAAGTCTTACAATATGGCAGGTTGGCGTGTAGGTTTTGTAGTGGGTAATAAACGCTTAATTGCGGCTTTGAAAAAAATCAAGTCTTGGTTTGATTATGGTATGTATACTCCTATACAAGTTGCTGCTACTATAGCTTTAGATGGAGATCAAACTTGTGTTGAAGAGATTAAGGCAACTTATGCAAAAAGATTAGAAGTCTTGCTTGATTCATTTTTTCAGGCAGGATGGGAGCTGAAAAAACCAAATGCAAGTATGTTTGTTTGGGCAAAACTCCCTCAAAGTAAAGCTCACCTTGGAAGTATGGAATTTTCTAAACAGCTTTTGCAAAAAGCAAATGTAGCGGTAAGTCCTGGAGTTGGTTTTGGTGAAGCGGGTAATGAGTATGTTAGAATAGCTTTAATAGAAAATGAAAACCGCATTCGTCAAGCAGCAAGAAATATAAAAAAATATTTAAGAGAATAAAATGAAAATCGCAATTTTGGGATATGGTACGGTAGGAAGTGCTGTTGTAGAAACTTTGTTAAAAAATCAAGATTTAATCAAAGCAAGATGTGATGAAGAAATTATTCCAGTAATTGCTTTGGCAAGAAATCCAAAAACAAATGCGTTAATTCCTGTGGTAAATGATATTGATGAGGTTTTAGAGCGTGAAGATATTGATGTATTTGTGGAGTTAATGGGTGGTATTGATTTACCCTTTGAGATAATTTCAAAAATTTTAAAAAGAAAAAAAGCAGTGGTAACTGCTAATAAAGCTTTGCTTGCTTATCATCGTTATGAGCTTGAAAAATTAGCACAAGATACAGCTTTTGGTTATGAGGCGAGTGTGGCGGGTGGAATTCCTATTATTAAAATTTTAAAAGAGGGCTTGAGTGCTAATAATATTGTTTCTATTAAAGGCATTTTAAATGGCACAAGCAATTATATTTTAAGTAAAATGACCGAAGATAATACCAAATTCCAAGAGGTGTTAAAAAAAGCACAAGATTTAGGATATGCTGAAGCTAACCCCACTTTTGATATAGAGGGTTTTGATGCAGCACATAAACTTTTGATTTTAGCAAATATTGCCTATGGATTAAGAGTAAAACCTGAAGATATTTTGATTGAGGGTATTAGCAAAGTAAGTAATGAGGATATTTATTTTGCAAAAGAATTTGAATATACCATAAAACACTTGGGTATCGCTAAGATTAAAGATGAAAAAATAGAATTAAGAGTTCATCCTACCATGCTTAGCAAAGATAAAATACTAGCAAAAGTTGATGGGGTAATGAATGCTATTAGTATTGATGGAGATGTATTGGGTGAAAGTTTATATTATGGCCCAGGAGCAGGTGGCAGGGCAACTGCAAGTGCTGTTATAGCTGATTTAATCGATATAGCAAGAAAAGAAAAAAATAGTGCTATTTTTGGGTATTTAAATGATACTTCTTATAAACTTTTAAGTAAAGATGAAATTTATACAAGATATTATTTAAGATTAAAGGTATTAGATAAAATAGGAGTTTTATCAAAAATCACACAATTAATGAGTGAACATCAAATTTCAATCGATACTTTCTTGCAAAAGCCTAAAAAAGAAAAGCAAGATTATAGCACTTTATTTTTCATCACTCATCAAACTTATGAAAAAAATATACAAATTTTAACTCAAAAGCTTAGAGAACAAGAATTTGTAAAAGATGATGTTTTTATGATGAGAATAGAAGAGTAATGGCATTATTTGAATATCTTTTTGGTAAAAAAGGAGAAGAGTTAGCGTGTGAATTTTTAAAAACACAAGGATTTGAAATTTTAAAAAGGAATTTTTATTCTAAATTTGGAGAAATTGATATTATTGCTAAAAAAGATAAAATTTTACATTTTATTGAAGTTAAAAGCACGCAAGGTGATTATGAGGTAGAATATAGATTGGATAATAAAAAATATAATAAAATTATTAAGACTATAGAATATTACTTTATGAAACATAAAAATGATGAAAATTATCAACTAGATTTACTTTGCGTATATAAAGATGATATAAAACTTTTAGAGAACATTAGTTATTAAGGGAATGTTTATTCTATTTTAATAGAATTTGAAAAAACAAAGGAGAAAAAAATGGGAAAATATATTGATTTAACTACAGAAAATTTTGCACAAGCAAAAGAAGGTGTAGCTTTAGTAGATTTTTGGGCTCCATGGTGCGGACCTTGCAGAATGCTTGCACCGGTAATTGATGAGCTTGCAAATGATTTTGATGGTAAAGCTAAAATTTGTAAAGTAAATACAGATGAGCAAGGTGATTTGGCTGCACAATTTGGTGTAAGATCTATCCCAACTATCATTTTTTTTAAAGATGGTGAAGTGGTTGATCAACTAGTTGGTGCTCAATCAAAACAAGCTTTAGCAGATAAACTAAACTCACTTTTATAATCTTAAGCCACTTTTTGTGGCTTTTCTTCATATTTTTTACTATTTAATAATTTTTATTATTTATAATTAAAGAAAAATTTGTATAATACTTATAAATAAAACTATAAGGAAAATATCATGTTAGATTTAGCTATTATAGGTGGTGGACCTGCAGGTTTGAGCGCAGGTTTATATGCTACAAGAGGTGGATTAAAAAATGTTGTAATGTTTGAAAAAGGTATGCCTGGTGGGCAGATTACTTCGAGTTCAGAGATAGAAAATTATCCTGGAGTTGCTCAAGTTTTAGATGGAATTTCTTTTATGGCTCCTTGGAATGAACAATGTATGCGTTTTGGTTTAAAACATGAGATGGTAGGTGTTGAGCAAATTAGTAAAAATTCTGATGGAAGTTTTAATATAAAATTGGAAGGCGGTAAAAACGAACAAGCAAAAGCAGTTATTGTTTGCACAGGTTCTACTCCGTGTCGTGCTGGTTTTAAAGGCGAGGATGAATTTTTTGGTAAAGGTGTGAGTACTTGTGCAACTTGCGATGGCTTTTTTTATAAAAATAAAGAAGTGGCTGTTTTAGGTGGGGGAGATACTGCTTTAGAAGAAGCTTTGTATCTAGCTAATATTTGTTCGAAAGTGTATTTAATCCACAGAAGAGATGAGTTTAGAGCAGCACCTTCAACAGTTGAAAAAGTAAAAAATAATGACAAAATAGAATTAATCACAAATGCGGTTGTTGATGAGGTTTGCGGTGATAATATGGGTGTTAATAAAATTAAAATAGCATTTAATGATGGTTCTAAAAGAGAGCTTGATGTGCCTGGAATCTTTACCTTTGTTGGATTAAATGTAAGAAATGAAATTTTAAAACAAGACAATGGTGAATTTTTATGTACTATGGAAGAAGGTGGTCAAGTTAGTGTTGATCTTAAAATGCAAACCAATATAGCAGGGTTATTTGCAGCAGGTGATTTAAGAAAAGATGCTCCAAAACAAGTAATATGTGCAGCAGGTGATGGAGCGGTTGCAGCGCTAAGCGCTTTAGCTTATATTGAAAATTTACACTAGAATTTCTAGTGTAAATTGATTAACTTCCAATAACTCCGCCATCAATTTTACTTATTGCTATTATACTTGATCTTGGTGTTTTGCCATAAGGAAATTGACTGCCTTTTAATTTCTCTCCTGGATGTTGAATTCCAACAAACATAGTTTTATAATCTTGACTAAAAGCAATTCCTGTTATTTCGCAAGCTATTGGTCCTGTTAAAAATCTTTTTATTTCCCCTGTTTTTGGATTAGCTGCTAACATACAATTATTTCCCATGCCTTCAAATTCTTCTTGATTAGAATAGTTTCCATCAGTTTGTATCCAAAGGCGACCATCTCTATCAAAACTTAATCCATCGGGGGAATTAAATTTATTATTACTTGTAATGTTGTTTGAGCCTTTATTTAAACTTGTTTGATTATCAGGGTTTCCTGCAAGTGCAAAAATTTCCCAAGTAAATTCATCATCTTTATGAGAATTTTTATGCTCCCATTTAATTATTTGTCCATAAATATTTTTTGTTCTTGGGTTTGCTGGATTTGGGTTATTATTTTTTTTATTGTTTGTTAAGGTAGCAAATACTTCTTTTGAGCCACTTTCTTTATGGCTTGCTATCCATTCACATCTATCCATAGGAGTTGCATTTACAATAGTTCCAGCAATTCTAGCATTGATTAACACATCTGCTTGAGAGTTAAAACCATTTTCTTTATTAAGGTTATTTTTACCATATTCTAACTCAATCCATTTTCCACTCCCTCTAAAATCTCCTATTTTTCCATTAAATTGTGCTACATATAAGGTTCCTTCATCTAAAATTTTGCTAGTATCTAGACCTTTTTTATATTTATGTTTGCTTATAAATTTATAAATAAATTCATTGGCTTCATCATCTCCCATATAAATTACAACGGTTCCATCATCTTCTACAATTAATTCTGCATTTTCGTGTTTAAATCTTCCAAGAGCTGTTCTTTTTATAGGTATGCTGTTTGGATCAAATGGATCAATTTCTACAACCCATCCAAATTTATTTGCCTCGTTTGGATTTTTACTTAAATCAAATCTTTCATCAAATTTTTCCCACCCATATTGACTTTGAGCTTTAAATCCAAATCTAAGTTGCTCTTTTGAAAATTTAATTTTTTCATCTAAACTTCCAAAAAAATCATTTATATTTTCTTCGCAAGTAAGATAAGTCCCCCAAGGTGTTTTTCCATTGGCACAATTATTTAAAGTTCCATATATAAAATTTTCATTTTGAAGTACTTGTTGTTTTGCTGGACCACTAATGCTCATTTTTGTATTTGCATCGATTCTGCGATTGTATTTAGAATCAAGCACCACAGACCATTGATCTTTTTCTTTTTTTATTTCAAAAATGCTCACTCCTAAATTTGCTTGTTCATATAAAATATCTTCTAAGTTAAGATTTTTACCTTGATGTTTAAACATAATTTCAGGATTTATATATTCATTATTAATAGCTAGTATAGCCCTATCTTTTGAAAGAGGAAAAAAACTCATACCATCGTTATTGTCTCCAAAAGTTAATTTAGCATTTTCCACAGCTTTTTTATCGATATTTTTTTCTTCATCATAAATAGATGCTTTGCCAAAAAGAGGATCGCCCCATGAGATTAAAATATCTGCTTTGTAGTCATCTGGTACGATAACTTTATCTTCTGTGCTAGCAGGTATTTCTTTAAAATTTAGCAAATCTTTATCTTTTAATAAACTTGCATTTAAATTTGAGCTAGCAAAAAATGCTACCATAGAACCCAAAGCTGAACCTTTCAAAAATGTTCTTCTTTTCATAAAACTCCTTTTAAAAATGTGTTATAAATTTAAAGTTTTTTGGAAACTTTTTGGAAACTTTTGCTCATGGTATGTAATATTGTATTAATTAACTTAGTGATACAATTTCTCACTGCAAATATAAAGGATAAATTTATGATATGTATAGGAATTCATGGGAGCAATGGTCGCATGGGTAAACAAATTGAAAATTGTTTACAAGATCAAAAAGATGTTAAAGCAAGTGCATTTTTTTATCAAGGATCAAGCTATGAAGAATTTTTTAACAAATGCGATGTAATAATTGATTTTTCTTCCCCGAAAGGTTGTGAGGATTTGTTGTTATACGCAAGAAGCAATCCTAAACCTTTAGTGATAGGTACTACAGGATTAGATGCTAAGCAAAATGAGTTAATGCAAAGTGCAAGCATTACTATGCCAATTCTTTATGCTACCAATATGTCTTTGGGTGTAGCTATTTTAAAAAAACTTTCATGTTTAGCAAGTGAAGCTTTAAGGGATTTTGATATAGAAATACTTGAAATGCACCATAATAAGAAAAAAGACGCTCCAAGTGGTACAGCTATGACTTTAGCACAAAATGTCGCTAAGGCTAGGAATTTAGATTTGGAAAAGGTTAGAGTAAGTGGTAGAGATGGGATTATTGGTCAAAGAAGTAAAGATGAAATCGCAGTGATGAGCTTAAGAGGTGGTGATATAGTGGGTTCTCATAGAGTTGGATTTTATAATGATGGTGAATTTATAGAATTAAATCATAGTGCTACTTCAAGAGCTACTTTTGCTATGGGGGCTATTAGATGTGCTAAATGGCTGGTTTCTCAAGAAAATGGCTTATATGATATAGACGATTGTTTAGGAATTTAAATGTGTGCGGTAGTTGGAGTAATTAATTCAAAAAATGCAAGCACGGTGGCTTATTATGCTTTATTTGCTATGCAACATCGTGGCCAAGAAGCAAGTGGAATTAGCGTGAGTGATGGTTTAAATATCAAAACTCATAAAGCTAAAGGTGAAGTAGGACAAATTTTTAATACTCAAATTTTAGCAGATTTAAAAGGTAGTATAGCTGTAGGCCATAATCGTTATTCTACCGCCGGAAATTCTTCTTTGCATGATGCACAGCCTGTTGCAGCTACTTGTTCTTTGGGTGATATTTCTTTAGTGCATAATGGAAATTTGATTAATAAAGAAGAAGTTAGAAAAGAGTTAATTGATAATGGAGCTATTTTTCATTCTAATATGGACACGGAAAATGTTGTACATTTAATAGCAAAAAGCAAAAAAGAAACTTTAAAAGATAGGTTTATAGAAAGTCTAATGCAAAGTAAGGGTGCATATTGCTTTATGTTAGCTAGTAAAAATCAACTTTTTGTGGTAAGAGATCCTTATGGGGTTAGACCTTTATCTTTGGGAAAATTAAAAGATGGTGGATATATTGTAGCGAGTGAAACTTGTGCTTTTGATTTGATAGAAGCTGAATTTATCCGCGATATAAAGCCCGGTGAAATGCTAGTTTTTACTCAAGGTAGTGATGAGTTTGAAAGCATTCAAGTTTTTGATAAAACAGATCCAAGAATTTGTGCATTTGAATATATTTATTTTGCTAGACCTGATAGTATTATAGAAGGTAAAAGTGTATATGAAGTGCGTAAAAAAATGGGTGAAGCCTTGGCTAAAAAATTTAAAGAAAAAGTAGATTTTGTAGTGCCTGTTCCTGATAGTGGAGTAAGTGCTGCTATAGGTTTTGCGCAATATTTAAAAATTCCACTTGAAATGGCCATAGTTAGAAATCACTATGTTGGAAGAACTTTCATAGAACCAACTCAAGAAATGAGAAATTTAAAAGTAAAACTGAAATTAAATCCTATGAAGAAAGTTTTAGAAGGCAAAGATATAGTGGTGATTGATGATAGTGTAGTAAGAGGAACAACTTCTAAAAAAATCATCACACTTTTAAGACAAGCAGGTGCTAGAAAAATTCATTTGGCTATAGCTTGCCCAGAAATCAAATTTCCTGATATTTATGGTATAGACACTCCAACTTTTGAAGAGTTAATTTCAGCTAATAAGAGTATTGAAGAGGTTAGAGAATATACAGGTGCAGATAGTTTGACTTTTTTAGATATTAATGAGCTAGTTTCAAGCATAGGCAATGAAAGAAAATATTCTTTGATTAGTTTTGATGGGGATTATTTTATTAAATAATCCTTATCTGCATTTTAATTGTTTAAAAATTTTATAACTTTGAAAATGAGGTGGCAATCCTACTTCAAAAGAAAAGTCTTTGTAGGTATGACCTGATAATTGATTTGCAATGTTAATATTATACGAAACATCTCTTTGTTGTTGATTTGCTTTTTTTATACTATCAAAATTTTGTTGATTAAAAATTTCTCCACTGATTTCATGCTTTTTATTATTATCAATAATTCTAAGTTCTAAAAAGCATTCTGAAATTTTAAAATTAGTATCGTTGGTTACTCTACCTTTTATAATAATACTTTCTGTAGCTAAGCGTCTGTAGGTTGAAAAATTACTCAAACTAGCTTTTTTTGTGTATTGATCTATAGTTAATAATAAAGAAATAGTTAAGATTGAGGCTAATATAAAACTTATTATGCAAAAAATTATCATATATTTTTTGTTTTGTATTTTTAAATAGAATAAAATCCAAGTAAGGAAAGTTGAAGCTAGCATAATAAAAATGATAAGAATATGAAAAAAAGTAAAATATCCCATTAAAAACACTTTGAATTAATTTTAATATCAAAATCTTGACCTTCATTAAAATCGGAAAATTTGGTTTTTAGATTAATAGTTTGGTTGGGACTTATTGTTTTTTCGATAGTGGTAGATTTACTTCTTAATGGTTTTAATAAATGTATTAAATTTTTAAAAGTATTATTTTCATCGCTTTTTCTAAATACTTCTACTTTTATTTTGCAAAATTTAAAACTTTTTTTAGAAGTATTTGTCAAGCTATAATCAACACTTAAAGAATTATCATATACAAAAAATTGAGCATTATCTAAGCTAGCTATTCTGGATCTAACTTTAGTATCAATTAAAAAATATCCCAAATACGCAATACTAAGTGAACATAAAATTCCTAAAAAAATTATAATAAAAGCAAAAGTAGGTTTGTTTCTAACAATCAAAGCAATAAATAAAGTGATAATGAAAAAGAATACAACTAAAGCCATTAACAAAAAATCGATCAAGTGCAAATGAGCTGTATAAAAGATCATTTGCTCTCGGATATGTTGAACATTCATTATCACTTCTTTATTTTTTAATTTGCTATTGAACTTGTTCTTTTATTATCTTTACTATCAACCCAAATATTTGGCACAGCTCCGCCTGGTGTTAAGAAAATTTTAGCATCTTTATTGACTTTAAGTGCTTCATTAAATTGCTTTTGGGTTTCAATTTGTTTTAAATCAAGTAAAGGATTATTTAAACTTTTTGCTATTTCTCTATTTGAATATGCTTGTGCATCAGCTTCAATTTTTACGGCACTTGCTCTACCTTTAGCACTAATAATAGTTGCATTTGCCTCCCCTTCAGCTAAAGCCGCTTTTTTAAGTGCTTCTTGGTTAGCTCTTTCAACTTCATATTTAGTTCTTTCAGCTTCTTGTTTAGCAATTTGTACTCTTTCGATTTGTTCTTTTACTTTTATAGGTAAGATAATTTCTCTAAGCTGAACTGCTTGAAGCTCAGCAGGCTCATTTGGTTGGCTTTCAATAGTTTTTCTAATACCCTGATCAATTTGCACCGCTATAGTATTACGATTTGTTGGAAGCTCTTCTGCGGTGTATTGACCTACAACATTTCTTACAACATCTCTTACTACTGGATCTATGATTTTATTTTCCCAATTAAGCCCCCATGTTGCGATAGTTTGAGGAACTTGTAAAGGATTTAATCTGTATTGAACGGTTACATCAATAGATACAGGCAAGCCTCTTGAATCAAGCACTGAAATACTATTTTTATTAACAACGCCTGATCCTATTTGTAAATTTTCATTTATTCCTTCGATTGAAGCATAGTTGATTTGTCTTACTCTAGTATCTACGATAGTGATTTTTTGCAGTATAGGCATAAAAAAATGAAGTCCTGGTTCAAGTGGGGTGGGGCTGTATTTACCTGTAGTGGATTTGATCCCCATTTCCCCTGAATTTACTATTGCAAAAGGTTTAAAAAGTGCAAAAACTAAAATAATCGCAATTGCACTATAAATTAATGGGGAAAATTTCCCAAAACCTTTGAAATTAAATTCTGGTGTTTTGAAGTTTAAATTTTGCTTATTGTTGTTTTGATTGTTTTTTTTATTAAAATAATCATTCAAATCAGCTGGCATTTAGTTCCTTTGTTAAATATAAGTTAGCATAGAAGCGTATTTTTCATTGCGTCCATAAACTATATCAAAATACGCATTTTGAAGCTTTGTCGTTAGCTCACCTCTTTTTCCATCTCCTATAATTCTTGCATCAATATTATTTATCGGAGTTATTTCTGCTGCAGTTCCTGTGAAAAATGCTTCATCAGCTACATAAACTTCATCTCTTGAAATTCTTTGACGCACTACACTTATGCCCAAATCATGTGCAATTTTTAAAACAGTATCTTGAGTGATACTTTTTAATGAAAAATCATTTGGCGGTGTGATTAGCTTATTATCTTTAATCATAAAAAAACACTCACCTGTTCCTTCTGCTACAAAACCTTCTTCATCGAGCATTAAGGCTTCCTCATATCCTGCTTCTATAGCTTCATATTTAGCCATTTGAGAATTTAAATAATTTGCACTTGCTTTTGCTTTACCTAAGCTAGATTTTACACTATTTCTAGCAAAAGAAGAAATTTTAACCTTAATACCTTTTTCTAAGCCTTCTTCGCCTAAATAAGCACCCCATTCCCAAGCAGCAATAGCTACCCTAACAGGAGCTTTAGCATGATAAACTCCCATAGTACCATCACCTAAAAAGATTAATGGTCGCAAATAGGTGTTATTTTGAAAATCATTTGCTCTTAAAAGTTCAACTTGTGCATTTTCAAGTTCTTCTTGAGAAAAAGGAGAATTAATTAAAGTAATTTTTGCAGACTCTAAAAGTCTTTTGGTGTGTTCTTTTAATCTAAAAATTGCTAAACCATTTTGTGTTTTATAAGCTCTTGTTCCTTCAAAAACTGCATTTGCATAATGTAATGAATGTGTTAAAACATGAATTTTTGCATCATCAAAATCAATGATTTTTCCATCCATCCAAATTTTTTTTGCCCTAATCATAACTAAGCCTTTTTGTTGAAAATAAAACTAATTTTATCAAAAATATACTAATAATTACTAGAATATAGTAAAATTATTATATTTGAAACAAGGAAAAATCATGCCAATTATAAATATCAAATTAGCTAAACCAGAATTTAGCAAAACACAAAAAGAAGAGTTAATAGCAGATATTACAGAACTTTTACATACAAAATACAACAAGCCAAAGCAAAATATAGTGATTATGTTAGAAGATATTGAGCCATATAATATTGCTTTTGGTGGCGAAAGTGTAGAAAAATTAAGATTGAAAGATAAAAAATGAAAGAATTGCAAATTGATGATAAAGCTCCTGTGTTTGAACTTTTAAATCAAGATGGAGTTAAAATTTCTTTAAGTGATTTCTTGGGTAAAAAAATTATTTTGTATTTTTATCCAAAAGATAACACCCCAGGTTGTACCACACAAGCTTGTGAATTTAGTCAAAGTTATGAGGATTTTTTAGAGCAAAATACTGTGATTATAGGTATTAGTCCAGATAGTGTTAAATCGCATGAAAATTTCATAAAAAAATATGATTTAAAACACACTTTATTAAGCGATAGTGAAAAAGAAATTTGTAAACTTTATGGTGCTTGGGGTTTAAAGAAAAATTATGGTAAAGAGTATGAGGGGCTTATAAGATCCACTTTTGTGATTGATGAAAATGGAAAAATCTCAAAAATTTATAAAAATGTAAAAGCTAAAGATCATGCTTTTAAGGTATTAAAAGAATTATGCTAGTGCATATTTGCTGTAGTGTGGATAGTCATTATTTTATACAAGAATTAAGCAAAACTTATCCTGATGAGAAAATTATAGGTTTTTTTTATGATCCAAATATTCATCCTTATAGTGAGTATGAACTTAGATTTTTAGATGTTAAGCGTAGTTGTGATAAATTGGGTATTAAGCTTTATAAAGGTGAATATGAGTATGAAAAATGGCTTGAGAGTGTAAAGGGTTATGAGGACGAGCCTGAAAAAGGCGCAAGATGTCAAATTTGTTTTGATTTTAGAATGCATAAAAGTGTTGAATTTGCTCGAAAAATTGGTGAAAAAAAACTTACAACAACCCTTTTAACATCCCCTAAAAAAGACTTAGAGCAGTTAAAATTAGCTTTACAAAAAGAATGCGATAAATTTGGTATAGAGTTTTTGGCACCTGATTTTAGAAAAAATGGAGGCACGCAAAGACAATTTGCCTTAGCTAAGCAAGATATGCTTTATCATCAAAATTATTGTGGGTGTATTTATGCACTTTCTAAACAAAAAGGCCAAAAAGCTTTTATAGATGAGCTTATGAGTCCTATAAATAAACAAATATTACCTTCAAGCATAGAAGAAAAGATAAAATTTTACAATCAAGTAAAAAATTTAGAAAAAAAAGGTGTTAAATTTGAAATTCAAAGAGAGAAATTTTTAAATTATCGCTTACTAAGAGCTTTGATAAAAGAAAACAAAAAAGCCATAAAAACTCATGTTTTATTTTATTCTCATTTTAAAAATTCTTACACTAAATTTAGTATTTTAGAAGAGGATTTAAAGTGCTATAAAAGCGTAAAGGATGAGATTAATTTATGGAGTTTTGATTATTTAAATAGTTTGTGCAAAATGCGATTTAAAAGTTTTGAAGATTTTTTACAAAATCCTTTAAAAATAGAGCAAGAAATCAAAATAAGGCAAAAGCATTTTGGCGCTTATGATCTTTCGCCGGTGATTATTGTTGAAAATATTATTAAAGGCGCTTATGAATTTATAGCAAAAAGTGAAATTTATTTTGATAGTAAAGAAAAGATTGTGAAGTTATAAAACTTAACTAGTTTGTTAATATTTTTTTTGTAAAATCTGAATTTTGAATATATTTTAAGGCTAAATTTATGATAGATGTAATGCAAATTCAAAAAATTTTACCACATAGGTATCCATTTTTACTTGTAGATAAAATCGTAGAATTAAAAAATAAAGAAATTGTTAGAGGTTATAAAAATATTAGCATAAGCGACCATGTTTTTATGGGGCATTTTCCAGATCATCCAATTTACCCGGGTGTGTTAATTTTAGAAGGTATGGCACAAACTGGAGGGGTTTTGGCATTTGAAAGTATGGATGATAAGGTAGATCCAAGCACTAAAGTAGTATATTTTACAGGCATTGATAATGCTAAATTTAGAAATCCAGTGCGTCCAGGTGATAGGCTTGATTATGAGATGAGTGTGGTAAAAAATCGTGGAAATATGTGGATTTTTCAAGGAAAAGCTTTTGTTGATGGACAATTGGTTGCAGAAGCTGAACTTAAAGCTATGATAGTAGATAAATGATGAGCAAAATTCATCCAAGTGCTGTTATAGAAGATGGAGCTATCATAGCAGATAGTGTTGTAGTAGAAGCCTATGCTTATGTTGGAAAAAATGCCAATATAGGTGCAAATACTATCATCAAACAAGGTGCAAGAATTTTACCTAATGTAAGCATAGGTGAAAATTCTAAAGTTTTTTCTTATGCCATAGTTGGAGATATTCCACAAGATATATCTTATAAAGATGAGATAAATTCAGGTGTTATTATAGGAAAAAATGCAGTTATTAGAGAATTTGTTACTATAAATTCAGGTACAGCTAAGGGTGATGGTTTTACAAGAATAGGCGATAATGCTTTTATAATGGCTTATTCTCATATTGCACATGATTGTTTGCTTGGAGATAATATTATTTTAGCAAATAATGCTACTTTAGCAGGTCATGTGGAACTTGGAGATTATACTGTGGTAGGTGGACTTACTCCAATACATCAGTTTGTTAAGGTAGGTGAGGGGTGTATGATAGCAGGTGCTAGTGCGCTTTCTCAAGATGTGGTGCCATTTTGCTTAGCTGAAGGAAATCGAGCAAGCATTAGAAGTTTAAATTTAGTAGGCATTAGAAGACGCTTTGATAAAGAAGAAGTGGATGTTTTAAGTAAGGCTTTTAAATTTTTATTCAGACAAGGAAATTTAAAAGATAATGCTTTAAGTTTGCTAGAAAATACTTCTAGTGAAAATGTGAAAAAAATGTGTAATTTTATCTTAGAAACAAAAAGAGGAATTCCTATATATAAGGAAAAAAGTCATGGTTAAAAGATGTAGTTTTTGCAATGAAATAGAAACAAGTGAAAGAAGAATTTTAGTAAATGATTATAATAATGCCTTTATATGTGAGTATTGTGCCGAAAGTGCTTGTAATATTTTCTTTGGAGAGGAAAAAGAATTAAAAAATAAAGAAGTTGATAAAGAAAATTTTAAAGATATTACTCCTAAGGAATTAAAAGCATATTTAGATAAATATGTTATCGGGCAAGATAGAGCTAAAAAAATCTTTAGTGTAGGGGTATATAATCACTACAAAAGGCTTTTTAGATCTGAATTAGAAGATGATGATACAGAATTAGCAAAATCAAATATTTTATTAGTAGGCCCAACGGGAAGTGGAAAAACTTTGTTGGCGCAAACTTTAGCTAGATTTTTAGATGTGCCTATTGCAATTTGCGATGCGACTTCTTTAACCGAAGCAGGTTATGTGGGAGAAGATGTTGAAAATATCCTTACTCGTCTTTTACAAGCTGCTGATGGAGATGTGCAAAGAGCACAAAAAGGGATTATATTTATCGATGAGATAGACAAAATCGCAAGAATGGGCGAAAATCGCTCTATTACAAGAGATGTAAGTGGTGAGGGCGTGCAACAAGCCTTACTCAAAATTATTGAAGGATCTTTGGTAAATATCCCACCAAAAGGCGGTAGAAAACACCCAAATCAAGATTTTATACAAATAGATACAACTAATATTTTATTTGTGTGTGGTGGGGCTTTTGATGGTATTAGTGATATTATTAAAAGAAAATTAGGCGATAATGTCATGGGCTTTTTTACTGATGATAAAAAAGATGAAAAAGAAGCTTTACTTCAAAGACTAGAGCCTGATGATTTGGTGCATTTTGGGCTTATTCCTGAACTTATAGGAAGATTGCATGTGCTTGCTTCTTTAGAAGAGCTTGATGAGGAAAGCATGGTGCGTATTTTAACTGAGCCAAAAAATGCCATTATTAAGCAATATCAAAAACTTTTTGCTATTGACAATGTGGAATTAAAATTTGAAGATGAAGCACTAAGAGAGATTGCTAAGCTTTCGCTAGAGCGTAAAACAGGCGCTAGAGGTTTAAGAAGTATTATTGAAGAAATGATGGTAGATTTGATGTTTGATTTGCCAGAGTATAATGGATATAGCATAGCAATTACTAAAGAAGTGATCAAAGAAGGTACAAAACCTTTATTTATAAAAAATAAAAAAGTTAAAGGCTGAGAATGATTTTAGATCAAATAATTGGATTTTTTTCAAGTGATATGGGGATTGACTTAGGTACTGCAAATACTTTAGTTTTGGTAAAAGATAAAGGTATAGTGATTGATGAACCTTCGGTTGTTGCGGTAGAGCGTGAAAGATATGGTAGGGTTAAAATTTTAGCTGTTGGAAAAGAAGCTAAGGAAATGGTAGGAAAAACCCCAGGTAATATCGAAGCAATCCGTCCTATGAAAGATGGTGTGATTGCTGATTTTGATATGACTGAAAAAATGATCCGTTATTTTATAGAAAAAACTCATAGAAGAAAATCTTTTTTAAGACCTAGAATTATCATTTCAGTTCCTTATGGTTTAACTCAAGTTGAAAGAAAGGCAGTTAGAGAAAGTGCGTTAAGTGCGGGTGCTAGAGAAGTATTTTTGATAGAAGAACCTATGGCAGCAGCTATTGGTGCAAATTTACCAATTAGAGAGCCTCAAGGGAGCTTGGTGGTAGATATTGGCGGTGGTACTACTGAAATTGGTGTTACTTCTTTGGGCGGTCTTGTGATTTCAAAATCTATCCGAACAGCTGGTGATAAGCTTGATACTAGTATAGTAAATTATGTAAAAGAAAAATACAATCTTGTCATAGGTGAAAGAACGGGCGAGGAAATCAAAATCGCAATAGGCTCAGCAGTTCAGCTTCCAAAAGAGCTTTCTATGGTAGTTAAAGGACGCGATCAAGTAACAGGATTGTTAAATAGAATAGAGTTAACAAGTGAAGATGTAAGAGAGGCTATGCGTGAGCATTTAAAAGAAATTGCTGATGCATTAAAAATCGTTCTTGAAATGATGCCGCCTGATCTTGCAGCTGATATTGTTGAAAATGGTGTTGTTTTAACAGGAGGCGGAGCTTTAATACGCGGTCTTGATAAATATTTATCTGAAATTGTAAAACTTCCAGTATATGTAGCTGATGAGCCACTTTTAGCAGTAGCAAAAGGCACAGGTAAAGCTTTGGAAGAAATTTCTTTATTGCACCAACTAACGAATGAAGAGTAAAATTCTTAGTGTTTTAATTTTATCTTTTTTAGTGTTTGTTTCGTTTTATTATGGAGATATAATAAAACGAAATGTTTTAGATTTAAATATTGCTATTGTTAATCAGTTTTCTCAAAGCATTAATCTTTTAAAAGATAAATTTAATGAGCATTTTAATCAAGCTCAAGAAATTAAAAAATTAAGAGAAAGAAATGCTGAGCTTGAAAAAAACAATATCTATATGAAAAACTTTGCCAATGAATTAAACAATATTTTAAGTGATAAAAATTCAAGTTTTTATTATCCTAATGTTAGTTTAGTTAAGGCAACTTCTTATGCTCAAATTAGCGATTATCATAAGGTTTGGCTTGATGTGGATTATAAAGGAAAAATTAAAGGCTTAATTTATAATGGCTATACAGCAGGCATAGTTATAGAAAAAAATGGTAGAGCTTTGGGACTTTTACAAGGTGATGAAGAGTGTATTTTTTCCGTATATATAGGTAAGGAACAAGCACCAGGTATAGCTCATGGTAGAAATGATTATGTTTTAGTTAAATATATTCCTAAATGGCTTGAACTTAAAATGGGCGATAAGGTTTATACAAGTGGCTTAGATGAGATTTTCTTTTCAGGAATTCCAGTAGGCGAAATTTTTAAAATAGAAGAAGAAGGCGCCTATCAAAATGCATATGTTAAACCTTATGTAAAAATGAAAGTACCAAGTTATTTTTATATGGTAGAAAATTTTTAATAAAAAGTTATTTATTTTAGTTGATATAAATTATTATTTACTATTAAATATTAGAATTATCTCCGAATTTTAAAAATTTAGGAGATTAAATGAAAAAATATATCAGTAGTTGTTTAGCTTTTTGCTGTTTAAGTGGTGCTATTTATGCAAATGAAGTGGAATATGATGCACAAAAAATAGCAGATATTTTTTTATCAACTTAATGCTGATCCTAAAAATCCAAAAGCAAAAGTTAATCATGCAAAAGGCTTTTGTGCTATGGGAACTTTTGAGCCAGCTTTGTCTATCAATAAAGAAGTTGATGTGCCTTTGTTAACACAAAAAAGTTTGCCAATCCAAGTAAGATATTCTTTGGGTGGAGCTTTTAAAGATGATAAAAGCAAAACAAGAGGTATGGCTATTAGAATTACTGATCCTAAAGATTCTGCTTCTTGGACTATGGTTATGCTAAATACAGAAATAAATTTCGCAAAAAATCCTAAAGAATTCGGTCAGTTTTTTGAAATGAGACTTCCTGTAAATGGTAAAGTCGATCAAGAAAAAATAAGCAAGATGATGCAAGAGGTTGATTCTTATAGAAATTTTGCTGCATATACTGATAAAATTGGCATTAGTAAAAGTGTAGCAAATACTCCATTTTTTAGTATTCATACTTTTTATTTTAAACAAGCAAACGGAGAAAACTATTTACCAGCAAGATGGAAATTAGTTCCAAGTGAAGGTGTGGCATATTTAAATGAAGCACAAATGAAAAGTGCGAGTAGTGATTTTTTAAAAGAAGATTTCCAAAATCGTGTAAAAGCTAATAAGCCGGTTGAGTATAAAATGTATTTAGTATATGCAAATAAAAATGATATTACCAATGAAACAACGGCTTTATGGAGTGGTAAGCACAAAGAAAGTCTAGTTGGGACTTTTAAGGTTAATGCCTTGAGCGATGAAGATTGTAATTTTGATGTATATTTTCCTTCGGATGTACCTCAAGGGGTTAATCCACCACAAGATCCTTTATTTGATGTAAGAAATGAAGCTTATGCTATAACTTTTGGTAAGCGTCAATAAAATTTAGCTCTTTAAGAGCTAAATTCTTTGTTAAATTCAACTTCTAAAAAACTTATATTTGTTATAATTTGGCTAAAAATTTAGCTTAGGAAAATACATGCCAAAAAGAACAGATATAAAAAATATATTATTAATAGGCAGTGGGCCTATCGTTATAGGTCAAGCTTGTGAGTTTGATTACTCAGGAACTCAAGCGGCAAAAACTTTAAAAGAGCTAGGTTATAGAGTAGTTTTGATCAATTCTAATCCGGCTACGATTATGACAGATCCTGAATTTGCTGATGCAACTTATATAGAACCAATTACCAAAGAAAGTATTCTAAGTATTATCAAAAAAGAAAAAATCGATGCGATTTTACCTACTATGGGTGGCCAAGTTGCTTTGAATGTTGCTATGGAAGTTTATGAAAGTGGCGAGCTTGCAGATGTAAAATTTTTAGGTGCAAATCCTGAAGCGATTAAAAAAGGCGAAGACAGACAAGTTTTTAAAGAATGCATGAAAAAAATTGGCATGGATTTACCAAAATCTATGTATGCGTATAATTATGAAGAGGCTTTAAAAGCTGTTGATGAGATTGGTTTTCCTTTGATGATTAGAGCTTCTTTTACCTTAGGTGGTGCAGGAAGTGGCGTGGTATATAATATGGATGAGTTTGCAGAACTTGCAAATACTGCTTTAGCGCTAAGCCCTATCCATGAAATTTTAATCGAAGAAAGCTTACTTGGTTGGAAAGAATATGAAATGGAGGTCATTAGAGATAAAAATGACAATTGTATTATCGTTTGCTCTATTGAAAATGTCGATCCTATGGGGGTTCATACAGGCGATTCTATTACTATAGCTCCTGCTTTAACTTTGACTGATAAAGAATACCAAGCGATGCGTAATGCTTCTTTTGCTATTTTAAGAGAAATTGGAGTAGATACAGGTGGATCAAATGTGCAATTTGCTATCAATCCAACTAATGGTAGAATGATAGTTATTGAAATGAATCCTAGGGTTTCAAGATCTTCAGCCCTAGCTAGTAAAGCTACGGGCTATCCTATAGCTAAGGTAGCTACGCTTTTAGCAGTTGGATTTAGTTTAGATGAGATTAAAAATGATATCACAGGAACTCCTGCTTCATTTGAACCGGTAATTGATTATATCGTAACTAAAATTCCTCGTTTTACTTTTGAAAAATTCCCAAATGCAAGCACAGAGCTTGGCACTGCTATGAAAAGCGTGGGTGAGGTTATGGCTATAGGGAGAACTTTTAAAGAAAGCATTCAAAAAGCACTTTGCTCACTTGAGAGAAATTTAAGTGGGTTTGATACTATAGAATGTGATAAAAATGAGCTTTTGGCAAAAATTCGCCAAGCTAATGAAAAACGCTTGCTTTATATAGCACAAGCTTTTAGAGAAGGTTTTAGCACACAAGAGCTTTTTGAGCTTTGCAAAATAGATCCTTGGTTTTTAAACCAAATCAAAGAAATAGTGGAATTTGAAAATCAAATAGATATGGATATTTTAAGTAATAAGCAACTATTAAGAAAAGCTAAAACCTTAGGTTTTTCAGATAAAAAAATTGCTAGCTTAATTAATCAAAAAGATAATCTTGAGTTAAGCCAAAATGATATTTATTATGCAAGAATTAAACACAAAATCATCGCTCAATATAGTGAAGTAGATACTTGTGCGGGCGAATTTGAAGCACTGACCCCGTATTTATACTCAAGTATTAATGCAAATGAAGCTACACAAGTAAAAGAAAGTAAAGATAAAAAAGATAAAAAAGTGATGATTATAGGTGGTGGGCCAAACCGCATAGGACAAGGCATTGAGTTTGATTATGCTTGCGTGCACGCTTCTTTTGCTCTAAAAGATATGGGTGTAAAAACTATAATGTATAATTGTAACCCAGAAACGGTTTCAACAGATTATGATACAAGCGATATTTTGTATTTTGAGCCAATTGATTTTGAGCATTTAAGAGCGGTTATTGATAGAGAAAGACCCGATGGAGTGATAGTGCATTTTGGTGGTCAAACTCCGCTTAAATTTGCAAAACGCCTTAGTGCTTTTGGGGCAAAGATTATAGGAACAAGTGCAAGGGTAATAGATTTAGCTGAAGATAGAAAGAAATTTGCTAAATTTATTGAAGATCTAGGTATAAATCAACCTAAAAATGGCACAGCCATAAGTGTAGAAGAAGCCATTATAAAAGCAAATGAGATAGGTTATCCTGTGCTTGTTAGACCAAGTTATGTTTTAGGTGGTCGTGCAATGCGTGTAGTGCATGATGAGAGTGAGCTTAGACTTTATATGCAAGAAGCAGTAGATGTGAGTGATAAATCTCCGGTATTAATCGATCAATTTTTAGATAATGCAACTGAGCTTGATGTAGATGCGATAAGTGATGGAAAAGAAGTTTATGTAGCAGGTATTATGGAGCATATTGAAGAAGCAGGAATTCACTCAGGCGATAGCGCTTGCTCTTTACCTGCTGTAAATATTGATGAAGCTATGCTTGAAATGATTGAGCAAAAAACAAAAGATATTGCTTTAAATTTAGGTGTAGTAGGACTTTTAAATATACAATTTGCTATTTATGATAATAAACTTTATATGATAGAAGTAAATCCAAGAGCTAGTAGAACCGTGCCTTTTGTGAGCAAAGCCACAGGAATTCCTTTAGCTAAGGTTGCAACGCGCGTGATGTGGCAAGGAAATTTAAGAGAAAGCTTGAAATTTTATGACACCTTTAAAGTGGTAGAGGAAAAAAACGGAATTTTAAGAGCTAAAAAGCCAAAACATATTAGTGTAAAATCAGTGGTATTTCCTTTTGCTAAACTTAGCGGAAGCGATCTTGAGCTTGGACCTGAAATGCGCTCAACCGGTGAAGTCATGGGGGTAAGTAAAGATTTTGATAACTCTTATGCAAAAAGCCAACTTGCTTCTTCAAATTTCTTACCAGAAAGTGGTAATGTGTTTTTATCGTTAAGAGAGCAAGATAAAAAATATGCAGTAGATTTAGCTAATGAGTATATTAAGCTAGGATTTAAAATCATTGCTACGAGTGGAACTTATAAAGTTTTACAAGAAGCGGGCTTGGAATGTGAGTTTGTACATAAAATTTCTGAAGGACGCCCGAATGTAGAGGATAAATTAAAAAATTCTCAAATTCAACTTGCTATAAATACTAGCGATGAGCATAGTTTTAAAGGCGACACTAAAAAAATTAGAGCAAATATTTTACGCTTTAAAATCCCATATTTTACAAATCTAAGAGCAGCTTATGCGGGGATTAAAGCTATCAAAGCTATACAAAATAAATCATGTCTTGAAGTAAAGAGCTTACAAGAATACTTAAAAACATGATTTATCTTGCTCAAACTGATACAACAGCAGGGTTTTTAAGTAAGGACTTAAAAGCCCTTAATACTTTAAAAAAAAGGCCCTTAAAGCAAGATTGTTTAATTACTACGGCTAAATTTAGTGAGCTTAAAAAACTTACAAGAGTGCCAAATTATTTTAAAAATACTATTAGAAAATCCAAAAAAACTACTTTTTTATATCCTAATTCTAAAGCAATACGCGTTGTGAAAGATTGCACTCATGAGGAATTTTTAAAAAAGTTTGATTGGCTTTATTCTACTTCTGCAAACATTCATGGAAAAAAATTTGATCTAAATTGGGCTATGCAAAATGCAGATAAAATAGTAGATGAAAAGTTTTTTGAAAGTGGAGCCTCAAAGATTTTTAAACTTCGAGGCATTAAAAAAGTTAAACTGCGTTAATTTCCAAGCGGCCAAAATACTTTTGGCTCTTCGCCGATTTTTGCTTGTCCATGATACATTCCAAGTTTATCTTTAGTCCAAGCATAACCAACTTTTCCATTTTTATCTATTGAAATAATTCCGCCTGTACCACCAAGTTTTGCAACTTGTTTGATAGTTTCTTGGGCTGCTTTTTGCACTGAAAGTTTTTTGTATTTGTATAAAGACGCAACTTCATGAGCTGCAGCTACTCTTATGTAAATGTCACCTGTTCCTGTGCAAGAAATTGCTACTGAGTCATTATTTGCATAATTTCCTGCTCCTATGATAGGAGAATCCCCAATGCGTCCTGTCATTTTATTTGTAGTGCCACCTGTGCTTGTACCTGCTGCTAGGTTGCCGTTTTTATCTAAAGCTATTGCACCTACTGTGCCTAAATATGGCTCGGTGCTTACACCAAGATGAGCTTTCGCCTTATCACTATCTAATAAAACTTCCTTACTTTTTTTAGCTTCTTGAAGTTGTTTGTATCTGTACTCTGTAAAGAAGTATTTTTGTCCTACTATTTCTAAGCCATGTTTTTTGGCTAATTTATCAGCACCCTCGCCCGCTATTAAAGTATGGGGTGTTTTTTCCATAACAAGTCTTGCTGCTTCTATAGGGTTTTTAATCGTCCTAGCCATAGCAACTGCACCTGCTTTTAAATTTTTTCCATCCATTATAGATGCATCAAGTTCATTAAATCCATCAGAGGTAAAAACAGCACCTTTCCCAGCATTAAATTCAGGACTATCTTCCATTACTTTAATAGCGGCTATAACTGCATCAACCGAGCTTCCTCCTTTTTCAAGTATGCTTTGACCTGCTTTTAAAGATTCTTTCATTACCTTTTCTCTTTTGGCAAATTCTTCTTTGGTAAGTCCTAAGCCACTTGTTCCACCATGTATAACGATGATAGGTTCAAAATCTTTTGCAAAGACATTATTGCTTAGTAAAAATATTAAACTAGTTAATGTCAATAAAATTCTTTTACTACAGGTTAAAAATTTCATTATTTACTCCTTTTTTAAAATTATTTATTATATTTAATAAAAATTAAATATAACTAAAATTTAATTAATAAATGAGTATTTTTAGGACAAAAATTCTACTTTTTATTTTTATAGGTGTTATTTTTGAAAAATTTTTTAGAAATTAATTAAAATGTTTTTATATTTATTGCAAAATTAGGAGGTATTTTAATGTTTAAAACTATTGTAGCTAAGAAAATATCATTTTTCACAGCTTTGATTTTGGTTGTTGGATTTGGTATTTTTGTTGGACTAAATTATTATTCGTCTAAAACGGATATTCTTCAAAGTATTGTAAGTGGAAAGCAAGAAAGTGTTAAAAATGGAAAAAATTTTTCAGATTTATACTTCAATACTAAGATAGAGAATATTAAAAAAATCGCTGCAAATATTATTGAACATAAAAATGTAAGTGAGGAATATATTGGTTCTTTTTTAGAAAAGATGTTTGGTTTTTATTCTTTTAATGCTATTTATGTTGGGTATGAAAAAGATGGTAGCTTGATTGATGTAGATATTAATTCTAAAGGAAAACATTTTATTTTAAATCAAGAAAAAGATGGTTTTGATGCTAGAGAACGTGTGTGGTATCAAAATGCAAAAAATAAAAATAAGGTAAGCATTTCAGAACCTTTTTTAGATGTCGTAACTAAAAAAATAGCTTTGTCAGTGTCAATTCCGATTGTTATTGATGGGAAATTTTATGGAGTTTTAGCAGGTGAGTTTTTTCTAGATGATATACGCAATGCTTTTGGAAGATTAAAAACTACTGCAAGTAATAATGTGTTTTTAATCAATGAAAGAAAGGAAATGATAGCTCATTCTTCTGCTAATATAGATTTTTATGAAGACAATGAAGTTAAAGAAGTGTTAAAAAATTTTGTTAATGTTGCAAGTGTAACTCCAAATGAAACTACTGATTTGATTTTGTATAAACTTAAAGGTCAAGAACGCTTAGCTGTGTGTATTATGGGAGAAAATTCTTTAACTTTGTGTTCTTCTAATGCTTTGAGTGATTATGATGAGGTTTTAAACGGACTTTTAATTACCCAAGTTATATTTGGTGTGATTTTTGTCCTTGTTATTATCGTTATTTTGGGTGGTATGATAGAGCATTTTCTTAAGAAAATTATATTTATTAAAGAAGCTTTAGAAGATTTTTTTGAAAGTTTAAACTACAAAGGCGATATGAAAGATATAGATTTAAATATCAAAGGAAATGATGAATTTGCTATTATTGGTAAAGAAATCAATAATGGTATAAAAAATATCCAAAAGAATTTAAAGCAAGACAAGAAGGCTGTGTTTGAAAGTGTTCAAAAGTTGAAAGAGATAGAGCTTGGAGATTTATCTGTTAGAATTGATAATGATCCTATAAATCCTCAACTAATAGAGTTAAAAAATGTATTAAATGAATTGCTTGATATTTTAGAAGAGAAAATAGGATCAAACATCAACGAGCTTGATAGAGTGCTTGAAAGTTATAAGGCTTTAGATTTTTCAACACAGGTTGAAAATGCAAAAGGAAGTGTAGAAATAACAACAAATGTTTTAGGTTCAGAAATCAAAAAGATGTTGATTTCTTCTTCTAAATTTGCACATAAACTAACTATACAATGTGAAAAACTAGAAGAATTTATGCAAAAACTTGTTGATGGAACTTATTCTCAATCAAATTCTTTGGAAAAATCCATAAAAGCAGTAGAGCAAATAAACATTTCTATGCAAAATGTTGGAGGTAAAACTACAGAGGTTGTTTCTCAAGCTGAAAATATTAAAGAAGTAGTAAATGTGATCAAGGACATAGCAGAACAAACAAATTTATTAGCATTAAATGCTGCCATAGAAGCTGCTCGTGCGGGTGAACATGGCAGAGGTTTTGCTGTGGTTGCTGATGAGGTGCGTCATTTGGCTGAAAAGACAGAAAGAAGTTTAGGTGAGATAGAAGCTAATGTAAATATTTTAGTTCAAAGTGTTAATGATGTTTCTATATCAATGCATGAACAAACTCAAAGTATTTCACAAATTAATGATGCGATAATTCAACTAGAAGATGTCACAAAAGAAAATGTAAAAATAGCTAATTTTACTAATGAAACTACTAAAGAAGTAGGGGATATTTCTCAAGATATATTAAAAGAGGTAGAAAGTAAGAAAATTTAATACCAAGGAGCTTATTATTTTGTAATTTTGGTTATAATTTGCACTTTTAAAAAAAGGTAGATTATGATTGAAAGAACAAAAATAAGTTCTAATTTTGGTTGGTTTATGGTAATTTTAGGTGGTTTGGTTGAGTGTTTTTGGGTAAGTGGTTTAAAATACTCTACTGAAATTTGGCATTATGCTTTAACAGCCATTGGAGTTTGTATATCTTTTACATGTTTTTTAAAAGCTTGTGAAAGACTTGAAGTAAGCATTGCTTATAGTGTTTTTGTAGGTATTGGCACGGTTGGAGTGGTGCTTAATGAGATGTTTGTTTTCAATGAGCCAAGCTCTATTGCCAAGCTTACTTTAATAGCCATTTTGCTTTTAAGTATCATAGGTCTTAAAATCATTAGCAAGGAAGCTAAGTAATGGAATGGTTCTTTTTGTTTTTGGCGACTGCTTTTGAAATTTTTGGCGTGATTATTATGAAACAACTTGTAAGCACTAAAAATAAGCTTTATCTTTTAGCTTTGATAGTGTGTTTTGCTTTTTCATTTGGATTTTTAAGCCTTAGCATGCAAAGTATTGCTATGAGTGTGGCTTATTCTATATGGACAGGAGCTGGAACTGCAGGCGGGGTTATCATAGGGGTGCTTTTTTATAAAGAAAGCAAAAGCTTTTTAAAGCTTTTTTTGATCGCTCTTATCATTGCTTGCACCGTGGGTTTAAAAATACTTTCATAGGTTTAAAATGAAAATATACATTAGCGGTATAGACACAGATGTTGGCAAAACTTATCTAAGTGCTAGAATTTGTAAAGAATTGGGTTTTGATTATTTTAAGCTTATCCAAGCAGGCACGCCAAAAGATAGTGAGGTAGTAGCTGAGTTTAGCCCAAAAACTAAGATTTTCAAAGAAGGTGTGTTTTTACAAACCCCTGCTTCACCGCACAAAGGTAGGATTTTAGAAAATTTAAACTATAAAGCCTTTGATATACAAATTCCACAAAGTGAAAAACTCATTATCGAGCTAGCTGGTGGGCTTTTTTCGCCCCTTGATGATGAAAAAACAATGATTGATTATATGAGTGCGTTTAAGTACCCTACGATTTTAGTCGCAAAAGACTATCTAGGAAGTATCAATCACACGCTTTTAAGCATAGAAGCACTAAAACAAAGAGATATTAAAATCCTTGCTTTAATCTTAAAAACTCAAGATACTTTTAGCAAGGATTTTATAAGCAATTACGCTAAAATTCCTATCATAGAATTTGATGATAAAGTATGCGAAAAACTTTCAAAAATCCTTGAAAATTTCTCTTAAAGACTCCACTACATAATTAATCTCATCTTCATTTATAACATATGGTGGCATGAAATAAATTGTATTTCCAAGTGGTCTTAAAAGCAAGCCTTTTTCTAAAGCTCTTTGAAAGACTTCAAGTCCTGCTCTTTGATATTTGCTTTTTTGTATATCAAATGCACTTACCATACCTAAATTTCTAAAATTTCCTAAAAAGTCAAATTCTTTTAAACTCTCCCATTGAGTTTTTATAAAAGTACTTTTGATTTTATTTTTTGCGATGATATTTTCTTTTTCAAAAATATCCAAAGTCGCATTAGCCGCCGCACAAGCTAGGGCATTACCCGTGTAAGAGTGAGAGTGTAAAAAGGCCTTTTGGCTCTCATAGCTATCATAAAATTTCTCATAAATTTCATCTTTAGTAAGCACCACTGAAAGTGGTAAATACCCACCCGTAATAGCTTTAGAAAGACATATATAATCAATGCTTTGTGAGCAATAATCAAGCGCAAACATTTCCCCTGTGCGTCCAAAACCTGTGGCTATCTCATCAAATATCACTTGCACGCCATAATCTTTAGCAAGTTTAACTGCCTCATCTAAATACCCAAGCTCATACATGTGCATATTGCCCGCACATTGAAGTAAAGGCTCAAGTATAAAAGCACAAATTTCATGATGATGATTTTTTAAAATACTTTCTAAAATTTCAAGTTCTTTTGTATAGTCCTTGCTTGTTGGCACAGGTGTTGTGATACTTTTTAAAAGTAAAGGCTCATAGGTTTTTTTATAAAGTGCTACATCGCCAACGCTTAATGCACCTAAGGTTTCTCCGTGGTAAGAATTGCTAAGCGATAAGAATTTATCCTTTTTAGAGCCATTGTTTAGGTGGTATTGAAAACTCATTTTTAAAGCCACTTCTATGGCTGAACTACCATTGTCTGCAAAAAAGCATTTATCAAAAGGTAAAAGCTCACAAAGTCTTTGTGAAAGCTTTATGATAGGCTCATGTGAAAAGCCTGCAAGCAAGACATGCTCTAAATTTTGAAGTTGATCTTTGGTTTTTTCATTGATATATTCATTACAATGGCCAAAGATATTTACCCACCAAGAGCTAATGCAGTCTATGTATGATTTTTCATCAAAATCATACAAATACACTCCTTTGGCCTTTTTTATAGGTATTAAAGGCAAAAACTCATGATCGCTCATTTGCGTGCAAGGGTGCCAAATGTGTTTTAAGTCTAGTTCTTTTAAATTCATTTTTACTTCTTTGATTTTTATTACTAATGATACTACAATTTTTACTCAAATTTATGCCTTAAAATGAAAAAGGATTATTTAGAAAATATTTATATAATTAGCTTTTATCTTAAATTTAGAGGTAAAGTATGAAAAAAGTTTTGATTATCTTAGCGATTTTATTTTTAAATTTTGCATATTCGCAAGAGGATTTGGTTGAAAAAGGAATTAAAGCCTATGAAAATGGTGATTATGTAAAAGCTGAAAAATATCTTAGAAAAGCTTGTGATTTAAATAATGGAACGGGTTGTTATAATCTCGGCATTATGTATAGTGTAGGCGAAGGTGTAAAAACAAATAGTTTTAAGGTGGTTGAATTATATCAAAAAGCTTGCAATTTGAACATTGGTGCTGGGTGTTATAATCTTAGCTTTATGTATGAAAATGGATTTGGTGTAAAAAAAGATGATTTCAAAGCTATAGAGCTTTATGAAAAAGCATGTGATTTAAATATTGGTTCAGCTTGTTCTAATCTTGGTGTCATGTATGAATTTGGCAAAGGAATAAAAAAAGATAATTTTAAAGCAGTGGAACTTTACCAAAAAGCTTGCGATTTAAATAATGGTGTGAGTTGTTCTAATCTTGGAACTATGTATATAAACGGAAATGGTGTCAGAAAAGATTATTATAAAGCTTTAGAATTTTATAGAAAATCTTGTGGTTTAAATGAAGGTTCAGGTTGTTCTAATCTTGGAGTTGTGTATATAAATGGATATGGTGTTAGACAAGATATTTCTAAAGCTTTAGAGTATTTTGGCAAGGCTTGTGATTTGAAATATGATAAAGGTTGTGAAAACTATGCAAGGTTTAAACAATAATGCAAATTGCACAAATTTTAGATGAGCTAAAACAACAAGATAATTTTAGAATTCTACGCTCATTAAAACATGAGGGAAAATATGTCGTTTATAATGGGCAAAAATTACTAAATTTAGCGAGCAATGATTATTTAAATTTAAGCAATGAAAAAGCATTAAAGAAAGATTTTTTAACACATTTAAAAGAATTTGAATTTTCTAGTTCAAGTTCAAGAAGCTTGAGTGGAAATTATGCGATTTTTGATGAATTTGAAAGCTTTTTAGAAGCTAAATTAGGCAAAAAAATCTTGCATTTTAACAATGGCTATGCCTTAAATGTTAGCTGTTTACAAGCTTTAGCAAGCATTAAAAATACTTTGTTTTTAGCAGATAAGCAAGTGCATGCAAGTATCATCGATGGTTTAAGGCTTGGCGGAGCTAAATTTATAAGATTTAAACACAATGATATAAAGCATTTGCAAAGCTTAGTGCAAAAGCATTATAAAGAATTTGAAAATATCATCATCGTAAGTGAAGCGTTATTTAGTATGGATGGAGATTTTGCACCTATAAAAGAATTCATAAATTTGAAAAAAGAATTTAAAAATATCAAAATTTACATCGATGAAGCTCATAGCATAGGTTGTTTTAGAGATGATGGTTTGGGTTATGTGAGATTTTTGGGCTTAGAAAAGGAAGTGGATTTTTTAGTTTTTACCTTTGGTAAGGCTATAGCTTCTATGGGAGCTTGCATGATAAGCAATGAAAAAGATTTTTTTATCAACAAAGCAAGGGCCTTTATATACTCAACTGCTATTGCGCCTATCAATGTAGCTTGGACTTTGCATGTTTTTAAGCATTTGCATGAATTTAACACTCAAAGAAAAGAGCTTTTAGAGCTAAGCACTTGGTTTAAAAATGCTTTAGCAAGTAAAGGTGCAGTTTTAGGTGAGGCTTATGTGATATCTTTTATTTTAGGACAAAATGCACTAGCTAGTGAAATTTCTCAAAAGCTTTTAGAAAATGGTATTTTT
Organism: Campylobacter sp. RKI_CA19_01122; assembly: GCF_025771325.1. Taxonomy (NCBI): domain Bacteria; kingdom Pseudomonadati; phylum Campylobacterota; class Epsilonproteobacteria; order Campylobacterales; family Campylobacteraceae; genus Campylobacter; species Campylobacter sp. RKI_CA19_01122. Next base: position 55,965 of record NZ_JAKMPZ010000005.1, on the reverse strand, counting down.
GCACCTGCTATTAAAGAGCCAACCGTAGCTAAAAATACAGCTAGAATTCGCTTTTCTTTGCATGCTGGTTTAGTGAAAAAAGACTTAGAAAAGGTTTTGGAGGTACTTTGAAAACTCATTTTTTACATGAAAATGCAAATTCATCTGAGTTGATTTTATTTTTTTCAGGGTTTTGCTCACATTTTAGCCATTTTACGCATTTAAAAAGTGGTGTAAATGTTTTAATGGTGTATGATTATACGAGTTTTGATTGGGAATTTGATCTTCATAATTTTGAAAAAATCACTCTTGTTGGCTTTTCTATGGGAGTTTGTGTAGCGAGTAAAATTTTAAAAGATATAAAATTTGATAAAAAAATAGCCATAAATGGCACAAATTTGCCTATAGATGATGAATTTGGGATTAAAGAAGCTATTTTTAAGCTAACGATGAAAAGATTTGCTTTGGAAGATTTTAAAACAAATTTGCTTGAAAAAAGAATGAATTTAAGTGATGAATTTTACTTTGAAAAAGATGAGTATTTAAAAGAAGAACTTTTAAGCTTATATGAGTTTTGCACTAAAAACTTAAATGAAAATTTCACTTGGGATAAAGCCATAATCAGTAAAGAGGATAAAATCTTTCCACCAAAGCATGCTTTTAATTTTTTCAAAGAAAAGGCAATGTTTGTTGATGAGCCACATTTTATATTTTTTAAATACCACACTTGGGAAGAGCTTTGCAAACTTTCATAAGAGCAAAAGATACTTATAGCGCAAATACACCAGTGCAAAAAGACATGGTTAAAGAGCTTTGTAAAATGCTTAGTGAGAATGATTTGAGCGATTTTAAAGCGGTATTTGAGTTTGGCTGTGGAGTAGGGGTTTTTAGTAAGGCTTTGCAAGAGTGTATTAAATTTAAGCATTATTTTTTAAATGATATTTATCCTTTTGAAAATCCTTGTAAGTTTGATGAATTTGGTGTTTTTGATATGAATGAGCTTAAAAATCATCATTTTTATACGAAAAAATTTGATCTTATAGCTTCAAATGCTTGCATGCAGTGGCTAAAAATAGATGAGCTTTTAGAAAATTTTGCAAATATGTTAAATAAAAATGGTATTTTGCTTTTTTCTACTTTTGGAGAAAAAAATTTCACTCAAATAAAACAAAGCACTAATTTATCACTTGAATATTTAACTTTAGAGCAAATTACACAAAAACTTTCTAAAAATTTTAAGATCATAAAAGCAAAAGAAGAGTTAAAAGAGTTAAAATTTGATCATACTTTAGAGCTTTTTAGACATTTGAAATTAAGCGGGGTAAATGCTTTGAGTGATAAATTTTTTATAAGCAAGGCATTTTTAAAAAACTATGAAAAAGAATTTCAAAATACCTTGACTTATCATCCTTTATTTTTTCTAGTTAGAAAACTATAATCGCTAATGTTTTAAGTAAAATGGATAGGTAAAAAATATCAAATGGATTAAATTTAATCCATAGTGAAACAATACGCTCATCCATAAGCTTTTTGAGTATTTATAAGCTAAGCCATAAATCACACCTGCAACACTAGCAAATACAATCATCAAAACACCGCTTTTATAATGCACTAATCCAAAAGCTATGCTTGCGATTAATAAAGCAAGATTGGGGTGAATAAATTGTGTAAGTCTTTGTTGGAGATAACCTCTAAAAAAAGCTTCTTCTACTAAAGCAACTAACAAAAGATTTGAAAATAAAAAATATAAAATCCATGATGGTATGCTTATTTCTAGTTTGATAACACCCAAATACCAAGGCACGCACAGCAAAAGAATAGGAGATAAAAGCAATAAGCTCCATTTTAGCACTGAAGCTTTGGTGTAGTTTGTGTTTTTAAATAAAATAGGAAAAAGTATAAAAAGTATAAAAACCCCTAGTGGCTTGTCAATACTAAAGTAAAGATTAAAAGGTGCGCTATTTGTGCTTGCATAAACTTGATCTAAAACTTTGATGTTATTTACACCAGGGATAAAATGAAGAAATAAAGCTAAAGCATAGATAAATAATGCTATTTCTAATATGAAAATTTTTTTATACTGATACAATATAGCCGTTATAAAAACTAATACATTAATCACTATAAAAGTTATATCTATAATTTTAAATACATATCCCAACAAGACTGAAAAGAGTAAAAAAATATACGAAATTTTGACTTTATCAAATGAAAGTAATATCAAAGAAATAGCCAAAAAAAGATGAGTGCTTAAAGCTAACATATAAAATCCTTGTTTATAATTGATCTAGATATAGTTTTACTACTTCTTCTCTTAGGTAAAGCTTTTTTAAATCATTTACATTTATATATTTAAGACAAAAGTGTAAATTTTGTTACTTTTTATAAAACCTACAATTTGTCTATATTGTTTTAAATTCCAGTTTGTGTTTTTACCTAGCTTGATGATATTTATAATTTTTACCTTTGTAGTGAAAAATTTATTATTATCTTTTATAATACCTTTATTGAGTGTAATTAAGACATTAAAAATTTTAAAGTAGAAGCAGATAAAATGCATTTTATTTGTTTTTTTAAAATCGTTTTATTTTCTTTTTCATGAAAAAATTTTTTAATTCTTGTTGATCTCTTATAGCAATGTTTTCTTTGATGATTTTAAATCCTGCTTTTAAAAAGAAATTTTTAGCGCTAAGACTAGCAAAAGTATAAATTTCACTATAAGGGTAGTTTTTAAGAGCAAATTCTAATAAAGCTTTACCATAACCTTGATGAGCATAGTTTGCATGAGTAAAGCAAAGATCGAGTGTTTTTTCTTCTAAATTTATACTTATAAAAGATATAATTTGGCCTTTTTCTTCATAAATAAAACCTAGTTGATTTTGGAATTTTTCTTCCCAAGCTTTTTGGTTTATATTAATCCAAGCACGAATTTGTTCTTTTGTGTAATCATTCTTACAAAGAGTGGATACGCTTTGCTTAAAAAGCTTGATACAAGGAGCTAAGTCTTTTATATCAAGCTTTCTTATCAAGCACTTTCCTTAAAGCCAAAGAAGCTAGAGCAAGTCCAAAAGAAGCTGTTACACCCATAAATGAGCCAAGATCTTTACAATGGGCTTCTTCATCTGAAAATACCACATCAAAATCCCCTTTAAAGCCCGATTTTCTAAGTTCATAGCGGAATTTTTTAGCTAAAGCATCGCCATGTGTTTTAAATATGCTTGTCGTTTTAATACGCGTTGGATCAAGCTTTCTAGCTCCACCGGTTGATGAGATAAAAATTTGCTTTTTCAAATCAAGTAAATTAGCCAAAGCAACCTTAGCAGGTATATCATCAATCGCATCAATGATTAAATCAAATTCACTCAAATTAAAACTTTTCAAAAACTCATCATCGATTTTACTGACTATACCTTTAGCATTGTAAATACGCTCAAAAACCTTAGCTTTTTCTTCGCCTATATTTTCACTATGAAGCTGGCGGTTTTGATTAGTAGTTTCAAATTTATCCGCATCAATTAAAGTTAGATTACTAAAGCCACTTCTAAAAAGCGCATCAACACAAATTCCACCAACTCCACCAAGCCCACAAACTAAAACTTTAGTGTTTTGAATTTTGATAAAATTTTCTTCATTAATAAGCCATTTTATACGCGTGTATCTATCCATTTTTCATCCATTTTTTGAGATTTTTCATTTGTTTATAAGCTGTTAGATCAAGCATTATAGGGGTTATTGTGGCATAGCCTTGTTTTAAAAGTGCTATGTCTGAATCTTTTTCATTTTCATGATCAAGATTAGCAGCAGCTAGCCAGTAGTATTCTACACCTCTTGGATTTGTATTTGAGTGTGCTTTATAGCTATAAATTCTTTTACCTGCTTTGCAAATTTTTAAGCCTTGAAAGGCTGTTTTGCTAGAAGGAAAGTTGATATTTAAAAATTCTTTTTTATCTAAAGGAAAGCCTTTTTCAAAGATATTTTTGACTATTTTTTTAGTAAGTTTTAAAGCAAGTTTATAATCAAGCTCTTTTTGATTATCTTTGTAAAATTGCGATAAAGCAATGGCGGGAATTCCATGAAGTACTGCTTCCATAGCACCTGCGCAAGTTCCTGAGTAGGTTATATCCTCGCCTACATTAGCACCTTTGTTAATTCCACTTATGACAAGATCAGGCAAACGCTTTTTATATAAAGCATGTAAAGCTAGATAAATACAATCTGCAGGCGTGCCATCATCAAGCTTGTAAAATCTTTTTCCAACCTTATGAAATCTTAAAGGCTTAGTTAGTGTTATAGAGTGTGAGCATGCTGATTTTTCACTAGCAGGAGCTACTATGGTAATTTTAGCTTTAAAATGCTTTCTTAGCATTTTTATAAGCTTTTTTAAACCCTCACTTTCATAGCCATCATCGTTTGTTATTAAAATTTCTTTCATGTTTTTTCCTTTTTTTAAATTCTAACACAAGTAATACAATATTTTTTTATTACTAAATTGTTTTTTCATTTTTTAAATATTAAAATTATAGTTTTGATTAATTTTTTAAAGGAAAGAATGATGTCAAAACTTTTACTTTTTAGTGCTTCTGGCTATAAAGATAGCGCTTATTTAAGTCATACTAGAGAATTTATAGATGATTTTTTAAAAGAAAATTCCATGAAAGATGAAGAAATTCTTTTTATACCTTATGCGGGTGTTAGAAGGACTTATGATGCTTATGAAGCTAGAGTAAAAGAAGGCTTGAAAAAAGATAATATCAAATCATTACACCATTTTGAAAATTTAAAAGAAGCGATTTTAAATGCAAGGGTTTTTTTAGTAGGTGGTGGCAATAGTTTTATGCTTTTGCATAAATTATATGAAAATGATTTGCTTGAAGTGTTAAAAGAGTGTATTGAAAAAGGGGCTTGTTATATAGGTTGGAGTGCAGGTTCTAACATAGCAGGCCTTAGCATAAAAACAACTAATGATATGCCTATTGTTATGCCAAAAAGTTTTGATAGTTTAGGGGTTTTTCCTTGTCAAATCAACCCACATTTTATTGGCGGGAAAATTCCTGGACACAACGGAGAAAGTAGAGAAGAGCGTTTGGAAGAGTTTTTATTAACTAATCCAAAAGACATTGTTTATGCTATACCGGAGGGTTCTGCATTAAAAGTGCAAGATGATAGCTTAAAAATCATAGGTTATCATGATGTGTTAAAGCTAAGTCATCCTTTTAATGTAGAATATTTAAAAATCAATCAAATAACTAAAATCTAAAGGAGAAAAATGCAAACTTTTTATCTTTTAGCTGCGATTTTTGGTATTGTGGCTGTGGTTTATTTGCTTATTAAAAAAGTAGAAACAAAAACAGCTTTAATTAGTGTTGGTTTTATTTTATGTTTGATTTCACTTAAGCCCATTGAAGCTTTGAGTGCTTTTACACATGCTATGGTGCAACCTGCTTTGATTAAGGCAATTTGTGCAAGCATGGGCTTTGCTTTTGTGATGAAAGTGACTAAATGTGATAAACATTTGGTTAAAATACTTACAACACCTTTGAAAAATGTAGGATTTTTCTTAATCCCACTTGCTTTTATGGTAACTTTTTTTATTGCTATAGCTATACCTTCAGCGGCAGGATGTTCAGCTGCAGTTGGTGCGACTTTAATACCACTTTTAATGGCTTCGGGTATAAAACCTGCCATGGCAGCAGCAACAGTGCTTTGTGGAACTATAGGAGGAATTTTAAGTCCAGGTGTTTCTCATACGGCTTTGATTTCTGAAATTTCAGGGAAAAATATACAAGAAATTGTTTTAACTCAAACTCCAAATGCATTAACAGCAGGAGTGATAGTGATGATTTCTTTGATGATTATGGCAGTGATTTTTAAAGATTATCAAAAAGGGCAAGTTTTTGAAGTGGCTAATCAAAACAAGACTGAAGATAATATTGAAAAAGTAAATGCATTTTATGCGCTTATGCCTTTAGTGCCTTTAATTGTGCTAATTATAGGCGCAAGTCCTTTAAATGATTATGAGTTTTTAACATGGACAAAAGAAGTTGGAGTTGCTGAAGCTATGTTTTTAGGAGCGATTATAGCTTTAGTAGTAACTATGAGCAAGCCTGATAATATTTTTAAAGAGTTTTTCAATGGCATGGGAAAATCTTATGCAGAGATTATAGGGATTATCATAGCTGCTAGTGTTTTTGTTGCGGGTTTAAAAGCATGCGGTGTAATTGATATTATCATAGAATGGCTTAAAAATGAACAGCATTATGTGCGTTTTGGTGGAACTTTTATACCATTTTTAATGGCTATGATTACAGGTAGTGGTGATGCTGCTGCTATGGCATTTAACAAGGCTGTAACTATTCATGCTCAAGATCTTGGTTTTGATCAAGTTAAACTTGGTACTGCAGTGGCAATGTCAGCAGTGCTTGGAAGATACCTTTCGCCTATTTTAGGAGCTTGTATCATCGTTTCAGCTATAGCTGGGGTTAGTCCTTTAGAAATTGTTAAAAGAACTGCTTTGGGGTGTGTTGTTTCGGTGGTTGTAATTGCTTTTGTGTTATTATAAATTTAAGCCTTAAAAGGCTTAAATTTATTTTGCGGCTAGGATGATGATTTCTTGTATAACTTTGCTCGCTGCTTTTAAAGATTTAACAGGCAAATACTCATAAATAGAGTGAAAATTATGTGCTCCAGTAAAGATATTTGGACAAGGTAGGCCTTTTTCTGAAAGCACCGCTCCATCGTATCCTCCACGCATAGGAATGATTTTAGTTTTGATATTTAAATTTTCATAAGCTTGTAAAGCAAGTTTAATAGGCAAAGATTTGGTTGTTTTTAGACTATTAAAGACATTTTTATAACGATCGTTAAGCTTAATGTTAATTCTTTCTTCTCCATATAGCTTTTTAAAACTATCGTTTAAATCTTGTAAAAATTGCATTCTTTGTTTGTATTTTTCATCATCAAATTCTCTAATATCTATTTTTAAAATAGTTTTAGCGCTATTTCCCTTGAGTTCTTTAACCCAAAAATATCCTTCTTTATTTTCTGTGTATTCAGGTGCTTCGCCATTTGGAAGCATAGAGATAAATTTATGTGCTAAAAGTAAAGAATTAACTAATTTTCCTTTAGCACTCATAGGATGAGCAGATTTTCCTATAAATTCTACTTCACAATCTCCTGCATTCCAATTTTCATAAATAAATTCTCCTATCTCACAACAATCTAAACAATATCCAAAGTCAGCATTAATTTCTTTTATATCAAAAGCTTTTGCCCCTCTTAAACCTTGTTCTTCATCAGGTAAAAAGCAAGCATAAATATCACCATGCTTAATATCAGGATTTTTAACAAAAAATTCAAGCATATCCATAATAGCTGCAATAGCTGCTTTATCATCAGCTCCAAGCAAGCTTGTGCCATCAGTGTGGATAATATCATCTCCTATGTAGTTTTTAAGCTCTTTAAATTCACTTTCTTTCAAATAAAGATCTAAGTTTTTATTTAAGCATATATCTCCACCTTGATACTTAGTGATTTGTGCTTTGGTGTCATTAGTTTGTTCCATACTTGTATCTAAATGCGCAAAAAAGGCTATTTTAGGAGCATTTGGAGTGTTTGCTGGTAAAAGAGCTGTGGTGATGGTGTTTTCTCTTCTTTTGATGTCCTTTAAACCTAGTTCTTGTAATTCTTTTTCAAGTAATTTTGCAAGCTCCATTTGATTAGGGCTTGATGGCATAATGCCTTTGGCGCCATTTTCTCTACTTGTAGTGGTATTAATCTTAGTGTAATTTATAAATCTTTGTACAATATCCATAATTTTTCCTTTTTAGATTAAAATTAATAAAATTATAACAATTCATTTTTAAAATATTTGATTAATCTAAGAAGATTTTATTAAATGATATTTTCTATCAAAATTTATTTAAAATTATGATAATATATTTAAATTTATATTTTTTAAGGAGAGAATATGCAAAAACTTAGATTTATGATGATATTGAGCGTATTTATAACTTTTTTTATTGGATGTTCTTCTAAAGAAATCAATCCTTTAGGGCGTTCTTTTGGAGAATTTAGCGATGGAGATCCTTTGAAAATAGGTAAAAATCCAACTCCACCGGCTAAACAAAAAACACCAACTTTAGTGGAAGGTAAGAAAATCCCAGCTATACCACTTGAGCCACCTCTTATGAAAGTCAATACTTTTAAAGGAGATAATGCTGTAAAAGGACCATTACCAAGACTTACATCAAGCAATGGATTTACTTCAAATGCTTTGTATGAAAATATAGGATTTGTAAGCGATTTTGTAACTATTATGAACCCAAATGGAGCTGCACTAACGATTTGGGCTTTAAATCCAGGTAATTGGATATGGGGGTATAATTTATTTGATAGTAAATCTTTTGGTGATGCAAGAGTGTGGCAACTCATTGAATTTCCAAATAATACTGTGATGATTAAAAATGCAAAAACTTTAACTTGCTTAAATGCTTATGGTAATGGTATAGTACATTATCCTTGCGATCAGACAAATTTTGCACAATTTTGGAGATTATATCCTATGAGCAATGGTGCTTATCAAATTCAAAATTTTGCAACACAACAATGTATACAAACGACAGTTGGAAATGTAATGGAGGAATTTTATTTTGACTATTATAGTATTTATTTGACACCTTGTTTGAAATCAAAAGAAAAAAATTTAGATAGACAATGGAGCATTAGTGCGCCTGCTTTTCAAACAAGATCGCCTTATGCTTATACGGGAGAGTGATGATGAAAAAGATAGTATTTTTGATTTTTAGTTTTAATTTATTATTTGCTGCTTTGGAAAATTATAATAGCGGTACTTGGAATTTACAAGGTGCATCAGCTTCTACTGAAAGTAAGTGGAATATTAGCATAAGACAGCTTGTAACCGGTGCCAATCCTATGGATATTTTGGCTGTTCAAGAAGCAGGAGTTTTACCAAGTACTGCTATAATGACGCCAAGACAAGTTCAACCCGTGGGAGTTGGCATTCCTATTCATGAGTATGAGTGGAATTTGGGTTCATCAAGTCGTCCAAATTCAGTTTATATATACTACTCAAGAGTTGATGTTGGGGCAAATCGCGTAAATATGGCTATTGTGAGTAGAACGCGAGCTGATGAGGTGATAGTTTTACCACCTCCAACCGTTGCTTCAAGGCCTATTATAGGAATTCGTATAGGAAATGATGCGTTTTTTAGCATACACGCTTTATCAAGAGGCGGTAATGATGCAGGGGCTATTATAAGTGCTGTGGATATGCACTTTAGGAATATGCCACAGGTTAATTGGATGATTTTAGGGGATTTTAACAGACCTCCTGGGACTATTGTAAATTTAATTGATCCGGATTTAAGATCTCGCATTAATATAGTCGCACCTCCTTCTTTTACACAAACAGGTGGCAATACAATTGATTATGCAATTACGGGAAATTCAAGCACTACATCTTTATATAGTCCGCCTAGAATTCTTGCAATTTTAGCTGTAGCAGGACTTAGGACTTTTTTAGCTTCGGATCATTTTCCTGTAAATTTTAGAAGACCTTAGGAGAAGATGATGAGAAAAATTTGTATTTTATTTTGCTTTATTTTAAGTTTTTTAAAAGCTGAAGTTTTATTTGATGATTTAGAAGATTTTACACCTATGTTCGCGATAAGATCTTTAGAAACGGGAATTTCACTTAGTCCTTTTAGATATAGCTCTGAAAAATTAGAAGAGCAAAATTGGTTTTTAAAAGAGATAATTCTTAGTGATGCGTTAAAACAAAAAGATAGATATGCCATGCAACGCCCTTTTGGCTATGTGCAGTTTATAAACCCTAGAGGTGCTGATGTGTGTTTAGCTGTCTTAAGTGAAAAATCTTTTGGAGTGAAATCTTGCAAGCAAGATTTGCAAGATGAGCAAATGCAAACGGTTTTTTCTATCATGCCTACTACAAGTTCAGCTGTGCAAATTAGATCTTTAACTCATGGCGGGGTAAAATGCATGAGTACCTTTTATGAAGCGCGCGTGCCTATAGAAAATCGTTTTGGCTTAGATGATTGCACTGTAAATCCTTCTGTGCCGATAGAGTTAAAAGAGTTATTTTTCTTTGCTCCTGCTATTGTTGAAGCAACTCCGATTTATTAAATTTAACCCGCTTTTGTGGGTTTAAACTCTAAGTTAAAATTTGTTAGAATGTCTTTAAATTTTTGTAGATAATTTTAATAGCCAAAATATAAATCTTACACAGTAGATATATTGAAGGAAAAATATGAAAGTAAAATTAAAAAATATTGGAATGCTTGATGAGGCAGAATTTGAAGTAGGAAATATTACTTTAATCTGTGGTGAAAATAATACTGGGAAAAATTATGCTACTTATAGTTTATACGGTTATTTGGATTTTTTAAGTAATAATTTAACTAGTGTGTTTTTTTCAATAGTTCAAAAACATTTAAATATTTTAATTCCTGAAAAATATACTATCACAATATCAACATGGGAAATTCTAGCTATTTACAAAGAAGTAATTGAAAAAACATACGATGATTATAAGGAAAAATTATCAGAAATCTTAGCAGGAAAAGACGGAGATTTTGATGATAGTGTTTTTTTAAACCAAGAATTAGATTATTTTTTAGGTAAGTTAAGTAATGATGATATTGTAAATAGATTTAAAGAATTTTCAGAAAATAAAAATTTAATTAATTTGTCAGAAATCAATAGCGAATATATAAAATTAGATTATAAGAATGATGATGAGAATTTTGAAGTAAAAGATAGAATTATTATGATTAAAACTATGCAGCTTTTAACATCTTTTTTTTTATTTCTAACTCCAAAATACCCAAGAGCTTTTATTTTGAGTGCAGAAAGAACTGGAGCTTCAATGTTTCAAAAGGAATTGGATGTAAATAAAAATGAAATTGTAGATAGGATATCTCAAGTTAGAAGTAGTGATATTAAAGAAGCTGTAATAGATATTTTAGTAGAAAAATATTCTAGATATCCAAAACCGGTTAAAGATAATATTTATTTTGTTAGAGAATTAGATGAGGTAGTAAAGAAAACGAGCTTTATACAAGAAGGTATAAATAAAAATTCTAAAAGTAAAAATTTATATCAAAATATTTTAGATTTATTATTTGAAATTGTTGGTGGAAAATACTTAGTTAGCGGAGAAGGTGTAGAATTTGCACCGGGTGCAAAAAAAAGAATTACCAAAGGTAAATTTTTAATTCAAAGAGCTTCGAGTTCTGTTCGATCTTTGCTTATACTAAATCATTATATTTTACATGAAGCTCAAAAAGGTGATATTTTGATGATAGATGAGCCAGAACTTAATCTCCATCCTAAAAATCAAATTTTACTAGCAAGACTTTTTACGCTTTTGGCAAATGCAGGTGTTAAAATTTTTATTACTACTCATAGTGATTATATAGTTAGAGAATTAAATAATTGCATAATGCTAAATGGATTAACAAATGAACAAATACAAACACTCAAATCAAAAGGTTATATAGAAGAAAATAAAATTGATTTTAAAGATATTAAAGCTTATATTGCTAAAAACATTAAAGGTAAAAATACCATTGAAGGGGTAAAAATCACTAAAGAAGAAGGAATTTTTATGAATACCTTTGATGAACCTATAGATACTCAAAATGAAAATCAAAGTACGATTTATGAAAAGATATGTGAGACTAGATATGACAAATAAGCACTTAAAAATTTTTAGAGATGCTATTAAAGATGATCTGAAAATAAAACCAAATGGCAATTGTTTTATAGTCTTTGAAAAACATGAAGATAGTAAAATTAAAAAAATAGAATTTACATTAAAAAATCAAGATGATTTTTTAATACTTAGGCAAGATGAAAACAAACATACCTTAAATCTTTTAAATAGCTTTTCTACAAATAAATCGTGCGATTTTATTGTGTTTAGAATATTGAATAACGAATTAATTGTATATTATTCTGAAATAAAATCAAGTCTTAGTAAAAAGAATGAAAATGAAGCATTGGAACAAATAAAATCATCAAGATTGTTTGTAAATTATCTTTTATCTTGTTATTTAGAATATCACAAAGAAAGCATTGTAATCAAAAAAGAATTTTTTTTATATATATATCCTAAAATGGGGGTTTCAAATAAAAGAATTTTTTGCAAAATGACTAATTTAAGATTTAAAAGTGTGGAAGTTAGTGATATACAAAATGGTATAGTAAAAATTTCAGAAAACAAAATAAATGAATTTTTTGAGATTTTCAAATGAAAACCTTTTTAGTTTGCGCCTTAGAGCCTTCAGCAAATTTACATTTAAAAGAAGTTTTAAAAGCTTATGAAAATGAGTATAAAGAATTTGATTTAGTGGGAATTTATGATGAGAATTTATGTGAAGAATTTAGTTTAAATTCGAAGCCACTTTATAGCTCACATGAGTTTAGTGCTATGGGTTTTATAGAGGTTTTGCCACTCATTTTAAAAGCCAAAAGAGCCATAAAAGAGCTAGTGAGTTTAAGTTTTGCTCAAAAAATTGATGCGATTTTATGTATAGATTCTCCTGCCTTTAACTTACCTTTTGCAAAGGCTTTAAAAAAAGCAAATTCCAAAGTAAAAAGAATTTATTATATTTTACCTCAAGTTTGGGCATGGAAAAAAGGACGCATTCCTATCATAGAAAGTCATTTTGATGTGCTAGCTTCTATTTTACCTTTTGATAGTGAGTTTTTTAGTAAAAGCACTTATGTGGGACATCCGCTTTTAGATGAGATAAAAGAGTTTAAAAATCAAGAAGATATAAATTCTATATTTTCAAAAAAAGATGATGAAAAAGTAATCGCTTTCTTACCGGGCTCAAGAAAAAGTGAAATAAAGCGTTTGATGCCTATTTTTAGAGAGTTAAGCACTAAATTTAAAGGTAAAAAAATCCTTTGCGTACCCGAGTTTAATTTAAAAAGATTAGAAATTTACGGAGAAATGAGTAATTTTGAAATTCAAACTAATACCCCAAAGGTGCTAAAAAATGCTGATTTTGCTTTTATTTGTAGTGGCACAGCTACACTTGAAGCAGCTTTGGTTGGCACGCCTTTTGTGCTTGCTTATAAAGCTAAAGCTATTGATGTATTTATCGCAAGATGTTTTGTAAAACTCAAACATATAGGGCTTGCAAATATCTTTTTAGATTTTGCAGGAAAAAGCGAGCTTAATCCTGAATTTTTACAAGAGCAAGTGAATGTGGAAAATTTATATCAAGCTTATCTTAAATACGATTATAAGGCATTTTTTGATAAAGTAGATTTTTTAAAAGAATATTTGCAATTTGCAAGTGCAAAAAATTTGGCTAAAATACTTTATGAAATCAAATAAGGATAAATCATGCAAAAAGAACCTATGAGTAAATACGGCTATGAGAAATTAGAAAAAGAATTAGAGCATTTAAAAAAAGTTGAACGTCCAAAAGTAGTAGAAGAAATAGACATAGCAAGAAGCCATGGAGATTTAAAAGAAAATGCAGAATATCACGCAGCTAGAGAAAAACAAGCTTTTATAGAAGGAAAGATTGCTGAACTTGGGGATTTGATCTCAAGAGCGCAAATCATCGATCCATCTTCTTATGAGCATGATAGTGTGAAATTTGGCTCAACTGTTGTTGTAGAGGATTTAGAAAGTGAAAAACAAAGCACTTATACTTTGGTAGGGGTAAATGAAGGAAATTTAGAAAAAGGCTATATTTCCATTAGTTCGCCTATTGCTAAAGCAATGCTTGGTAAAAAAGAAGGGGATGATTTTAAAGTGCGTTTGCCAAAAGGCGAGAGTGAATTTGAAATCATTTCTATAGAATACAAAGCTTTGGAATTTTAATTTTTGCAAAAAATAATTATAAAAGAAAATGCTATTTTTATTGCCGATGCGCATGAAAATAAAAATAGGCGTGGTTTTTGGGAGTTTTTGCAAGCCTTAAAAAATAAAAAAATTCAAACTCCACAGCTTTTTTTAATGGGTGATATATTTGATCTTTTAATTTATGAAGTAAAGGCCACGCATGATTTTGCAAAAGCTTATATAGACTTACTTGAAGAACTTGCGTATGAAATTGAAATCATTTATTTAGAAGGCAATCATGATTTTAATTTAGCTAAATTTTTTAAAAAAGTGAAAGTTTTTAGTATAAAACAACAACCCTTGCTTTGCGAATTTCAAGATAAAACCTTAGTAAAATTAGCCCATGGGGATATTTTTTTAAAACCTTTTTTGCAGTTTTGCTTAAAGAGTTTGAGAAATCATTATTTGCTACTTTTTTTAAATTTTTTAAATGTTATTAGTAAAGAAAGAATTACTCAAAAAATTCTAAAAAATCAAAACAAAAAACAACTTATTAGAAAAATTCCCCATTTTTCTGCTTTAGTAAAAGAGCGTTTAAAGCACTATAATATAGGCTTTGTAATAGAAGGTCATTATCATCAAGATGTATTTTTAAAAAATGAAGATATAAAATATCTAAATTTAGCTACTTTTGCATACAAGGAAAGTTTTTTTATAGTAAAATATGAGCCAGAAATCAGATTTCACAAAATAGAACTTAAGGAGGCATAATGTTTGATGAGAATGTCGTTAAAACAGGTTCAAATGAAATGGAACTTGTTGATTTTCGCATCTTTAAGCAAGGCCACGATAAAGTCTATGAGGGAATTTATGGTGTAAATGTTTCTAAGGTTAGAGAAATCATTAAAATTCCTTTTTTGACTGAAATTCCAGGAGTACCTGAATATGTAGAAGGTATTTTTGATCTTCGTGGCGTGGTGATTCCTGTAATCAACCTAGCTAAATGGATGCAAATTCAAGAACCAGAAATGACAAATATAAAACCTAGAGTTATCATTACTGAATTTAGTAATGTTTTAATCGGTTTTATTGTCCATGAGGCGAAAAGAATTCGTAGAATTAATTGGAAAAATATTGAGCCAGCTACTTTTGCAACAAGTGCGGGTAGTTTAGATAAGGGTAAAATTACTGGTGTAACTAAGATCGAAGGAGATGAGGTTTTACTTATCCTAGATTTAGAAAGTATAGTGCAAGAACTTGGAATTTATACCCCGCAAACTGATATTGACGATGATAAAATTCAAAAAATCGAAGGTATGGCTTTAGCACTTGATGATAGTTCAACTGCAAGAAAGCTTGTTAAAGATTTATTAAATAAAATTGGTCTTAAAGTAATTGAAGCTAAAGATGGTGTTGAAGGTTTACATAAACTAGAAGAGCTTTATAGTACTTATGGCAGCGATTTAAATAAACATTTAAAAATTATTGTAAGTGATGTTGAAATGCCACAAATGGATGGATTCCATTTTGCAGCAAAAGTTAGAGATGATGAGAGATTTAAAAATATTCCTATCGTATTTAACTCTTCTTTATCAAATGAATTTATGAGTGATAAAGGTGTTAAAGAAGCAGGTGGAGATGGATATTTAGTTAAATTTAATGCAAGTGATTTCTTTGCTGAAATTTCTCGTATCATAGCAAAACATGAAAAAGGTGAGGAGTAAAAATGGAAGATATTCAAGAAATACTTGAGGATTTTTTAGTTGAAGCCTTTGAATTAGTCGAGCAAATTGATCATGATTTGGTTGAATTAGAAGCAAATCCTGAAGATTTAGAATTATTAAATAGAATTTTCCGCGTTGCGCATACTGTTAAAGGATCATCAAGCTTTTTAAATTTTGATGTTTTAACAAAACTTACTCATCATATGGAAGATGTTTTAAATAAAGCAAGACATAATGAGCTTAAAATTACTCCTGAAGTAATGGATGTAGTTTTAGAATCTATTGATATGATGAAAACTTTATTAAATTCTATTAGAGATAATGGAAATGATACAGCAATCGGACTTGATATAGCTCCAATTTGTGCAAGATTAACCGCAATTTCAGAAGGAGAAAGTTTAGAATCAATTACTCCGGCTAAGGCTGAAGAGCCAAAAGAAGAAGTTAAAGAAGAGCCAAAAGCTGAAGAACCTGAAGTTGATGTAAATAAACTTAGTGATGATGAAGTTGAAGCTGAAATTGAAAGACTTTTAAAAGTAAGAAAAGCTGAAGATCAAGCAAGACGCGCTGAAAAGAAAAAAACTCAAGAATCAACTCCAACCCCAAGTAAGCCAGCTCCACAGGCACAAAATGCAGCAGCTGAGAAAAAGGTCCCTGCAGCAGGTGGTGGAAGCAGTGGTGCAAATATGGATCAAACAATTAGGGTTGAAGTTAAAAGACTTGATCATTTAATGAACTTAATTGGCGAGCTTGTATTAGGTAAAAACCGCTTGTTAAAAATTTATGATGATGTTGAAGAAAGATATGATGGAGAAAAATTCTTAGAAGAATTAAATCAAGTTGTTTCTCAACTTAGCATTGTCACTACAGATATTCAACTTGCGGTTATGAAAACAAGAATGCAACCTATTGCGAAAGTATTTAATAAATTCCCAAGAGTTGTGCGTGATTTAGGCCGTGAACTTGGTAAACAAATGGAGCTTGAAATTTCAGGGGAAGAAACTGAACTTGATAAGTCTATTGTAGAAGAAATTGGCGATCCTATTATGCATATGATTAGAAATTCTTGTGATCATGGTATAGAAGATCCAGCAACGCGTATAGCTAATGGTAAACCAGAAAAAGGAACGGTTAATCTTAAAGCATATAATGAAGGAAATCATATCGTTGTTGAAATTGCCGATGATGGTAAAGGTTTAGATGCTGATGTGTTAAAATCAAAAGCAATAGAGAAAAACTTAATCACAGAGCGTGAAGCTGATCAAATGAGTGATAAAGAAGCATTTGCATTGATTTTCAAACCAGGTTTTTCAACCGCTGCAAAAATCACCAATGTTTCAGGGCGTGGTGTTGGAATGGATGTTGTCAAAACTAATATTGAAAAATTAAATGGTGTGATTGAAATCGATAGTGAGCTTGGAAAAGGCACTGTGATGAAGCTTAAAATTCCACTTACTTTGGCGATTATTCAATCTTTACTTGTGGGAACTCAAGAAGAATTTTATGCTATTCCACTTGCAAGTGTTCTTGAAACAGTTAGAGTGCCAATTGATGATATTTATACCATTGAAGGTAAAAATGTACTTCGCTTAAGAGATGAGGTTTTATCTTTAGTAAGACTTTCAGATGTATTTGGCGTAAAACAAGTGCTTGAAAATACTGATCAAACTTATGTAGTTGTTATAGGTGTGGCAGAAAGTAAGCTTGGTATTATAGTAGATACTTTAGTAGGTCAAGAAGAAATTGTTATCAAGTCTATGGGTGAGTATTTGCAAAATATCCAAGGTATAGCAGGAGCAACTATCCGTGGTGATGGTAGAGTAACTTTGATTATCGATGTTGCTGCTATGATGGATATAGCTAAAGAAATTAAAGTTGATATTAAAGCACAAATTGAATCACAATCTAAAAAAACAACTAAAGAAAAACCAAGTGATTATACAGTGCTTATAGTGGATGATTCTAAAATGGATAGAAATATCATGCAAAAATCATTAGAGCCACTAGGTGTAAGTATTATAGAAGCAACTAATGGTGTTGAAGCATTAAATACAATTAAATCAGGCGAGCATGATATTGATGCTGTGTTGATTGATATTGAAATGCCAAGAATGGATGGTTATACCTTAGCAGGTGAAATTAGAAAATATTCTAAATATAAAAACCTCCCACTTGTTGCAGTAACTTCAAGAACTAGTAAATCAGACCGTTTAAGAGGTGTGGAAGTAGGAATGACTGAGTATATTACTAAGCCTTACTCTCCAGAGTACTTAGAAAATGTAGTTAGAAAAAATTTAAAACTAGGATAAGAAGATGAATGATAAATTAAACCAGGTTTTGCAAAAACAACAAGCGCAAATTGCAGAACCTGATGTAGATAAAGAAGAGGATATTATTCAGCTTGTTGGTTTTGTGGTAGGAGATGAGGAATACGCTATTCCAATTCTTAATATCCAAGAAATTATTAAACCTATAGAATATACTAGGGTTCCAAGTGTACCTGATTATGTTTTAGGTGTGTTTAATATGAGGGGTAATGTTATGCCTTTGATTGATCTTGCTAAAAGATTTAATCAAGGTAGTTCTAAAATGACTCCTCAAACAAGATATATTGTTTTAAAAGGTATAGCAAATGGCAATCAAACTCCTGCAGGTAATGCAGGCTTTGTGATTGATAGACTTACTGAGGCTATTAAAATTCACAGAAGCAGGATTGATCCGCCACCTGAAACTTTACTAAAAGAAAAAGGTATGATTTTTGGTATAGGCAAAAGAGAAGAAAATATCTTGACTATATTAAAAGCTGAAGCTTTATTAAAGCGTGAGTTTTAATGATAAAGCTTTGTGCCTTTGACTTTGATTCTACGCTAATGGATGGGGAAACTATCGATATTTTAGCGCAAGAATATAATGTTGGTGATGCTGTAAAAGCAATCACCAACAAAGCAATGAATGGTGAGCTTGATTTTTTTGAAAGCTTAAGTGCTAGAGTAGCTTTGCTTGAAGGTATGCCTATAGAGCAGGTAAAGAAATGCTGTGAAAATTTACCTTTGATGAATGGCGCTAAAGAATTATGTGAATATTTAAAAAGTAAGAATATAAAAATAATCGTTTTTAGTGGTGGATTTCATGAAGGAATTGATTTAATACAAAATAAACTTCATTTTGATTTTGGTTTTGCTAACTTTTTACATAGTAAAAATGGTTTTTTAACAGGAAAAGTTGGCGGAGAAATTATGTTTAATAACTCAAAAGGTATTATACTACAAAGACTTAAGAAATTTTTAAATTTAAAAACAGAAGAAATTATGTGTGTAGGCGATGGAGCTAATGATATTTCTATGTTTAAAGAATGTGGATTAAAAATAGCTTTTTGTGCCAAAGAAATTTTAAAATCTCATGCAGATATTTGTATAGATAAGAAAGATTTAAAAGAAATAATAAAGGTAATACAATGAAAAAATTTTCGCTATGGTGTGATTTTATAGAAAATGAATTTTTAGATCATGAATTTTTAGATTTAATTTACTCAAAAACAATCAATGGTGCTACCTCAAATCCTGCTATTTTTAAAAATGCGATTTTAAACTCAGCTATTTATAAAGAAAAAATCAAAAAATCAAATCTTAAAGATAAAAAAGCTTTATATGAGTATCTTGCGATAGAAGATATAGCTAAGGCTGCGGATAAATTAGCTATTAATTATTATGAAAATAATGATGGTTTTATTAGTATTGAAATTGATCCAAGATTAAAAGATAATACTAGCTTATCTTTGGCCGAAGCAAAAAGATTATACATGCAAATTGCAAAAGAAAATGTGATGATGAAAATTCCTGCTACAGAAGCTTCTTATGAAGTAATGCAAGAATTAATGAAAAATGGTATTAATGTTAACGCTACTTTGATTTTTGATTTTGAGCAAACTAAAAAATGCTTTGAAGCTTTAAATTTAGGTTTAAAAGAATTTAGAAAAAATAATACCACAGCTAAAAAAGAGCCTCGAGCAATTATTAGTATTTTTGTAAGCCGTTTTGATAGATTATTAAATAATCAAGTTTTAGATAAAAATTATATAGGAATTCTTACTGCAACAAAGGCTTATAATTATATCATTAAACAAAATGAAACAAATATTAGAGCTTTATTTGCAAGTACAGGTGTTAAGGGTGATGATTTAGAAAAAGATTATTATATTAAAGAATTACTCTATGATAAAGCTATTAATACTGCACCACTAGATGCTATTAAGGCTTTTAAAGGTAAGCAAATTATATTTAAAGAGCCTTTAAAAGATGAGTGTATAGAGAAAAAATTAAATGCAAATATTTCAAAAGATGCTTTAAGTAAAGCTTGTAAAGATTTGCTTGATGATGGTTTGGAGCAATTTTGCATAGCTTATGAAGATATTTTAAAATCTTTATAAACTTATTTGGCTATAATTAGCGTTTATTTTTTTAGAAAGGAAACAGATGTTAGAAGGTATCGTTAGAGAGAGTATCGGTAGAAAAGCTGCTAAAGCTTTAAAAAGAGATGGTTATCTAATCGCAAACATCTACGGAAAAGGATTAGAAAACATCAATGCTGCTTTTAAAGTAAATGAATTTATTAAAGAAGTACGCAAAAAAACTACTTTAGCTTTTGATGTAAAAGTGGCAGATAAAGTATTAAATGTTGTGGTAGTTGATTATCAAAAAGATCCTGTAACTGCAGAATTAAAACACGTAGATTTAAAAGTAGCACAAAAAGGTGTTATTTCTAAATATATGGTTCCTGTAAAGATCGTAGGAATAGCTATGGGTCTTAAAAATAAAGGTGTTTTAATCCAATCAAAAAGAAGGTTGAAAGTAAAATGTGCAGCTGAAAACTTACCAAATTATTTTGAATTAGATGTAACTAAACTCGATGTTGGTGATGCACTTTTAATCCGCGATGTAGTTGTGCCTGAGGGTGTAACTATGGTTGATGCTGATAGAGTAGCTGTAGTTGGCGTAGAAAAAGCAAGATAAAATGACCTTAGTCGTAGGACTTGGTAATATAGGAGAACAATACACCCAAACCCGTCACAATGTAGGGTTTATGCTAATTGACTTAATTTTGAAAGATTTGCAAACAGTAAAGCTTTCAAATGCCAAATTTAAAGGAGAGCTTTTTAAAGGCTCTTCTACTCTTTTTTTAAAACCTTCCACTTATATGAATTTATCAGGAGAAAGTGTAAAAGCTGTTAGTGAATATTATAAATGTGATAGAATCATTGTAATCCATGATGATATAGATTTAAATTTGGGTGCATTGAAATTTAAAATGGGTGGATCAAGCGGTGGACATAATGGGCTTAAAAGTATAGATAATCTTTGTGGCAATGCTTATGAGAGGGTACGCATAGGAGTAGGAAAAGAACAAGATGTAATTTCTCATGTTTTGGGAAAATTTAAACAAGAAGAACAAGAAAGTTTAACTAAGGTTTTAGAACATAGCAAAAAAGCTTTACTTGAGCTTTTAAATTCTGATATAGAAAAAATCGCTTCAAAATATTCTTTAAAAAGTTAAACGATGAGTATATTTTTTCGCTATATTTCATCTTTGTATTTAAAATCATTTTTTATTTTATTTTTTTCTTTGACTTTTTTCTTCGTAGCGATTGATTTTTTACTCAATTTCAATAGACTGCCAAAAAGTGCAAATTTAGAGCTTTTGTATATATTTTTCTTAACATGTTCAGCAGCTTCTTATATACTACCTTTAGCTATAGTCCTTGCTTTGGTTTTATGTATTTTTAATATGATACGCTCGAATGAATTTGTTAGCTTATATGCTTTGGGTTTAAGTAAAAATCAAGTGATTTTTTATCCTTTTTTATGGGCTATGTTTTTTTGTTGTGTTTATGTAGGACTTAATTTTAGTGCCTTTGCTTATGCAGATGAATATAAAAGTAATATTCTCAAGCGTGGCGTTGTAGATAGAGAGGGTGGGGAAGTTTTGATTAAATATAATGATAAATTTATTTATATACAAAAAACAAGTTCTCAAACCTTATATAATGTAAAAATCTTTGATGTAAAAAATTTAGACATTCAAAGCACAATCCATGCAAAAACTGCTAAATTTGATGGAGATTCTTGGAACTTAAATGACGCTAAAGCTACTAATGTACCACAAAATTTGATTGTTTCAAAAGAGGGTTTAAGCGTAGAAGAATTTAAAAATATCAAAGGCTTAGAAGATTTTTCTCCAAAAATCTTAGAAAGAATTTCTTTAGTAGAGAGCAATCCTTCTTATTCTATTTTAGACGCGCTAGAAAGTATGGCAATTTTTGCAAAACAAAATATTTCTACTAATACACTTAGAACAAGTTTATATTCTTTAGTTCTTACACCATTTTTTGCGCCATTTTTAATGCTTATTGTGTATTATTATTTTCCTTTAACAGCAAGATTTTTTAATCTCGCACTTTTAGCTTTTGTGTTTTTTGTGTGCATACTTTTAGTTTGGGGTTTGTTGTTTTTATTAACAAGATTGAGTGAAAATGAAATTTTACTTCCAGAGCTTGGTATAATGCTACCAGTATTTATTTTAATAAGTATAGGAAGTTTTTATTATTTTAAACACAAATAACTACAAGTGAGGTTTTTATGGATTATTTAAAACTGGCAAAGGAATACAACACACCATTTTATATTTATGATTTTGATAAAATTAAAGAGCGTTTTACAATGTTAAAAGATGCTTTTAAGGCAAGAAAATCACAAATTTTTTATGCAGTCAAAGCAAATTCTAATTTAAGTGTTTTAAAGCTTTTAGCTTCTTTAGATAGTGGGTTTGATTGTGTTAGTGCGGGTGAGATTTATAGAGCTTTAAAAGCAGGGGCTAAAAATTATAAAATTATTTTTAGCGGGGTAGGTAAAAGTGCTGATGAATTAAAATATGCTTTAGAGCAAAACATACTTTATGTAAATTTAGAAAGTTATGAAGAAATGCTTCTTTTGGAGCAAATTGCTAAAGAAAGTCAAAAGATAGCTCGTATAAGTATAAGGGTAAATCCAAATGTAGATGCTAAAACACATCCTTATATTTCTACAGGTTTGCATGAAAATAAATTTGGTGTAGATATAGAAAGTGCTAAAAAAATGTATCTTTATGCTAAAAACTCACAATTTTTAGAGTCAGTTGGAGTGCATTTTCACATAGGTTCACAAATTCTTGATATAAGTAGTATCCATGAGGCCTCAGCGATTGTTGCAAAATTAGTAAAAGAACTTTTAGCTTTGAAAATTAATATTAAATTCTTTGATATAGGCGGGGGTTTAGGAGTTTGTTATAAAGATGAACAAGAGCCAAATTTATATGATTATGCTCAAGGAATTTTAGCAAGTTTGCAAGGTCTTGATGTGTGTATAGGTATGGAACCTGGCAGGTTTTTGGTAGCAAATGCAGGCGAGTTTGTTACTAAAGTTTTATATGAAAAATTTAATGATAAAAAGCGTTTTGTGATTATTGATGGGGCGATGAATGATTTATTGCGTCCAAGTTTATATAGTGCTTATCATGAAATCAAGCTTTTGAGTGAAAATAAAGAAGAAAGCCTTTGTGATATTGTTGGTGGGGTTTGTGAGAGTGGAGATTTTTTAGCTAAAGATAGAAAACTAGCTAAAACAAAAGCAGGAGATTTGATCATAGTTAAAAGCGCAGGTGCATATGGTTTTAGTATGAGTAGTAATTACAATACTCGCAATAGAGTATGTGAGCTAGCTTGTGAAAATGGCATAGTAAGAATGATTAGAAAAAGAGAAAGTTATGAGGATCAAATTGCTTTAGAACTTGATTTTTTAAAGGATTAAAATGTTGTTTTTAGATGTGCAAGGAACTTTGATTTCAGATCATGATAAAAGTCCTATAAATGGTGCTTTAGAACTCATTAAATCTTTAAATAAAGAAAAAATTCCTTATGTGATTATTACTAATAACACCAAAAGATTAGATTTTTTAAATTATTTGCAAAATTTGGGTTTTGAAATTAATGAAAAGGTTTATATTGATCCTTTTTGTGTTTTAAAAGATCATTTAAAACCTTGTAAAATAGCAGCTTTTGGAGCAAAAGAATTTTTAGATTCACTTCAAGAGTTAGGTTATGAGCTTGATTATAAAAACCCAAAAGCATTCTTGGTAGCAAGTTATGATGATTTTAAATTTCAAGATTTTGCTAATATGATAGAGTATATTAAAGATGGCGTGCAAGCTATAGCAATGCATGAGGGCAGTATTTATAAGAAAAACTCAAGGCTTTATCCAGGTGTTGGGAGTATCATGTCTATGCTTAAAAATGCATGCGAGTTTGATTATAAAGTGATAGGAAAACCTAGTAAGGCTTTTTATGAAAGTGCTTTAAATTTATTAAAACAACAAGATTGTAATGTGAGTTTTGAAAAGACTTTAATCATCAGTGATGATTTTAAAGGCGATTTGCTTGGTGCTTATGAGCTTGGTATGCAAACAGGCTTAGTTTTAAGTGGTAAAATTTCTAACACTCAAGGTCTTGATACAACTAAACTTAATTTTGTATATGATAGTATTAAGGATTACTACATATCGAGGTTTAAATGAAAGAGATAGAAAAATTACGCAATAAAATCGATACTATCGATGATAAAATTTTGGCTTTACTTAATGAAAGAATGCTTCATGTTAAAGATATAGGAGTTATTAAGCAAAATTTAGGTGGGAGTATTTATAGACCTGAGCGCGAAAGGGCTATTATAAATAGACTTAAAAATTATAATCATGGTTTATTAGATCAAAATGCAATCGAAGCAATTTATCAAGAAATCTTTGCTGTATCAAGAAATTTAGAAATGCCCCAAAGCATAGCTTATTTAGGGCCTGAGGGAAGTTATACGCATCAAGTAGCAAGAACGCGTTTTGGTGCTATGAGTCGTTATACTCCACTTGCAAATATAGAAGATGTTTTTAAAGAATTAGCTCACAAAGAAGCAAAATATGGAGTAGTGCCTATAGAAAATAATACAGCAGGTGCAGTGGGTGTGACGCTTGATTGTCTTGGAAAATATGAAGATGTAAAAATTTTTGCTGAAATTTATATGGATATTCATCATTCTTTTGTAAGTATGAGTGAAAATTTAAAAGATATTAAACGCATATATTCTCATCCACAAGGTTATAATCAATGTAGAAATTTTTTAGAAAGTCATGATTTAAGTGAAGTAGAATTTGTAGCAAGCAAATCCACAGCTCATGCAGCTTACTTAGCTTCGCAAGATGTTACTTCAGCCGCGATTTGCTCTAAAATTGCAGCAAAACTTTATAATGTACCTATATTATTTGAAACGATTGAGGATAATTTGGCAAATCGTACTAGATTTTTGATTTTAAGTGATATAAAAATACCTCAAATGCCTCATTGTAAAACTTCTATCTTAGCACTTGCTGCACACAAACCAGGTGGGCTTAGTGACTTGTTATATGAGTTTAAAAAAGAGGGGATAAATTTAACAAAACTTGAATCACGCCCTATAAAAACAAGAGAATTTGTGCATAGTTTTTATATAGATTTTGAAGGACATATTGATGATGAAAATGTCCAAAGAGTATTAAAAAAAGCTGAGCATATAAAATGGCTTGGATCATATTTATCAGGAGAAAGCAATGAAATTTAATCCTTTTTTAGAGGCTATTAAAACTTATGAAAGTGGCAAGGATATGGATTTAGTTGCTAAAGAATATGGTTTAAAAGAAGTTATTAAACTAGCAAGTAATGAAAATCCTTATGGCACAAGTAAAAAAGCTAAAGAAGCCATCATAAATAATGCACATTTAGCTCATTTATATCCTGATGATACTATGAGTGAATTAAAACAAGCTCTAGCACAAAAATATGATATTTTAAAAGAAAATCTCATTATAGGTAGTGGGAGTGATCAAATCATAGAATATATAGTACATGCAAAACTTGATCATTCTAAGGCTTATTTGCAATGTGGGGTTAGTTTTGCTATGTATGAAATTTATGCAAAACAACTAGGAGTTAAGGTTTATAAAACTCCAAGTTTAACCCATGATTTAAATGAGTTATATGAGTTATATCAAAAGCATAAAAATGAAATCAAAGTAATTTTTTTATGCTTGCCAAATAATCCTTTGGGTGAGTGTTTAGACGCAAGTGAGGTTTTTGAGTTTTTAGAGAAAATTGATAAAGATTGTTTGGTGGCCATCGATGGAGCTTATAATGAATTTGCTTCATTTAAAGATAGCAAAAAGCATATTAATCCTAAAGAATTAATCCATAAATTTCAAAATGCAGTATATCTAGGAACCTTTTCTAAGCTTTATGGTTTGGGCGGTATGAGAGTGGGTTATGGTATAGCTTGCAAGGAAATTATCAATACATTTTATAAATTACGAGCACCTTTTAATGTGACTAATTTGAGTTTAAAAGCTGCTGTTGCTGCATTAGATGATGATGAGTTTGTGCAAAAAACCTTAGAAAATAATTTTTCACAAATGAAACTTTATGAAGATTTTGCTAAAAATTATAAAATTCGATACATTCCAAGCTATACAAATTTTATTACCTATTTTTTTGATGAAAAAAATAGCACAGATTTATCTGAAAAACTGCTTAAAAACGGTATAATAATAAGAAATTTACAAAGTTATGGTTTAAATGCTGTGCGTATAAGTATAGGTACAGAGTATGAAAATTCAAGGTTTTTTGAAGAGTTTTCTAAAAATTTTTAGTTTGTAGGAAATAAATGGATTATAAAACTATACTGCACCAAGTAGGTCAGCTTTATCAAAATTTAAGTTTAAGACAGCGTATTATTATTGCTGCTTCTATTGTTGTTGTAGTTGGATTTTTAGTATTTTTAACCCTTTTTAGAAGTGGCTCTACAGTAGCTAGCGAAGCTGGATATTCAGTATTATTTGAAAATGCTAATACTAGTGATTCGGCGATGATAGTAACTCAACTTGAAAAAAGTGGAGTTCCTTATATTTTGCGTAATGAAGGAACGATTTTAGTTCCTAATGAACAAGTATATAAACAGCGTTTAGCTATTGCTTCTGCAGGATTATTGCCAAAAGATAATAAAGTAGGCTTTGAGCTTTTTGATAAACAAGAATTTGGAGCCACAGAAGCTGAGCAAAAGGTAAAATACCAAAGAGCATTAGAAGGTGAGCTTGCTAGAACGATTGAAAGTTTAGAGCCTATTCATAGTGCTACGGTTCATATTGCTTTTGCTAAAGATACACTTTTTACCCAACAACAAGTTCCACCAACTGCTTCAGTAGCTTTGACTATAAAAGAAGGTTTAAAGCTTAATAAAAAGCAAATTATGGGGATTAAAAACCTAATTGCTTCTTCAGTAACAAAACTTACTCCAGAAAATGTAAAAATCATGGATCAAAAAGGTATTCCTTTAGATGATGAGGGTGCTTTTGAAAGTGATTTAATCGCTGCTCAAATTAAATATAAAAGAGATCAAGAATATGAATTAGAGCAAAAAATTGTTGCTTCTATTGCTCCATTTGCAGGTGGCTATGATAGGGTAGTAGCAAAGGTTAGTATTGATTATGATTTTTCTAAAGAAGAATCTCAAAGTGAAGTATATGATCCAAATACCGTTGTGCGTAGTGAGCAAACCTTGGAAGAGCATAGAGAAGGCTATAAAGATAAAGAAATTCAAGGTGTACCAGGTGCTGTTTCAAACATCGGTCCTGTGGAAGGTTTGGATGATAAAGGTGCGCGCGAGGTTTATACTAAAAATCAAACTACAACTAATAATGAAATTTCTAAAAAAATTACCAACACCACTAAGCAATTTGCAACCATTAAAAGAATTTCTGCAGCCGTTGTGGTAGATGGAAAGTATAAAGTAATTACTGATGATCAAGGAAATGTTACTAATGAGTACATTCCTTTGAGTGATAAAGAAATTAAAGCGATTGAAAATCTTACTAAAGGTGCCATAGGATTTAATCTTGCTAGAGGTGATGCGGTTGAAGTAAATAATTTGGAATTTCATAGAACAGCTAAAGTTGAAAATAAGGTTCAAACTTTTTATTCAAGATTTGTTGAGCCTTTTATTCCACCTGTTAAGTATGTATTTGCCGCGATTTTGCTTTTTATCTTTTACAAAAAAGTTATTGTGCCATTTTCTCAAAAAATGCTTGCAGATATTAGACTTGAAGAAGAGATGGAAGGTAAGGATGGGCAGATTATTGATGAGGCTGAAGATGCTATTGAAAAATTCAATGCTGCTCGTAGAAAAGTTGAAGAACAGCTTGGTTTTGGAGATAGTTTTGATGAGGATGCATTACAATATGATGTTTTACTTGAAAAATTAAGAGCAGTAGCTAATGAAAAAGGCGAAGAAGTGGCATTATTGTTGCAAAAACTTGTTGAAAATGAAGCCGAATTTGGTGAGAAGGATATCTAATGATAAAGCTTAGCGAAGAACAAAAAATGGTCTATGATGACCTTTCTATGCCAGAAAAGGTCGCCATATTTTTAATCCAACTTGGAGAAGATGTAACGACAGTTTTATTTTCTCATATGGATATTAATGTCATCACTGAAATTTCTCGCTATATTGCTTTAGCAAAAAATGTTGATAAGCCAGTTGCTACTGCAGTGCTTGAGGAATTTTATACTTTACTGCAATCAAATCAATACTTAAAAAGTGGTGGTTTGGAATATGCAAAAGAAATTTTATTTAGAACTTTTGGTCCTGAAATTGCCAATAAAATTTTGGAAAAACTTACCAAAAGTATGGAAAATAATCAAAATTTTGCTTATCTTTCACAAATTAAACCACAACAACTTGCAGACTTTATCATTAAAGAACACCCGCAAACTATAGCTTTGATTTTAGCTCATATGGATACTACTCAAGCTGCTGAAACTTTGGAATATTTTAGCGATGAATTAAGAGCTGAAGTTGTAATAAGAATGGCAAATCTTGGAGATATATCTCCTTCAATTATCAAAAGAGTATCTGCTGTGCTTGAAAGTAAGCTTGAAAGTCTTACTTCTTATAAAGTTGAAGTGGGTGGTCCAAGAGCAGTTGCTGAAGTGCTTAATCGCTTGGGTCAAAAAGCCTCTAAAACAACACTTTCTTATATTGAGCAAAGTGATGAAAAACTTGCTACAACCATTAAAGATTTAATGTTTACCTTTGATGATATTTCTCAACTTAGTACTAATGCGATTAGAGAAGTTTTAAAAGCTGCTGACAAGCGTGATTTGATGATAGGTTTAAAGGGTGCAAGCGAGGATTTAAAACAAAAATTTATGTCCAATATGTCTACGCGTGCTGCTGAAGCTTTTGTGGAAGAAATGGGCTTTTTGGGTGCTGTGCGTGTTAAAGATGTAGAAGAAGCACAAAGAAAAGTTGTAGAAGTGGTGCAAAAACTTGCAGAACAAGGTCTTATCCAAGTGGGTGAGGCTGATGAGATGATAGAGTAAGATTATGGCAAAATTAACCAATGTAATTTCACCTGAAAATATTTCTGCTCATGTAGTTGAGGGTTATCATTTTAAAGTTATGAGTGAAATGCCCTCTAGTGAAGAACAAAAACAAGAAGAAATTCAAACTATAAATCAAGTCTCTCCTGTCCAAAACACACAACAAGCAGTAGAAAATCAAACAATAGAAGCTACTCCACAAGCCCCACAACCACAAATTCAACCTGATTTTGTTGAAGATTTACTTAAAAAAACTGATGAAATGTCAGGAAATATCATTAAGTTGCAAATGCAGATAGAAAGCCAAGAGGCTGAATTTAACAATCGTTTAAACACAGAATTAGAACATGCAAAGGAAAAATTTACTAAAGAAGGTTATGAACAAGCACAAAAGAATTTTGAAAGTGAATTAGAAGCCTTGAAGGAAAAATACTTAAAAAGCGTAGAAAAGCTTGAAAATACAGTGCAAAATTTAAATGAGTTTTTATCTAAAAATGAAAAAGAATTAGCCGATACAGCTGTAATTATTGCAAAAGAAGTGATTGCAAAAGAGCTCGAAGAAAATTCATCACTTATAGCATTAAATTTAGCAAAAGAACTTATGAGTGAACTTAAAAATGCTACTAAGATAGAATTAAAGTTAAGTCCTGATGATTTTGAATATGTAAAAACACACTTGCAAGAACAAAGCAATATTAAATTTAGTCTTGATGATGCGATTAATAAGGGAAGTATTTTAATATTAAGTGATGCGGGTAATATAGAGTCAAACCTTAACAATCGTTTGCAAAAAATCAAAAACATGGTTAATGAATGATAGATTTAAATAACTTAAATATTAAAAATATGCAAATTAAAGAACTGGAAAATTTAGCTAGTAATTTGCGTGAAGTTATCATAGATACAGTGAGTAAAAATGGTGGACATTTAAGCTCAAATTTAGGTGTAGTTGAGCTTAGTATAGGAATGCATTATGTTTTTGATGTGCGAAAAGATCCTTTTATTTTTGATGTTTCACACCAATCTTATCCACATAAGCTTTTAAGTGGTAAGATAGATAATTTTCATACTTTAAGACAATTTAATGGCTTGAGTGGATATACAAAGCCTGATGAGGGGGATTATTTTGTAGCAGGACATTCAAGCACTTCTATATCTTTAGCAGTTGGAGCTTGTAAGGCTATAAGATTAAAAAAAGAAGATCGCTTACCTGTTGTATTAATAGGTGATGGGGCATTAAGTGCAGGTATGGCTTATGAAGCTTTAAATGAGCTTGGCGATAGAGAATATCCTTGTGTGATTATTTTAAATGATAATGAAATGAGTATTTCAAGGCCAATTGGAGCTATTTCAAAATACCTTTCTCAAGCAATGGCAACGCAGTTTTATCAAAAGTTTAAAAAACGCATAGAAAATCTTTTAGAGTATTTTCCTCAAGGCGCATCTTATATGGCAAAGCGTTTTGAAGAGGGTTTAAGACTTATTACACCTGGACTCTTATTTGAAGAATTAGGACTTGAATATATAGGGCCTATTGATGGACATAATTTAAATGAAGTTATTAATGCGTTAAATCAAGCTAAAGCTATGAATAAACCTTGTGTAGTGCATGCGCAAACTATCAAAGGCAAAGGTTATACATTAGCTGAAGGTAAAAATGCTAAATGGCATGGAGTAGGTGCTTTTGATAGAAGTAGCGGAGAGAGTTTAAAGACTAATATGAACAAAAAAAGTGCGACAGAAATTTTTTCAAATACACTTTTAAATTTAGCTCAAAAATATGAAAATATAGTAGGTGTAACTGCTGCTATGCCAAGTGGAACTGGAATAGATAAGCTAATGGAGAAATATCCTGAGCGTTTTTGGGATGTAGCAATTGCAGAACAACATGCAGTTACTTCTATGGCAGCTATGGCTAAAGAAGGTTTTAAGCCTTTTATAGCAATTTATAGCACTTTTATGCAAAGAGCTTATGATCAAGTTATCCATGATTGTGCTATTATGAATTTAAATGTAGTTATTGCTATGGATAGAGCTGGCATAGTAGGAGAAGATGGGGAAACTCATCAAGGTGCTTTTGATGTTAGTTTTTTAAGTGCTATACCAAATATTACTTTAGCGGCTCCAAGAGATGAGGCTATGATGGAAAAAATTATGGAGTATGCTTATTTTCATCAAGGTGTTTTTGCTTTTCGTTATCCTAGAGGTAATTTTTTATTAGATGAAAATTTTAATCCATGTGAGATAAAACTTGCAAAAGCTCAAATTTTATCTAAAGTGCAAAGCGATAAAGTATTTTTAGGTTTTGGTCAGGGTGTGGCTAAGGCAAAACTAGCTTTAGATAAACTTGGTTTAGATTATGCAAGCTTAATAGATTTGATTTTTGCAAAACCTTTAGATGAAGAGCTTTTAAAAGAATTGGCAAAAGATACAAAAACTTGGTTTGTTTTTTCAGATAGTGCTAAGATAGGTGGAGTGGGAAGTTTGATTACAACTTTCTTGCAAAAAGAAAACCTTTATCATATAAAACTAGTAAGTTTTGAATTTGAAGATCAATTTATAACTCATGGTAAAACAAATGAAGTAGAAAAATTTCTAGAAATTGATGTTGAATCTTTGTGTAAAAAGATTAAAATTTATTAAAAGATAAAAAATATCCTTTAATATAATCATTTTTTTATAAAAAAAGCGTTATACTATATAAAAAATATCGGAGAATTAATAATGGAACTTATTCAATTGCTTAAAAATTGTGATTTAAAAGCTACTCCTCAAAGACTTTGTATTTTAAAAATTTTAAAACGCCATGAACATCCTAATATAGAATCTTTATACGAAAGCATTAAGGAAGAATATCCTTCTATCTCTTTAGCTACAGTGTATAAAAATTTAAATACTTTAAAAGAACAAGGTTTGGTTGTAGAAATCAACACTCCAAATCAAAAAACTTGTTATGATATTTATGAATATCCTCATATACATGTAATTTGTAGCAAATGCAATCATATAGAAGATGTATGTTATGAAGATAGTGGGATAAATAAATACCAAGAAGATCTTGAGAAAAAAATTGGCAATATCATTGATTATCTTGGCGTGTTTGCTTATGTGAATGGTTGTAAAGCTTGTAAAAAATAAAATGGTTTGTGAAGTCCAAAGACGCTTTTTACTTAAAAATGATGACTTTATAAAAATTTTAAAAGAAGAAAAAATTATATATTCTAAGGATAAAATACGCGTTTTCTTTACGCGTATAAGTCCTTTTTGTGATGTTAAATATAAAAAATTTAATAAAAATTATTATCGATTTTCACTTTATAAACTGCATGATATTTTAGATAAAAAAAATCATAAACTTTCTAAAAAAGAATTTAAACAGCAAAGTAAAAAACTTATAGGAAGTGTTATTAAGAAAACTAGAATTAGTTTTGAGATTAATAGTGCTCGATTTTTACTTTATAAGTTTAAAAATAATCTACAAGATTTGGTCATTTTGAAAGTTGTTTTTCCTACTTTTGAAAAAGCAAAGCAATTTAATTTACCTCACTTTTTTAAAAGCTATAAAGAGATTTCAGATGATGAAAATTTCTACAGCAAAAATTTAGCATTATATGGAGATTTTTCTAAAATTTTTGATAGTGCTAGATGTATTAAAATTTTAGATAAGCAAGAAGATATTAGCTTACATTTTCCAAATCAAATTCAAAGTTTTGAAGCGGGTAAAATCTTACTTTTTGTGCTTTTAAAAAGATTAAAAAATGACAGATTGAATTTTTTACAAAAATTAAATTTTGAAAGTTTTGAGCAATTTTTTGCAAGTCTTAGGCAAATATGCATTTTCTTTGAGCTTTTTAGCACTCTTTTTGAAAAGAGTATTCAAAATAAACTTCAAGATTATATTTTGAATTTGGAAAAACAAATTTGTAATGATAAAATTTGTAAATTTGAATTAGAAAAGTATATTTTTATTTTAAGTGATGAAAAAATCAATGATATTTTTCTTGATATGGATTTTATTTTAAAGAATGATTGTAGTTTTTATCAAGGAGAGAAAAATCAAATTTTAAAGTCTTTAGTGGCTTTTAAACTAAGAAAAGAATTAGTTTTTTTAAAGAAAAAAATTGTAAAATCTCAAACAAATCATGAAGAAGAATTAGAAAGAATAAAATTTTTATTATGCTATTTTGTAACTATGTTTGAAGAAAAAAGTATTGAAAAACTAAAAAATTATTTTGAACATAATTATTTAGAACAAATTTCATATGATGAAAATACAATAAAACAAATTGAAAAAAGCATTAAAAAATTAAAAATATATAGTTAGGAAAAACATGCAAAAACAAGAAAAAATAGTCAAAATGTTTGATGATATAGCACCAACTTATGATAAGGCTAATAGAATTTTAAGTTTTGGAAGTGATGTGAGTTGGAGAAAAAAAGCTTGTTTAGATGTTTTTAAATTTTCTAACAATGAACTTGATATTATTGATGTGGCTTGTGGTACAGGCGATATGATTATAGAATGGCAAAATCAAGCCTTAAGGGCAAATAAAAATATCATTAGTATAAAAGGAGTTGATCCAAGTGCGGGTATGCTTGAAGTGGCTAAGAAAAAAATTCCTGATGCGACTTTTGTGCAAGCAAAAGCACAAGAACTTCCACTTGAAAGTGAAAGTGCAGACATCATAAGTATAAGTTATGGCATACGCAATGTGGTAGATAGGAAAGAAGCTATAAAAGAATTTGCAAGAGTGTTGAAAAAGGATGGGATTTTACTTGTGCTTGAATTTACTAAAAGAGAGCAGGGTGGTTTTATAGCTGCTTGTAGAGATTTTTACTTAAAAAATATTTTACCAAAAGTGGGTGGATTTATCAGTAAAAATTATAGTGCTTATGAGTATTTACCAAATTCGATAGAAGATTTTTTAAGCAAAGAAGAATTTATTAAAGAATTGAGTGAGTATTTTGAAATGCTAGAGTATAAAAGCTTTAGTTTTGGTGTTTGCTCTATGTTTATTGCAAGAAAAAAATGAAAGTTTCAGAACTTAATCTAAAAGCTAAAAGTTTATTAGAATTTCATCTTGATGATATAGAGCTTAGTGGAGAAATTTCTAAAATTACCATTCATAGTTCAGGACATTGGTATTTTGATTTAAAAGATGAAAAATCAAGCATAGCTTGTGTGATGTTTAAAGGCTTTAATCAATTTGTCCAAGCTAAACCTAAAGTTGGCGATATGCTTGAACTTAGAGGCTATGTGAGTTTATATGAAGCAAGTGGCAGGTATCAATTTATCGCCAAAAGTATGCAAAAAACAAGTCTTGGAGATTTAGAAGCTAAATTTTTAGCTCTAAAAGAAAAGCTTGAAAAAGAAGGTTTGTTTGATACAAATGCTAAAAAAAGCATTATTAAATTTCCTAAAAAAATAGGTATAATTACTTCTTTTACTTCAGCTGCTTTGCAAGATATGTTAAAGCTAATTTCACAAAAAGAATACAATCTTTGCAAAATAACTATTTTTAATGCCCTTACCCAAGGACAAAGTGCCCCAAATTCTTTAATAAATGCTTTAAAAAAAGCCAATGAGTATAATTTAGATGCGATTATTTTGGCAAGAGGTGGTGGAAGTAGAGAAGATTTGTTTTGTTTTAACGATGAAGAACTTGCAAGATGTATTTTTTCTTTAAAAACGCCTATTGTTTCTGCTATTGGACATGAGATTGATTATGTTATTAGTGATTTTGTAGCAGATTTAAGAGCACCAACTCCAAGTGCAGCTATTGATATGATTTTTCCAAATAAACTAAGCTTAGAACAAGGACTTGATGAGCTTGCTATGTGTTTTAAAAACCAAATGTTAAATCATCTTAAGTTTTATCAAAACAAAATCGATCACTTGCAAAATTTAGCCAAAGCTAAGTCTTTAGAAAATGCTTTTTTTCTTAGAAAACAAAAGCTTGATTTTTTACAAAGCCAACTAAAGAGTGTTTTAAATTTAAAATTATTAAATTATGAAAATAAGCTTGATAATTTTGAGGAACTTTTAACTCAGCATAAAAATTTCTTTGATAAAAGTAAAAATTTGATAAATTTACAAAAAGATGGCAAAAATATCTCTCTTGAAAAGCTAAAAAAAGGAGATATTATAAAGCTTTGCTCAATAAATGAGAGTAAAGAAGCTCAAATACTATAAAAAGGAGATAAAATGAGAGTGATGAATTTTAGTGCAGGTCCTTCAAACCTGCCTGATGAGGTTTTAAAAGAAGCTAGGGAACATTTGTTTGATTATCATGGTAAAGGCTTTTCTATTATGGAAGTTTCTCATCGTGGAAAGGTTTTTGAAGAAGTGCATTTTGAAGCTATCAAAATGGCAAAAGAACTTTATGGTGTAAATGATGATTATGAAGTGCTTTTAATGCAAGGTGGGGCTAGTTTGCAATTTGCTATGATACCTATGAATTTATATATGGGTGGAGTTTGTGAATTTACTAATACGGGAGTTTGGACTAAAAAGGCTATTAAAGAAGCTGAAATTTTAGGAGTAAATACAAAAATAGTAGCAAGCACTCAAGAAAGTGAGTTTGATCATATCCCACAATTTGAATTTAGCGATAATGCAGATTATGCTTATATATGCTCTAATAATACCATTTATGGAACTCAATATAAAAGCTATCCAAAGACTAAAAGTCCTTTGATAATTGATGCTTCTAGTGATTTTTTCTCTAAAAAGATAGATTTTTCTAATATTGCTATGCTTTTTGGTGGGGTGCAAAAAAATGCAGGAATTTCAGGGCTTGCTTGTGCTTTTGTGCGTAAAGATATGATAGAGCGTAGTAAAAACAAAAATATACCTAGTATGTTAAAATATAGCGTTTATGCTGAAAATAATTCTTTATTTAATACTCCAGCAACCTTTGCTATATATATGTTTAATCTTGAAATGAAATGGCTTTTAAATCAAGGTGGATTAGACAAAATCAATGAGCAAAATATACAAAAAGCCAAAATTTTATACGATGTGATTGATGAGAGTAATGGTTTTTATAAAGGTCATGCCAAAAAAGAGGATAGATCATTAATGAATGTTAGTTTTAATATAGCTTATGATAAAAACTTAGAGCCAGTTTTTGTAAAAGAAGCTGAAGAAAATGGTATGATAGGTCTTAAAGGACATAAAATTTTAGGTGGAATTCGTGCTAGTATTTATAATTCTATCAGTATTGAAAAGGTTCAAAAGTTAAGTGAATTTATGAAAGCTTTTGCAAAAAAACATGCTTGATTTTTGGTGATTTTCACCAAAAATCATTTGTATAGTAAAAACTTTACTCTTTAATATTTATCAGCATTTTCCTAAGCCACTATTGTATTTTTTTTCAAGAAAATCTTTAAAAAATTCTTTTCTACTTTTACAAGGTGCTTTAGGATGTTTTTCTCTCATATGTTCAAGATATTTATCATAGCTTGCAACTCCAACTAAGGGATGAAAAAACCTTTCGGATTTTTCATACCATAATTTAAGTTTTTTTATCATGTTTTTTCCTTTTTTAATGCTATATAAGGGCTTTCTTTTAAAGGAATGTTTAATTTTTTGATAAAAATTCCAAAACAAGAAAGTATAACAAGCAAAGTGGTAATCATGAAAAACACACATAAAATTGCATTTATTAAATTGGAATTTTTAGCTTGAGATGCTAATTTTATATCTTTTTTGATTTGCTCGATTATTGCTTCATCTTGTGTTTGAGAAAGTTTTAAATTAAATTCTTGTATTTTTTGTGTATTTATTTGTACAGCAGCAACATGACTTATAGCATTATGGATTGGATCTCCTTCTTTGTAAGGAAGAATTTTTTGAATACCTCCATAAAGTGTTGCGATTAAAACAAAACAAGCAGGTATGAGAGTAATCCAAGTATATCTTGCCTTCCCCATTTTAAATAAAATCGCACTTGCTAAAAGCAATGCCATACCAGCAAGCATTTGATTACTCACTCCAAAAAGTGGCCATAATGAGTAAATTCCACCTTTTGGATCTATCGCTCCTTGGTAGAGAAAATACCCCCATCCACCAACACTTAAAGCTGTTGCAAAAATTCCTGCTAAGGTATTATTGATATTTCCTAAAGGTTTATAAACATTACCCAATATATCTTGAGCCATAAATCTACAAGCTCTTGTCCCAGCATCAACTGCAGTTAAAATAAACAAGGCTTCAAATAAAATAGCAAAGTGATACCAAAAGCCCATTAAATTCACTCCACCAAATAATTCATGTAAAATTAAAGCAACACCTACAGCAAATGTTGGTGCCCCACCAGTTCTTGATAATATGCTTTGTTCGCCTATATTTGTAGTTAAAGTAGTGATTTCTTCAGGAGTTATTTTAAAACCCCAGCTAGAAATAGCAGCAGCTGCATTTGCAACATCTACACCTATAGTAGCAGCAGGCGCATTGATGGCAAAGTAAAGACCAGGGTGTAAAATACAAGCACAAATTAAAGCCATGATAGCCACAGCACTTTCCATAAGCATAGAGCCATATCCAACAGCTAATGCATGAGTTTCATTTTCAAGCATTTTAGGAGTTGTGCCACTTGAAATTAATGCATGAAAACCACTAATAGCTCCGCATGCAATGGTAATAAATAAAAATGGAAAAATTGCTCCAGCAAATACAGGCCCACTTCCATCTAAATATTGAGAATTAATTTTTGGCATTTGAAGATCAGGTGCTACAAATACAATAGCTAAAGCCATAACCACAATAACACCGATTTTTAAAAAAGTTGATAAATAATCTCTTGGAGCAAGTAAAAACCAAACAGGTAAAATTGCAGCTATAAAACCATAAGCCATCATAATAAGCGCTAAAGTTGGTGCATCAAAGGTAAATATTTTCGCCCAATAAGGATCAGCAGCTATTTCACTTCCATAATGTATGGCTAATATGAGCAATATAAAACCTATAATAGAAGCTTCACCAACCCTACCAGGTCTTAAAAATCTCATATAGATTCCCATAAAAACAGCAATAGGAATGGTCATTGCGATGGTAAATAATCCCCATGGAGATTCTGCTAAAGCTTTTACAACAACCATAGCTAAAATCGCAATAATTATAAGCATAATTCCAAATATAGCAATCATTGCTATTGCGCCGATAAATTGTCCTAATTCATCTTTTATCATCTCTCCTAAAGATTTTCCATTACGACGCGTAGATATAAATAAAACTACAAAATCATGTACCGCACCTGCTAAAACACCGCCTATTAATATCCAAAGCATAGAGGGTAAATAACCCATTTGTGCAGCAAGTATAGGACCTACCAAAGGACCAGCTCCTGCGATAGCGGCAAAATGATGTCCAAAAAGCACAATTTTATTTGTAGGGACAAAATCACATCCGTCATTTTTAACTACAGCAGGAGTTGCTCTGTTTTTATCTAGCTCTAGCACCTTATAGGCAATATATCTACCATAAAATCTATACCCTATGATATAAATACATAAAGCAGCAATAACAAGATAAATCGCTGAAATACTTTCGCCATTTTGGAGTGCTAATATGCCAAAACAAACAGCACCGACAATGGCAACAAAAAACCATAATATTTTGTTAGTAATATTCATTTAATTCCTTTGCTTTAGTGAATTTATTTAGTGTATCGTAGAATTATATTTTATTGCTATATAGGATAAATAAAAAATTAATATATTACAAAATGTAACATATTTCTTAGTCAATTAAAAATTAATTTTATTGACTAAGAATTTGAAATTATTTAGATTTAAAACTTAGTGTCGCTGTCAATTGTAGAGTATCGCCATATCTGTCTAGATTGTATGGTAATTTGATGTTCGCAGCTATTATTTGTAAACCATCTTTTGGTTTTGTGAGTGTGATTGTTGCTATACCTTTTTCATTTGTTGCTATGTTGTCGATATCATCATTTTGATCTTCAAATTCAACTCCTTTTACGGGTTTTCCATCTAGTAAAACTTGGAGTTTTAATTTATCTCCTTCATGTAGTGTTAAAGGATTTTGTAAAGGAACTATTTCAAATTTTAATCCTAATGGTTTTTTTGAACCTTCATCCCAAGAAAAAATACTTTTTCCCATTTTGAAAATTTTTCTTGTTTGAGTGACTTCATTTGCACCAGTAATATCTGTAATATCAGATCTTTTTTGTGCATAATGTTTTCCATCTTTTGTAAATGTGTAATATCCAAAATCATAATTAACACTTGCAACAGCAGGTTTTCCCTCAATAAATATTTTGTTATTTTCGTAGTCATAGCCAGCTTTTAAATTTTTTCCTTGAGAATCTTTTGCACTTATACCAAAAACCCTATCAGGTTGATATTGTCCCCAGTGATCATCAGCCCAAAAACCTACTTCATATCCATTGCTAGTTTGCATAGGAAAGAATTGATGAGCTAAAGCAGAACTTGCTATAAAAAAACTCAAAAACACCATTTTTGAAAATTTCATTTTTTCTCCTTTAAAATAATTTTGATAATCATTATATATATTTTTATTTATATAAAACTTAAGAATGTATTTTAATTTTTCTTATGTTAAAATCATAAATTTATTTTTAAATATTTAGGAAAAGTTATGAATGATACTATTAATATAATTGGTGCTAAAGAGAATAATCTTAAAAATATCAACCTAGAAATTCCTAAAAATAAGCTTATAGTTTTTACAGGACTTAGTGGAAGTGGTAAATCCACCTTGGCTTTTGGTACACTTTATGCAGAAGGACAACGCCGCTATATTGAGAGTTTAAGTGCTTATGCAAGGCAGTTTTTAGATAAAGTGGGTAAGCCAAATGTTGATAAAATAGAAGGTTTAACTCCTGCTATTGCTATTGATCAAAAAACAACTTCTAAAAATCCTCGATCAACTGTTGGGACTATTACTGAAATTTATGATTATTTAAGACTTTTATATGCAAGGATTGGCTCACAACATTGTCATCAATGTGGCCAAAAAATCTCATCTATGAGTGCAGCAGATATCGTAGGTGAAATCTTAAAGCTTCCAAAAGGGGCAAAAATCATCATTTATGCACCGCTGATCAAAGAAAAAAAGGGAACTTTTGCAGATCTTTTGGAAAATTTGGTCGCAAAAGGTTATGTTAGAGCACAAATTGATGGGGTTTTAACGCGTCTTGATGAAGATATTGAGCTTGCTAAAACTAAAAAACATACAATAAAGCTTGTGATAGATAGACTCCAAGTGCAAGATGATATGTTGGCAAGACTTGCAAGCGATATAGAAAAAGGTCTTAGTGAGAGCTTTGGTGAAGTGGAAATTGAAGTTTTAAATAATGAAGAATTAAACATAGCAAAACATTTTCATTATAGTGAGCATAATGCTTGTTTTGATTGTAAAATTTCTTTTCCTTTGCTTGAGCCTTTGAGTTTTTCTTTTAATTCTCCAAAAGGTGCTTGTCCAAGTTGTGATGGTCTTGGTATAAGATATACGCTAGATATGAAAAAGCTTATCAATGAAGAATTAAGCTTAGAAGCAGGAGCTGTAAAGCTATTATATGGGTTTAATAAAAGTTATTACTATAAGTTTTTAATGGCCTTTTGCGAGCAAAATGATATAAGGGTAAAAATTCCATATAATGAGCTAAGCGAAGAAGAAAAGCGTCTAGTACTTTATGGTAATGCCAAGGAAATTAACTTTTTATGGAAAAGACATCGCTTAAATCGCAAATTTGAAGGTGCAGTTAAATATGCTTATGAAATGCTAAAAGATGAAAAAGATTTAAGCGAGTATATGAGCGAAAAAACTTGTAAAGATTGCAATGGTCATCGTTTAAGAGCTGAAAGTTTAGCTGTAAAAGTTGCTGAAAAAAATTTGGGTGAAATTTTAGATATGAGCATAGAAAATACTACTGCATTTTTTTCAAAAGAAGCTAATTTTGCATATTTGAGTGAGCAAGAAAGATTGATAGCTAAGCCTATTTTTAAAGAAATTAATGAAAGATTGTTTTTTCTTTATGATGTAGGACTTGGGTATTTATCCTTAGGGCGTGATGCAAGAACAATTAGTGGGGGTGAAGCTCAAAGAATTCGTATAGCATCTCAAATTGGTAGTGGTTTAAGTGGAGTGATGTATGTTTTAGATGAGCCTAGCATTGGTTTGCATGAGCGAGATACAGCAAAACTCATTAAAACTTTAAGAAATCTTCAGCAAAAGGGTAATACTTTAATCGTAGTTGAGCATGATAAAATGACAATAGAAGAAGCAGATTTTATCGTAGATATTGGTCCAAATGCTGGTAAAATTGGTGGTGAAGTTGTATTTAGTGGAACTTATAAAGAATTATTAAAAAGCAAAAGCCAAACCGCCCTTTATATGAGTGGTAAAAAGCAAATTGCCCATCAAAAAAATAGAGAACAAAAAGATTTTATTAGTTTAAAAGATGTGAGTATTAATAATATTCAAAATTTAAGTGTAGATTTTCCATTGCATAATTTAGTAGCAATTACAGGTGTTTCAGGAAGTGGTAAAAGCTCGCTAATCTTGCAAACTTTGCTTCCATTTGCAAAAGAAGAGCTTAACCGTGCTAAAAAAGTTAAAAAACTAAGTGGGGCTAAGATAGAAGGTTTGGAAAAACTTGATAAGGTAATTTATCTTGATCAAAGTCCTATAGGAAGGACTCCTCGTTCAAATCCCGCTACTTATACAGGTGCTATGGATGAAATTCGTAATCTTTTTGCAGCTACCAAAGAAGCTAAAATGCGAGGTTATAAAGCAGGGCGTTTTTCTTTTAATGTTAAAGGTGGAAGATGTGAAAAGTGTAGTGGAGATGGTGAAATTAAAATAGAAATGCACTTTTTGCCTGATGTGATGGTAACTTGTGATGTTTGTAATGGTAAAAGATATAATGATGCAACTTTAGAGATTAAATATAAAGGTAAAAGCATAGCTGATGTTTTAAATATGAGTATTATTGAAGCAAGCGAGTTTTTTACTTCTGTACCAAAGATAAAACAAAAGCTTGATACTTTGGTAAAAGTTGGGCTTGATTATCTTACCTTAGGACAAAATGCAACTACTTTAAGTGGCGGGGAGGCTCAGCGTATTAAGCTAGCTAAAGAATTAAGCAGAAGCGATACAGGAAAAACTCTTTATATTTTAGATGAACCTACAACAGGACTTCATTTTGAAGATGTTAATAAACTTATTGTAGTTTTGCAACATTTAGTTGATCTTGGAAATAGTGTGTTTGTGATAGAGCATAATTTAGATGTGATTAAAAATGCTGATTATATCATCGATATGGGACCTGAAGGTGGAGTTAAAGGTGGTAAGGTTATAGCTAAAGGTAGTGTTGAAGAGCTTGCTAAAAATCATAAAAAAAGTGGTTCTTATACAGGGTATTATCTAAATTTAGAGCTAAAAAGCATAAAAAAATAAATTGGTTGAAGTTATTCTTCAACCATAAATTTCACCTTTTTTATATTCATAAATACTTTGCATATCTTTATCTCCTCTTCCTGAAAGATTTACAACTATCACACTTTTTTTCTTTAAAGTCGGACAAAGTTTTTCTAAATAAGCTAATGCATGTGAGCTTTCAATAGCGGGTATAATACCTTCTTCTTTACATAATAATTTTAAAGCATTAATACACTCATCATCACTAATAGCATGATAACTTGCTCTTTTACTTTCTTGCAAATATGCGTGCAAAGGCCCTATGCCAGGGTAATCAAGCCCAGCAGAAATACTAAAAGTATGAGCAATATTGCCTTTATCATCTTGTAAAACTTTAGTTTTCATACCATGGATAATACCTTCTTCGCCTTTAGTAAGTGTGGCTGCATGATAAGGTGTATCTTTTCCTAAACCTGCTGCTTCAACACCTATGAGCTTAACTTTTTCATCTTTTAAAAATGCATGAAAAATTCCAGCAGCATTGCTACCACCTCCAGCTGCTGCTATGATGTAATCAACTTTTTTATTTAATTTTCTAAGTTGCATTTTGCATTCTTTACCTATAATACTTTGAAAATGCGTAACAATTTGTGGATAAGGATAAGGCCCCACTGCACTTCCTACTACATAAAATACTTCTTTGGTATTTTTAACCCAAAACTTTAAAGCCTCATCTACCGCATCACTTAAAGTTTTACTTCCACTTTCTACCGCATGAACTTTTGCTCCTAAAAGCTCCATTTTATAGACATTTAAGGCTTGTCTTTTTACATCAATAGCTCCCATAAATATCTCACATTCAAGTCCCAAAAGTGCTGCTGCAGTAGCTGTTGCAAGCCCGTGTTGTCCTGCTCCAGTTTCTGCAATAATTTTTTTCTTATTCATTTTCTTTGCCATTAAGGTTTGAGCTATGGCATTGTTGATCTTATGAGCTCCTGTGTGAGTTAAGTCTTCTCTTTTTAAATAAATTTCATGATTATAAAGCTTGCTTAAATTTTTAGCATGGTATAAAGGTGTGGGTCTTCCCACATAATTAGCTAAGAGTTCTTTTAATTCTGTGTTAAAATCTTTATCTTTTTTGAGTTTTAAAAAAGCTTTTTCTACTTCATCTAATGCTATTTTTACTTCATTTGGCACAAATTGCCCACCAAATTTTCCATAATATTTTTTCATAGTATTTCCTTAAAATGATTAATAATTTAAAATCAAAAAATGATCAACTAAAACTAAAAATGTAAAATAAAAAATGATTGAAAATGTAGTAGCAGGCTTAACGCCAAGAAAAAGAAGCTCTGTTAAATGAGTATTCTAAATTTAGTTTAGAAAATTTTTTCCTTTCCATAATTTTTCCTTTTAAAAAATTGTCAAATTGCTTTACATTCTAAGATAATTATTATTAAAAATTCTTTAAAATGATAGTTTAGAAAATAAATACTAAGAAAATTTATAATGTTTGATTTTTTATATAATGATATAAGCTATATAGGGCTTTTTGTAGTATGTTTTCTCTCTAGCACTCTTTTGCCTATGGCTAGCGAGGCTTTTGTGCTTGTTTTTGTGAAATTAGATTTTAATGCTTATATGGTTTTATTTATAGCAAGCTTGGGGAATACTTTGGGTAGTTTAAGTACCTATGCGTTAGCTTATTTTGGAGAGAGTCAAATTTTGGAAAAATATTTTAAAAACTCTTTATGTAAATTAGAAAAAATCAATGCAAAC
Organism: Campylobacter sp. RKI_CA19_01122; assembly: GCF_025771325.1. Classification (NCBI taxonomy): domain Bacteria; kingdom Pseudomonadati; phylum Campylobacterota; class Epsilonproteobacteria; order Campylobacterales; family Campylobacteraceae; genus Campylobacter; species Campylobacter sp. RKI_CA19_01122. The sequence continues at coordinate 11,752 of NZ_JAKMPZ010000005.1, read as the reverse complement.
TTTAAAAAATTTGGCTCTTTGTATGCTTTTTTTACTTTTTTACCCATAGTGGGAGATCTTTTTGCACTAGGGCTTGGATTTGCTAAGTATTCTTTTTTAAAAGCAAGTATTTTTATAGCCTTGGGTAAATTAAGTCGTTATGCTTTTGTAATTTTCATAGCAAATTCCATTTAAAAGCCTTGATTTTAAAAGATTTAAAAGTCTAGCATTATCAACATCTTTTAAAACTTTTATGGTGTTTTTTAATTCATGATTTTTCATAGGCATTTTTGCATCTTTAAAACACCTTATCGTGCTTCCTCTAGCAAAAGTACTATCACAAATGACATCTACTAAATACTCATCAAAATTTGCTAAATTTGGATCAAGCATATAAGCAATAGTTAATGCATCGTGTATCCATGTGCCATTTGTGCCTCTTGTTTTGCTTGCAAAATCAATCCAAACTCTTAAAGTCTGCACTAAAAAATCACAAAGAGGATTTTGATTTTCTAAAGCATTTAAATCTTCATGTGTGAGCATAGTTTGCATTGTTGCATTATAAGGAACAAGTGTGATTTTAGCTCTTGAGTTTAAAACTATACTAGCAGCTTCAGGATCAAAGCCAAAATTTGTATCTTTGATATGATAAGGCATATCAAAACTTCCACCCATGATAAAAATTTCTTTTACATTTTTATCAAAGTCTTTAAAAAGCTTCATAGCTATGGCTATATTTGTTAAAGGTCCTATAGCACAAATGGAAATTTTACCTGGGTTTTGCATAATAAGCTCACCCATTTTCATACAAGCATTTGGGTTTATGTTTTCTAAGATTTTTATAGGTTTTATATGATCCCAAAGATGAGTAAGTTTAAACTCTTCTACGCCTTTATCTAGTCTTTGTCTCCAAAAATGACTATCTTCACATAAAGCTTCATGAGCACCTAAATACAAAGGTATATCTAGATTAAGCTTATTTAATAAATCTTTAGCAACACTATAAGCGGTTAAAGCTTGCACATTACCACTTAAAGTGCTAATCATTTCAAGTTTGATTTCTTTGGAGGCTAAAATAAGTCCAAGGGCTAAACCATCATCAGTATTAGCCCCTGCTATTCCATTGCCTATATCAGTATCTAAAATAAGGCGTATCATATCGCATCTTCTATTAAATTTAAATCCCTACCTCTAGTTTCTGGTGCAAAGAAAGTTGTGATAAAACCAATTCCTGCAGTGATAACAAAATACAAGGCTATTGGCCACCAAGTGCCATAATAAGCAAGCAAAGCTGAAGCTATCATAGGAGCGGTTCCTCCTGAAAGTATAGAGCCAAATTCTTTTGCTAGTGCCATTTTGGTATAGCGATTTTTTGCTCCAAAAAGCTCCACACCCCACGCAGCTTGCACGCCAAAAATTCCTAAAGATGCTAAAGACATACCTACGATGATAGTTAAAATTACAATAATTTCATTTTTACTATCAAGTAGCATAAAAGCAGGGAAAGCATAAAGCATTAAAAGCAAGCAAAAGGTTCTATAAGTAATACGCCTTCCAAATTTATCACTTAAATATCCTGCTAAAGGTATAACCAAAAATCCCACCAAAGAAGCGATAACAACAGCAGTTGTGGCTACTGATTTATCAAGAAGTAAAATTTTAGTTACATAACCTACTATAAAGCCTTGTGCAAGATAAGATGGTCCATTTTCTCCTATCCTTATACCCACCATAGTCCAAAATGCACGACTTTTCTGCCAAAAAGTTCTTTCATCTTTTTTCATATGTGCTTCATTTTCATGACGAATTTTTAGCATTAATTCTTTTTGTTTTTCAAAAACAGGAGTTTCTTTTACATTTAAACGCATATAAACAGCAAAAAGTGCTATAAAAATACTTCCTATAAAAGGAATTCTCCATCCCCATTCTTTAAAACTAGCATCATCCATACTTGTAACTAAAAGCCATACAAAAGCTGCAAGTAAGGTTCCGCTGTTTGATCCAAGTGCTATAACAGAAGAGATTAAACCTCTATGTTTGCTAGGAGCATATTCTCCAAGCATGACAGTCCCACCTGAAAGCTCAGCACCTGCTCCAAAGCCTTGCATAAAACGCAAAATAACCAAACATATAGGAGCCCAAATTCCAATTACCGCATAACTTGGTATAAAACCAATTAAAGTAGTTGAAATACCCATTAATGCAATGGTGCTCATTAATACATTTTTTCTTCCGTATTTATCTCCTAAATATCCAAAAAATAAAGCTCCAATAGGTCTAGCAATAAAACCTATACCATAAGTAACAAAACTAAGCAATAATGCTATAACAGGAGTTTGTTCAGGAAAGAAAACTTCTGAAAAAACAGTAGCTGCAGCTAAGCCATAAAGTGCAAAATCTGCATATTCCATGGCAGTTCCTATCCAGCATGAAAACACAGCCTTTTTAAATGCCTTTTTTCCTTGTGGGGTTTGAAAATTTTCATCCGCGATTGATTTTGTTTGCAAGATTAAACCTTTGTTTTAAATTTAAAATATAATTGTAACTAAAATGCTTAAAATGGAAATTTAATACTTTTTACCGACTTTTAAATAATTTTGGGCGATAATTATTATTATTATTTTTTAATATAGGAAAAAAATGAAAACTTTAACAATAATTGATACTTTTGGCTTTTTCTTTAGACTTTTTTATGCTTTAAAGGGTTTGAAAAATTCAAAAGGTGAGCCTAGTAATATGATTAGTGGTTTTGCTAATTTTATTTATAGTTTGAAAAATGAACATCCTAGTGATATGATTATTTTTGCTCTTGATAGTAAAGGAAAAACTTTTAGAAGTGAAATTGATCCAAATTATAAAATCAACCGCACTCCACCTCCACCTGATTTATTAGCTCAAATTCCAATTTGCATTCAAATGATAGAAAAAATGGGTTTTTCAAGTTTTTCTTGTGAAGGATATGAGGCTGATGATATCATCGCATCTTTAGTTAAAGAGTGTGAAAGTAAGGATATTTTTATAAGAATTATCACTCAAGATAAAGACTTATATCAACTTATAAAAGATGATAAAGTTAGTATTTATAGCCCTATTTCAAAAAATGATTATAATGAAGCAGGGTGTTTGGAAAAATATGGGGTAAAACCTAGCCAAATAAGAGATTTTTTAGCTCTATGTGGAGATAGTTCAGATAATATCCCAGGGGTAAAAGGAATTGGTGCTAAGGGTGCTAAGAATTTACTTGATGAGTTTGAAAGTATTGAAGGAATTTATGAAAACTTAACACTAGTGCGTAATGAGAGAAGTCGTAATTTGTTGCTTGAAGGCAAAGAAAATGCCTTTTTAAGCAAAAAACTTGCTTCTTTGTATGAAAATTTAGATGTAAAAGATATGCTTTTAAATTGTGAGTATCCAAAAGATGAGCCTTTGCTTAAGATTATGGATATTTTAGAGCATTATGAATTAAATGCTTTGTTAAAAAAACTACGCACTAATCCTACTAATAAAGATAAAAATTTAGGATTTAATGCAAGATTAATTTTAGATGAGAAAGAATTATTTGAAATTTTAGAAAAAATTGATGATCAAAGCATTGTTGCTTTTGACACCGAAACTACGGGCTTGGATACTAAAGAAGCTAAGATAGTAGGGTTTAGTTTTTGTTTTCATGAAAGTGAAGCCTTTTATGTGCCACTTGCACATGATTATTTAGGAGTTTGTAAGCAAATTTCTATGCAAGTAGCTAAAAAGGGTATAGAAAAAATATATCAAAGCACGGTTATAGGTCATAATCTTAAATATGACTTTGAAATCATAAAAAATAATTTTAATTTACTTCCTCCAAAAAACTATGCTGATACTATGATACTTGCATGGCTTAAAGAGCCAAGTTTGCGTGTAAATATGGATGATTTGGCAAAAAGATTGTTTGCTTATGAGACTTTACATTTTGAAGACTTGGTAAAAAAAGGAGAAAACTTTGCAGGAGTGGATGTAGAAAAAGCTTGTAAATATGCTGCTGAAGATGCTTATATTACTTTAAGATTTTATTTGTATTTTTTAAAAAATTTAGAAAAGCCTTTATTTGAACTTGCACAAAAAAGTGAGTTTGAATTTATCAAAGTGCTTATTATGATGGAAAATAATGGCATTAAACTTGACACTCGAAAGCTTGAAAACTTAATGCAAAGTTTTAATCAAGATATTAAAATACTAAGTGAAAAAATATATGATTTAGCGGGTGAAAAATTTAATATTAACTCTCCTAAACAAGTAGGGGATATTTTATTTGAAAAATTAAAATTACCAAGTGGTAAAAAAGGTAAGACAGGTTATTCTACTGATGAAAAGGTTTTAAATGCTATTTTAGATGAACATTTGATTGTAAAAGAAATTTTAGCTTACAGAGAGCTTGCAAAATTAGTTTCTACTTATTGTGAACCTTTGTTAAAATTAGCTAAAAAAGATGAAAATTCAAGAATTTATTCAAGTTTTTTGCAAACAGGAACAGCTACTGGACGCCTTTCATCAAAAGATCCAAATTTGCAAAATATCCCTGCACATGGTCAATATGCTAAGGATTATAAATCTTGCTTTATTGCAAAAGAAGGATTTAGTTTTATCTCACTTGATTATTCACAAATTGAGCTTAGAATGCTAGCACATTTTAGTGAAGATGAGAAATTATTAGAAGCGTTTTCAAACGATGAGGATATTCATGCAAAAACTGCTATTATGATTTTTGGCCATAGTGATTATGAGACAAGAAGTATTGCTAAAAGTATAAATTTTGGTCTTATTTATGGTATGGGTTATAAGACTTTGAGCCAAAATTTAAAAATAGAAGCAAAGTTGGCTAAAGAATATATTGAAAAATATTTTGAGAATTTTACTAGTATTAAAACTTATTTTGAAAAGGTAAAAAATGAAGCTAAGCAAAATGGCTTTATAAGTACTTTGCTAGGTCGTAAGCGTTATTTTGATTTTGAAAATGCAAAGCCTATGCAAATTGCAATGCATGAAAGAGAGAGTATTAACTCTATACTTCAAGGTTCAGCTGCCGATATAATAAAATTGGCAATGATAGAAATAAGTAGAAATTTGGATGAAAATAAACGCTTAATTTTACAAATTCATGATGAGCTTATTTTTGAAGTAAAAGATGAACTTTGTGAGGATTTTGCAAAAAAAGCTAGTGATATTATGGAAAATATTGTAAAATTAAAAGTTAAATTAAAAACTTCATCAAGTATTGCCAAAAATTGGGGTATATTAAAATAAGGAGAATGTTTAATGGATCTTTCAACCATACTTGGGATGGTATTAGCTGTTGTTAGTATTTCTGTAGGGGATATTTTAGAGGGTGGTAACCCTTTGCATGTTTTACACTTAGCGTCTTTTATTATCGTGGTGCCTACAGCAGCTTTTTGCGCAATGACTTCTACACATAAAAAAATTGTTAAAGGTGCATATAAGGAATTAAAGGTAGTTTTTAAAGGTTCGGGGGTAAATTTAAGTCAAAGAATAGCTGAGCTTGTAGAATACTCTGTTATAGCAAGAAGAGATGGACTTTTGGCTTTAGAGTCAAAAACTAATGAAATTGACAATGAGTTCTTAAAAGAAGCTATGATGATGATGGTAGATGGTAAGAGCGTAGAAGAAATTAAAGAAAGTATGGAAATTCAAGTAGAAGAAATGGAAGAATATTATAAAGAATGTGCAGAATATTGGATACGCTTTGGTGAAACTTGTCCTACTATGGGGCTTGTTGGCGCTGTTTTTGGATTGATTTTGGCACTTAAACTACTCGATGATCCACAGGCTATGGCAGCGGGTATTTCAGGAGCTTTTACAGCAACTGTTACGGGAATTTTTGGAGCTTATGCTTTATTTGGGCCTTGGGGTAATAAAATGAAAGCTAATTCACATGATTTAATTAAGGAAAGAATAGTTATTTCTCACGCTATTGTAAGCATTGCAGAAGGAGCTAATCCAAGAGATTTGGAGGCAAAGTTATTTAACTATTTAAGTCATGATGAGCCTAGAATTTCTCAATTTGATAAATAAGAGTTAAAAATGGGAAAAAAACATAAATGTCCAGAATGTCCAGCAGGTGAAAAATGGGCAGTGCCTTATGCAGACTTTTTAAGTTTGCTTTTGGCACTTTTTATTGCTCTTTGGGCGATTTCTGAAAGTAATCCTGCAAAAACTGAAGCCTTGAAAACTGAATTTGTTAAAATTTTTGAATTCACTGCTTCTAGTCCTTTAGAAAAAGAAAGTGAAGTGCATAATAAATATAGCGCACCTTCAAATGCAAATGTAGAAGAGCTTGAAAAACTTAAGAAATTAAGTATTACTCAACAAGAAAATATAGAAAAATTAAAAGCAGCATTAGATCAAAGAGAAAATAATATAGTTTTAAATTTACCAGCTAGAGTTGAATTTGCTAGAGGTAGTATTCAGATTGATTCTGCTGATGTACAAGATTTTTTAAAGCGTATTAGTGAAGTGCTTAAGAAAATGCCAAAACAAGCTCAAATAGAACTTAGAGGTTATACTGATGCAAGCGATAGGGATCCTAAGAGAAATTTTGATTTAGCTAGTAAAAGATCTCAAGTTGTAGCTGATTATTTAATAGCTAAAGGAATCGATCCAACTCAACTTATAGTTGTAAGTTTTGGTGATAATTATCCTTTAAGTACAAATAAAGAAGATGAAATAAATAATAGGGTAGAGTTTTATATTCGTGTAGATTCTTCAGACAATCAAGTTAGAAAGTCAGTATTAGATCAAATAGAAACTTTTAATAACAAATAAGCTTTATAAACTTATTTGTTATTTTCTCCGCCAAAACGAAGCAATGCTGAACCCCAAGTAAATCCACCACCAAAAGCATCAAGCAATATTAGTGAGCCTTGTTTTAAACGACCTTGTTCATAAGCATCATTCATTGCCATAGGTATTGAGGCTGCTGAAGTATTGCCGTATTTTTGCACTGTAACCACGCATTGTTCATCTGCAAAATTTAATTTTTCTTGCACGGCTTTAATAATTCTTAAATTAGCCTGATGAGGTATAAAAAGATCAATTTCTTCACTTTTTATATTATTTTTTGCAAGAATATCAATAACATCATTACTTAGAGTATTTACTGCAATTTTAAATACTTCGTTTCCTTTCATTTGCATAGAAAGAGGAGAGCAAATGCTACTTTTTTGAGATCTTTGAGTTATTAATAAATCTCCAAATTCCCCATCACTTGCTGTATGAGTATCTATAATCGGATAATTATCATCTAAAGATACAATTCCAGCACCAGCTCCATCGCCAAATAAAACACAAATACTTCTATCTGTATAGTCTATAATAGAGCTAATTTTTTCAGCTCCAATAATTAAAACATTTTTCTTTGTTTTGCTTTCAACCATAGATTTAGCAAGTTCTAAAAGATAAATAAACCCTGAACATGCTGCAGAAATGTCAAAAGCAGTGATGTTTTTTAATCCAAGATTATGAGCAATTTTACATGCAGTTGATGGCATAGTAAAGCAATCAGGACTTAAAGTAGCAACAATAATAGCATCTATGTCTTGAGGTTTTAAATTCGCTCTTTGTATAGCTTTGATAGCTGCTTTAGTACCAAGATCACTTGTGTTTTCATCATCATTTGCTATGCGTCTTTGTTCTATTCCTGTTCTTCTTAATATCCACTCATCACTAGTTTGCACCATAGATTCTAATTCTTTATTGCTAAGTATTTTTTCGGGGATGTAAGAAGCTATACTTTTTAATGAAGCTTTAGTTGATTTCATAATTGGCAAGTTCTTTTTCTATAGTTTGATTTATATTTGATTGTGTAAAATTTAATGCTTGAAAAATAGCATTTTTAATAGCTTTTGGACCGCTTTTACCATGACTTATAATGACACATTCTTTCACACCTAGAAGGGGAGCTCCGCCATATTCTTCATAATCAATGTGGGTTTTTAATTCATTAAAAGCAGGTTTTGCTAAAAGATAGCCAAGTTTTGCTAAAAAAGATTTTTGAATTTCTTGTTTTAAAAGTTTTGTAATAACACTTGCTACACCTTCGCCGGTTTTAAGTAAGATATTTCCATTAAAACCATCGCATACTAATACATCTATCGTGCCATTAAATATATCTCTTCCTTCAGCATTTCCGACAAAATTTGAAAGTTGCTTTAAAAGTTGATGGGTTTCTTTAGTAAGCTCATTTCCTTTGCATTCTTCTTCACCATTTGAAAGCAAAGCAACTCTAGGCTTAGCAATTTTTAAAATTTCTTTAGCATAGGCTTCACCCATAATGGCAAATTGAAACAAATGCTCACTTTTGCAATCAACATTTGCACCAACATCTAACACTAATGTTCTTGAATGGATATTTGGCATTAAAGTGGCTATTGCAGGTCTAGCGATATTGGCTAATCTTCCAAGTCTTAAAGTAGCCAAACTCATAGTAGCTCCACTATGTCCAGCTGACACAACAGCTTTTGCTTTTTGATTTCTTACTAAATCTATGGCTTTGTAGATTGTACTATCTTTTCGTTTTAATGCATCTGTAGAATTTTCTTCCATAGCAAATACATCAAAAGCCTCTTCATATTCTATATATGAGCTTAATTCTTGAGGGATTAAGGTTTTAAGCTTTTGAGGATCTCCTACTAAGATGGCTTTAAATTTTCGCTCTTTTAGAGCTTGAATTACACCTTCTATAATAGGTTTTTCCCCAAAATCACCACCCATTGCATCAATAGCAATGCTCGTCATTGTTCTTAATATTCCTTAGTTACAGGATTTACACGATGAGGCATTTTGTAGCTACCATCTTTATCCTTAATAGGCATAGGTAGGGTAACTTTGTAATGAGTTCTGCGTTTTGCTGCGCGAGTTTTGCTCACTCTTCTCTTAGGTACTGCCATTTTTTACTCCTTTATTAATTTAAACATTTATTACAATAAAAATAATCACTTAAGTAAGATTGTAATTCACTTGTAGCAAGCTCTATTAAGTCAATATGAGAGTCAAAAAACTCCATAGTATCACTTAAAGTATTATTTTCATCTTTAAAAATTCCATCGCTTGCAAAAAGCTCTATATTTTGATCGATTTCAAGTTCCATTTCATTACCACATCGATCGCAATTTCTATAAGTAAATCCTTTAAAATTAGCTGTTATTTTAGCTAATTTTGGATTAACTTTTGTAATAGTTCCTTCAAAAACTATATTATCAAGATCTAGTTTAAAAGGATAAGCTACAGAGCTAAGTTTTGCAAAGGCAATTTTCATTATAAAATTTCAGTTTTTGAAAAGAAAAATTCTATTTCAATTTTTGCATTTTCCAAGCTATCGCTTCCATGAACCGCGTTTGCATCAATACTATCTGCAAAATCTGCTCTGATAGTACCAGGAGCCGCTTCTTTTGGATTTGTAGCACCCATTAATTCTCTGTTTTTTAACACAGCATTTTCGCCTTCTAAAACAGAAACCACAACCGGACCACTGATCATAAATTCAACTAAGTCTTTAAAAAATGGTCTATCTTTGTGTACAGCATAAAATTCTTGTGCTTCTTTTTCTGAAAGCTGTATTTTTTTTGTAGCCGCTATTCTTAGACCATTGCTTTCAAAGCGTGTTAAAATTTGACCAATAACGCCTTTTTTTACTGCATCAGGTTTAATAATAGAAAGTGTTTTTTCCAAAATCGTCCCCTTAATTTAGATAAGTTTTATATTTATAAAAGAGCTAATTATATCAAAAAATGCTTTAAAATTATATAAAAATTGTAATTTTGAGTTATAAAATGAAGAAGCTACAAGCATCTTAAATACTAGAAAGATGCTTGTATTGGGTATTAATTAAGCAAATACCGGAGTTGAGCCATCTCTTAAATCGCTTCCGATATTATCACGACTTGGTTGACCACTAACTACATCGCTCCATACAATACAGCCATCAGTTGGACATGCACTTGCACATGCTGGCTGATCATTATGTCCTACACATTCAACACATTTATCAGCATAAACATAATATCTATCTTCGCCCTCAGGGTTATTTGCATCATCTACGATTGCACTTACTGGGCATTCATCTATACAAGAACCACATGCTATACAAATATCAGTAATTTTAACTGCCATTTTTTACTCCTTAAATATTAAAAGTTTAATATAAGATTATCAAAATTGTCTTAATTTTATTCTTAAAATCTTTTAATTTTGATAATAAAATTAATTTACATACAAATTTACACAATTAATAAATTTTTAAATTTACAAATGATATTATTTTGTTACAAATAAAATTTATTAATTAGGAGATAAACGATGATAGTAACTAAAAAAGCTATTGATTTTACAGCACCTGCTGTATTAGGTAATAATGAAATAGTTGGAGATTTTAATCTTTATAAAAATATAGGACCAAAAGGTGCAGTAGTATTTTTCTATCCAAAAGATTTTACTTTTGTTTGCCCTTCTGAAATTATTGCTTTTGATAAAAGATATCAAGATTTTAAAGATAGAGGTATTGAAGTAATTGGTGTATCTTGCGATAACGAATTCTCTCACTTTGCTTGGAAAAATATGCCGGTAAATCAAGGTGGTATAGGTCAAGTTAAATTTCCTTTAGTAGCTGACTTAACAAAACAAATTGCTAGAAATTTTGATGTTTTATTTGAAGAAGCAGTTGCTTTAAGAGGTTCTTTCTTGCTTGATGCTGATGGAACAATCCGCCATGCAGTTATAAATGACTTACCACTTGGAAGAAACATTGATGAAATGATTAGAATGGTTGATACTATGTTATTTACTAATGAACATGGTGAAGTTTGCCCAGCTGGTTGGAATAAAGGCGATGAAGGTATGAAGGCTGACCCTAAAGGTGTTGCTGATTATCTAAGTAAAAACGAAAATAAATTATAATTTTTTAAGCTGAAAGTTTTTCTTTCAGCTTAGCATAAATTGTGTTATAAAGTTACAATACTCTCAAAATATACTGATTAATATACATTTTTGATAAATGCTTTTAAAATATTATAACTAGGACATCATGTAATAAATAATTTACTTTTTATTTTATATATTTATTATTTTGTTGTTATTTTGTTATATTAATAGCATGATAATCGTTGTATAAAAATTTACTACAAAATTTTAAGGAGCTGTTATGGTTTTTTCATTTTCTAAGAGCTTATCTTCAAAGCTTATATGGATAATGTGTGTAGGTGTAGTTTCTATTGTAATACTGATTAATTTAGTCAGTTATTTTAATTCAAAAAATAGTACTTTTGATTTACTAACAGAAATACAAGTAAACAATATGGTGGATACAAATGCTCTGTATGATTTTTATGGAAAAACTAAAAGATTAGCTATAGAATCTTTAGCAGAGCAATTTTCTAGTAATTTAAATATGCCTTCAGAACAAATTATGCAAATTCTCAAACTAGCTGCAAAAACTTCTGGGTTTGAGCTAGTTTATGTTGGTTTTGAAGATAGTGGCAAAAATTATCAATCAGATGGTCAAGTACTTGATTTATCAAAGGGTTATGATACTAAAAATAGAGGTTGGTATAAAGAAGCTAAAGCAGCTGGAAAATTTATAACAACTGATCCATATAAATCTGTAACAACAGGAGAAATAGGAATTACTTATGCCATTCCTGTTTATGCTAACGGAAAATTCTTAGCGGTAGTGGGAGGTGACTATAATTTACATACTTTTTCTAAAGATGTTTTAGCTATAGGGCAT
>NZ_JAKMPZ010000004.1:0-142186 GCF_025771325.1 Campylobacter sp. RKI_CA19_01122 | reverse complement strand
AAGTCAAAGAAAGAATTGATACCTTTTTGGATTGCTTGTAAAGGGGATAGTAATTTTGAAGAAAAAAAGTAAATAGCAAAACATGAAATAAACAATATAATAATAGAAAAAATAATTTGCTTATATGCGTCTTTTAAAACCAACATTTCCAACTCATCTTGCTTTTGAGTTGCGCAAGCAATATAGCTTACTTTAGCTTTTGAATTATCTATATTAGCGCAAATTCCAAATCTTTCTTCTTGTGTATCAACGCTTATATATTCAAATGTTTTATAATCTCCAAATTGTTGATGATATTTTTTTATCTCTTCTATACTTGGATGTTGAGTTAAGATTAGTGATTTATTATTTGAAGCAAAAGGAATAGAGCTTGTTGTATCAAAAACAAAAACATTTCCTGGAAGTTTTTCAAAGGTCTTTTGCAAAGATGTTAGTAGTAAATCAACACCTAAAACACCTATCAACTTACCATTTTTCTTAATCGGGGTAGAATAAGTAAAACTAGGTAATTTTGTAACAGAATCTTCATAAACATCACTTATAAACACTCCATCATTTGCAATAGCCCCTTTATACCAGTCTCTAGAAGTAGCATCGTAACTTGGATCATCATAAGAAGAAATTCCACCACCTCTTTTTCTAAAATTAACCCCCTTTTTATCAGAAACAGTATCACTTACAAGCATAGTTCCATCGGGAAAACCAACATAGACAGCTAAAGTATTTGATCCATCTTTAAAAATTTTTAAATCATCTCCTAGCATTTGCTCCATAGAATCAAAATTTAAAACTTGATTTTTTCCCAAAGAATCAATGTATTTTTTTATGGCAAGTAAAATATCTATATAGCCATCAACATATCCTTCTACTTGAGTTTCTGTGATCAATAAATAATCTTCATTCGCTTGTTTACTGTTTGAAATTAAATTATTTCTACTAGAAACAAATGCCATTATAGTGATTATTGATAAAGCTAAAAAGACAATAACACCAACAACAATGGACAATTTATTTTTCACACTCATTTGTGTATTTGCATTCATGTATCTCCTTTTTTTGTATTTAAATTGAAGTATTTTAGTAAATATATTTTATCAAAAAAATAATAAATTTTAATAAAAATTATATATTATGACAAAATATTTGTTTATTATTTAAAATAATACTCTGCTGGTTTAGTGAAGAAAAATTAGGTATATAAGCATAACCACTAATAGGATTTATAACTATACATATATGCTGATCTTGTTTATTAGATAATCTTATAATGCAGTTATTATTAAAAGATGAGAGCTTATCATAAGGACGCATAGCATTTTTCAAAGGTGTATATAAGCGACCATAATCATCAAAAATTAAACGCGTACTTCCCTTGCAAGCACCTTCAAACAAAACTTTTGAAATACCATATGTTTTTTCTATATTATATTTTAAATTTGCCTTAGAATCATTTTGATTTATTACTCCGCTTTGTCCTGAGTTCATCAATAAGTTTGGATTAATTAAATCAACAGCTATTTCTCTGTCTTTATTAATCATGTTTTTACCTATATTTGCATTACCATCACCATTTTTATCTAAAAAAATAGTATAAGTTTGTTCATTATTTGTAGCTGACTTTGAGCGTATGAAATATAATTGCCATTTGGCTTTAAACCACTCTCGTTTAGCAATATTAAATTCTTTTACTCTAAAATCATTTTGTATTAATGCTAAATGTCTTGTGTATTTAATATCATTTAAAATTTGTTCAGCCCCTAAACGCAAATAGTCAGGTTTGTAATAAAAATACCCCATAGAAAACAATAAAGATAATATAATACAAACAAAAACTAATTCTATTAAAGTAAAAGCTTGTTTCATTTTATATAATAATAAATTTTATGCCTACCTAAACTAACATATATCTTACTAGTTTTTTTACTAGAATGAAGTTCTAATTTACCTTTGGAAATACCATAAAATTTAAGTCTTAAAGCTAACTCTTTATCTTTAGTGAAAATATGTGTAAAATTTCTTTGTTTTAACTTTAAAGACAATTCTTTAGCAATATGATAATCATAAGCAAAATGTTTTTTTGGATCTTTTAATAAATAATAAAAACTTTGATTAAAAATAATACCAAGATAAAAAAATAGTAAAAAAACTAAAGAGCATTCTATAAAAATTTTATATTTTAGGCGTAATTGTGGCATTCTTGAGCGATAAGAAGACATTAAATAACGAACTAATAATGGAGTACAAACTACACAAAAAGGTAAAAAGTCTTCTAAAAAAAGTCTTTGTCTTATAGAAAAAATCAAACAAAAAACGAAAGTAGTTGCACTAATAAACCATAAAAGAGGTTTATCATCTTGTAAAAGAATTCTATAAATAACATAAAAAAAATAAAGAAAAATTAAAGGTGAAAAGCAAGCTGCAAAAATACCTAAAGTATCTAAAAAATATCCTTTAGGTTTTCCACTTGCATCAAAACCATAAATACTCATTGCAATAGCAAATAAAATCAAAGAGCATGCAATAAGTAATTTATCTTTTTTATATATAGCAAAAAAGAAAAAAGATAAATATAAAATTACAAAATTTCCATCTACAAAAAGAACTAAAAAAAACAAGATATAAAATAAAAAGAATTTTTTATATTCAAACAGCACCAAAATCAAAAGCGTAAAAAATATTACTACGCTAGATTCATTGATAAGTAAAGCACTGGCTACACTACCAGGAAGCAATATAAAAAGCACAACAGAAATAAAAGCATCAAAAGAAGTTTTGGTGTATCTTAAAGCCAAAATATACAACAAAATACAACTTAAAGAATGCAACAAAACAAACGGAAGTCTTAATCCAAAATCATTTTGTCCAAGAAGAGTAGTACCAAATCTAGCAATCATAGCAATTAAGCTATGATCGTAAAAATAAATTTGTGCTTCATTATAGCTGATAGATAAAGTGCTTACACCATATAATAAAGCACAAAAATCAAAAAATAAAACGGCTAATAAATACCTTTTCATTTTTAATTAGTCAAGTTTTACAGGCCCATTACTTGCATGAGATTGTAAAAATCTTAAAATTCTATCTTTTTCCGCATCAGTGATTTTAGCAAAACCTTGCATAGCAGATAAATATGCATCCCATTCTTCCATTAAATGTTCTTTTGGTTTATGTGCTGCGTGACAACTTGTGCAAGTATCATAATAAGTTAATTCTATCTCATCCCAAGCAAGAATTTCTTGATCGGTCAAATCTTTACTTTTAACTAAAAATTCCATTTCATTACTTGCATTTTTACCATTTAAAGTAAGTAAAAGATAAATTCCATCTTTGGTATAAGCAAGGCTTTTTGGATTTGACTCTACAACCTCACCTTTGACTTTAATTAAAGAGTATTCGCCTTCTTCTTTTATAAGCTCCACTTTAGAGCCTTCATAAATTTGTCCTACTACTTTTTTACTAGCACTATCTAAAAGATCTACTTTTTCATTAAAAATAAACATATCTTTAGCAAACAAAGCACTAGCTAAAAAAGTTAATGTTAATATAATTTTCTTCATTTTAAGCTCCTATGATTTCTGGTGGTGTAGTTGAATTATAAGGTTTTATAACTTCTTTTAGCTTTTTAATACCCACTAAGCAAGTATTTACACTAGTTGCTTGAGCCATAGTTGAAGTTGGTCTTGAGCTTGTTAAAACATTTACATGACCTGCATTACATCTTGGCTTGCTATCGCTTACATCTTCAGGGTCATACCAAGCACCTTCTTGGATACTAACAACTCCTTCCATGATATTATCTGTTACAAAAGCACCTGCTAAAAGTGACCCACGATCATTATATACTTCTACAACTTCTCCGTGGGTAATACCAAGTTTTTTGGCATCATTTGTATTAATCATCACAGGTTCTCTACCTTGAATTTTATACAAATCTCTTACCCAAGTATTATCAAGTTGAGAATGCACTCTATATCTTGGATGTGGACTTACTAAATGGAAAGGAAATTTTTTAACTAATTTTTCATTACCCAGCCACTCTGCAGGCTCAAACCATGTTGGATGTGCTTTAAAATCATCTAAATTGTATTTTTCAAATTTTGGAGAATAAATTTGGATTTTTCCACTTTCTGTTGCAAGTTTATTTGCCACAGGATCGGCTCTAAATTCAGAGTGTCTTACAAAATTATAAGCTTCTTTTGGAGTTTCAAAATGAATAAAACCTTGTTTCCAAAAGTCAGCAAATTCCATATAATAAGGACAATCACTTCTTCCATAAAAACCTTCAAGCCATTGTTGTTTTGTTTTATTACCTGTAAATTTTTTATGCTCTCTCTCGCCAATTCTTTTTGCTAATTCTTCGAAAATATCATAGTCATTTCTACTTTCAAAATAAGGCTCAATTACTTTTTTCATAGCATAAACATAATCTTGAGAATAAGAGCCACCAAAGCTAATATCATCTCTTTCTAAAGTTGTAGTTGAAGGTAATACAATATCTGCCATTTTTGCCATAGGAGTCCACCAAGGCTCATGTACAATTAATGTATCAAGTGTTCTTAAAGCTTTGATAAGTTCATTTGTATTTGGATGATGACCCAATACAGAAGCACCCACTACATACATGAGTTTAATTTTAGGATAAGTGATTTCTTTACCTTTAAATTTAACTGTTTTACCTGGATTTAAAATAGCTTCTGAAACTCTACTTGCAGGAATATTAGTATCAAGATTATTTTTACCTTGTGGTAAACCTACTGGTAATCTTACACCTGAAAATGCTTGACCACCACCTGAATAATGCATAGAAAAACCAAATCCACCACCAGGTAAGCCTACTTGACCTATCATTGAAGCTAAAACCATTAAAGTCCAATCAGCTTGCTCACCATGGTGTGCTCTTTGCATAGCCCAGTTACCTGCTAAAAAGGTTCTATTTTTTACAAAAGTATCTGCTAATGCAGTAATAACTTTTTCTTCAACGCCGGTAATATTTGCAGCCCAAGCTGGAGTTTTATCAATACCATCAGTTTTTCCAAGCAAATAAGGTAAGAATTTGTCAAAACCATCAGTGTATTTTTCAATGAATTTTTTATCATATTTTCCACTTTTATATAAATAATTCATCATACCAAGCATTAAAGCAACATCAGTATTTGGACGAATCTTAATCCACTGGGCATTTAAAATTTCTGCTGTTTGAGTATATTGAGGATCAATAGTTATAAATTTAATTTTTGATTTGCTGTATTTTTTATAATAATCATCATTACCACGATTTGCAACTTTAAAATCAATTTGATTACATTTATAAAGATCAGCTCCCCATAAAACATAAACCTGAGTGTTTTCCAAAATAACTTCATGAGAAGTTTGCAAAGAATAAACTTCCAAATCTCCTACTATGCTAGCATTTACTTTACCAGCAGCACCATTACTATACTCGCCATCAGTGCCAATATGGCCACCTAAAGCGGTATTAAAAAATCTTCCTGCTACTGAGTTGCAATTGTGCAATAAACCTACATGTCCCCATGCACCATAACTTGCATTAAATAAATTTTCAATAGGAGTTTCTTTTAATTTTTCCAATACAAGCTCTAAAGCTTTCTCCCAACTTACTCTTACAAAAGGTTCTTTACCTCTTAATTTAGGTCTTTTTTTACCTTCTAAAAAGCTTTTTCTAACACAAGGATACTTTACCCTAGTGTCTGAATAAGTTCTATCGATAATAGCATCAGTTATTACTGAAGGATGTTTATCAGATTTTTGTGGAGTAACTTTTACTATTTTTCCTTCTGAATTTACTTCAGCCCAAAAAGCACCAAAGTGAGTTGCGTGAGGAATTTTTTTAGTATCGTAAAATTTTGTTTGTGCTGCCATTAAAGGATTAACGGAAGCAACTGCTGAAGTTGCAGCAAGACCTTTTAAGAATTTTCTTCTTGTTAAACTCATGTTTGTCCTTCCTTTTAGTTTAGTATTTAATTATATTGTATTATTTATAGCTAATAATAAACTAAATTTTAATACTCCAGAAAAAATCGATCCATTCTTTAGCTTCTTTAATATAAAATTCAGGGATTAATAATGCTGAAGTTTTGTAAAAAACACTTGCTACTTTAAGCTCTAAATGAGGAAACTTTTGACTTAAGACTCTCTTAATTTCTATCATAGTTTCACCACTATCTATGATATCATCTACCAAAAGAACTTTTTTATATGAACTAAGATCAGGAATATTAAAAATTTTAATCGTATCTAATTTTTGAGTATCTTCATAATGGATAGAATTTAAAGAAAATAAATTTCTATTACCCATACCTTCTGCTAAAAAATGGCCCAAAGTCATACCACCTCTTGCTATAGCAAGTAAAACATCGGGATTAAATTCCTCTTTTATTTTGCGCGTAAAAGGGATAATTTCTTTTTGAAATTCTTCATAAGCATAATAATACATAATCACTTCCTATAAAAATTGTAATAAAAATACCAATAATGAAATTGCACTTAAAATGATAATTCCAAGATTAATTTTATCAAATTCTTTTTGCATAATACGCATAAATAAATACGCAATAAAACCAAAAGCAAAACCTGTTGTAATAGAATAAGTCAGTGGCATCATAATAATAATAAAAAACGCACTCACAGCTATTGCTTTATCTTTAAAATTAATATTTGCAACTTCCATAAACATTAAAACTCCAACAAGAACCAATACAGGATAAATAGAATTTGCAGGAATAGCTTTAAATACCGGTAGTAAAAATAAAGTGAAAACAAAACATATAGCAGTAACTAAAGCTGTAAGACCTGTTCTACCGCCTGCTTCAACTCCTGCTGAACTCTCCACAAATGCCGTTACAGTAGAGGTACCAACAACTGCTCCCATAGCTGAACTAACAGCATCTACTCCTAAAGTTTTTCCTAGTTTTTTATCACCTTGTTTTGGATCATCAAATATTTTTCCTCTTGAACCTACGCCTGTGATTGTCCCTACGCTATCAAAAAGCTGAGTAACAAAAAAAGTAAGCACTATAGGAATCATACTAAGTTCTAAAGCTCCTTTAATATCAAGCTTACCAAATATTGCACTTAAGCCATTATCTCCGTTTATAACTGGCATCGACAAAAGTTGTTCTGGAAACCTAGCTCCATCAATACCAAAAATCCAAGCACACAAAGCACTTACAAAAACAGCTAAGATAAAAGCAGCTTTAATCCTCCAAGCCCAAAAAACAAAAACTAAAAACAAACCAAATATTCCAAAAAGCACTTTAGTGCTTGAAAAATCTCCCAAGCCTACTAAAGTTGCTTCGCTTTTGGTGATAATTCCCATTTGCACAAGTCCCATAAAAGCTATAAAAGTTCCAATACCCGCTGATATAGCTTTTCTTAGATCATTTGGTATGCTTTTTATAACCCAAATTCTAAAATTAGTAAAAGATAATAAAGTAAAAACAATACCTGATAAAAAAACAGCCCCCAAAGCACTTTGCCAAGGAATTTGATAAGTATTACACACGCTAAAAGTAAAATACGCATTTAATCCCATGCCTACACTCATAGCCACAGGAGTATTAGAGAAAAAAGCACTTAAAGTAGTAGCTATAATAGTTACCAAAGCGGTTGCTACGATTAAAGCTTCTAGTGGCATACCTGAATTGCTCATTATATTAGCATTAACTGGTATAATATAAATCATTGCTAAAAAGGTAGCAATACCTGCATAAATTTCAGTTTTTACATCGCTATTATGCTCTTTAAGTTTAAAAAAATCCATTTTAATCCTTAATAAATTTTTAGTTCATTATATAAACTATCTCGCTCTATTGCTATATAACCTGAACTTTGAATCATCTCTATGAAGGTTTTTAAACTTAAGCCATTTGAACTTTTTGCTCCACCTGCACTTTGTATGCTTTCTTTTTCTATGGTACCATCTAAATCATTTGCACCAAAATCTTGAGCCACCATAGCTAAATTTATACCCATAGTTGCCCAATAAGCTTTGATATTTTTAATATTATCAAGCACTATTCTTGCTATAGCTAAAGTTTTTAAAATTTCCACCGAGCCAAGTGGCTTTTTACCTGTAATAAAACTATTATCTTGTTGCCAAACTAAAGGAATAAAAGCATTAAACCCACTTGTTTGATCTTGGAGATTTCTTAATCTTATCATGTGATTAATTCTATTTTCTCTACTTTCTATATGCCCAAATAACATAGTAGCATTACTTTGTTTGCCTTTTTCATGCCAAAGTTTGTGAATTTTTAACCAATTTTCACTACTTACCTTACCATGACAAATTCTTTTTCTAACTTCTTCATCAAAAATTTCAGCTCCACCACCTGGCATAGAATCAACACCATACTCAAGCATTTTTTCTATCACTTCTTCATAACTCATATCAAAAGCTCTACTTAAAAAATCAACCTCAGCAGCAGTTAGAGCTTTAATGTGTAAAAATGGATATTTTTCTTTAATCATTTTAAAAATTTCTAAATACCACTGCCATGATGTATTTTTATTGTGCGCTGAAACAATATGAATTTCTTTCGTATCTCTTAAAACTGTCTCATCAACTATTTTCATTATCTCTTCATGTGTCATAGTGTAAGGATTAGGATTTTTCCTATGTGCTGAAAAAGCACAAAATTTACAAGTATCTGCACATATATTTGTAGGATTAATATGTCGATTGATATTAAAATAAACCTTTTTGCCATGCAAATTAGTACGAATTTTTTGTGCATATTTAGCTAGAGTAAAAAGCTCTAAATCCCAAAGTTTATTAGCCTCTTCTTCGTTTAATCTTTCTTGATTTTCTAATTTTTCTATAATTGTTTGCATATTCTTACCATATTTTTAATTTTAAACTACAATTATAATTTTAACTTACTTAAAATTTAATACAAAGTATTTTTTGGTATGATTTTAACAAAAATTTAAAGCAAGGAATAATTTTCAAAAATGGATATGCAAAAAATTCAAAAATTAAAAAATTCTTTAAAAGACTATGAGGCATATTGTTCTAGACTTTTTTTAAAGCAAGGCTCTTTTAGCTTTTACCATTCTAAAGAGATTGATCGTTTTATAGAAGATATTTATGAACTTGTTTTAAATGATTTTTTTGATGATTTTTTTCCACATAATGACAAAATTCCTTTTTGTATTATCGCCATTAAACAATATGCTAAAATGAATTTAAGCATAAAAGAAAGTATTGATTTATTGCTCATTTATAAAGATATAAAAGCTTATAATATTAAGCCTTTAATGAAAGCATTTATTACTTTTTTAAACGATATTGGTTTAAGCATTAACTATCAAATTTGTGAAATAAATGGACTTTATAATATAGCTAAAAATGAGCTTAAACAAAATATTTTACAATACCGCTATATTAGTGGCTCTAAGATTTTATTTAAACAAATCAAAGAAAAAATTTCCCAAGCTCAAGATGAGTTAAAAGAAGAATTTGCTCTAAAAATCTTGCAAGAATTTAACCCTTATTATCAACCTTTAATCAAGCAAGAATTTGATATTAATAAAAATTTTGGCGGTTTAGATGAGCAACTTAATATAGAAAATTTAAATATTTTATTTAAAGATTCTCCCAAAAATTATATGCTTAATTTTATCAATGAAAAAGAATTTAGCGAATTTAAGCTTGCGAGTGATTTTTTATTTTCACTTAAATGTGCAATGAATCTTTTAGAAGGTAAAAACACAAATTTATTTTTAATACAAAATTCACAAGAACTTGCCAACTTAATGCATAAAAAAGAAAAGAAAAATTTAGATCTTAAATCCATACTCATTCAAAAAGCAATGCAAAGTATGCAAATTTGTGGAATTTATACACATTTTTTAGCAAGATGTATCCAAGAAAAACATTATAAAGAAAATAAACTTTATGAAATACAAGATAACTTTTTTACTCATTCAGATGAAAATGAAAATTTAAATTTAATACTCAATCGACTTTTAAAATTAGATGATAAAGATTATAATTTTGATATCAAACTCATTTTTGCATTAAAAAGAGCAGAAAATAAAGATGAAAATTTAGAATTATTCAAGAAAATTTTAGAAAGAAAGCATTCTTTTGCTCTTTTAAAACTTCTTGCTGATGCTAATATTTTAAAAGATTTTTGCAAACCTCTTACTCAAAGTAAATTTTTACTCGAAGAAGAAGGTGTTTATAGCGCATTAGATAGAGCATTACTTTGCTTAAAATACTTTGAAGAAAAAGATTGCAAATTTGATAAAAAAACACTTCTAATAATAAAGCTTACCATACTTTTAAGTGCTATTCATGAAGAAAATGAAATTTCTTTAGCAAATATTTACAGGGCTTATGTAGGAAAATTCCAAGTTGATAATGAACTTTTAGATTTTGGCTTAAGATTGTATAAAAATTTTAACGCTTTTAAAGACATTATAGAAAAAGAAGATATTTATAATTCTACTATTGTTTTAAATTTTATTTCCAAATTAAATGATATAAATACCTTAAAAACCTTACATCTTTTATCTTTTTGCAATGCTAAAGCTTTAGGTATAGAAAATCATTTTTATTATAAAAGTTTAGAAAGATTGTTTCAAAATGCGCTAGAAGGCTTTGAGGATGAGAATTTAATTGATGAGAGCCAAAGAAGAGTAAAAAAAGAACAAACTCTAAAAAGAAGTAAGGCTTTTTTAGATCTTGATGAGCAAACTCAAGATAATATCACTCATATTAAATCTAATCTCTTTTTTATAAAAAATAGTTTTGAAAAAATCATTAAAATAGCACAAATTGCACAAAAAGAAAATTTTACTTTTTGGCTTGATAATCAAGATAATTTTACCCTAGAGCTTATAATGAATAGAAAAAACAATCTTGAAAATATACTCAATACTTTAAGTTCTTTAAATTTAGTCTTTATGAGTTTTTTTGAATTATTTGATGAAAAAGTTTATTTGAAATTTGAATATTCAGATATAGTAAGCGATACTCAAAAACAAAGTTTAGAAAATTTACTTAATTCTAAATTGCATTTAAAAGTACAAAAAAAGGCAAAAAAACCAAACATTAAAAAAGATGAATTAAAATTAGACATGAATTATTCCAAAAGCTATGCCAAAATAACCTTAAACACAAAAGATCAAAAAGGTTTAATGGCTTATGTAATGGATGTACTTGCAAGATATGATATTATCTTAAGTGCAGCAAAAATTCAAACCATAAAAGAAAGAACGCGAAATGTTTTGATTTTGCATAAAAATGAAAGCTTGCAAGATCATAAAGATCAAATTCTTAAATCACTAATAAGCGAGTAAAAGATGTGTGGAATAGTAGGTTATATAGGAACTAAAGAAAAGAAAAAAATCATATTAGAAGGTTTAAAAGAGCTTGAATACAGAGGCTACGATAGCGCCGGTATAGCAGTAATGAAAGATGGAGAATTAGACTTTTTTAAAGCAGTTGGAAAATTAGAAAATTTAGCTAACAAAACTGCTAATTTTAATAGTGATGGATTTGGGCTTGCTATAGGCCATACGCGTTGGGCAACTCATGGAAAACCAACCGAAATAAATGCGCATCCACATTTAGGACAATACTCTTGTGTAATACATAATGGAATCATAGAAAATTACCAAGAATTAAAAACAAAACTCACACAAGAAGGTATTAATTTTCTAAGTCAAACTGACACTGAAGTTATTGTACATTTATTTGAATATCATGCGAGTAATTTAGAACCATTTGAAGCTTTTAAAAAGACCATAGCTGAACTAAAAGGTGCTTTTGCAATCTTGCTTGTGAGTAAAAAAGATCCTAATACAATTTATTTTGCTAAAAATGCTGTGCCACTCATCATCGGAAAAAATGGCGATGAAAATGAATATTATTTTGCATCAAGTGATGCACCTTTAGTTTCTTTAGTGGATAAAGTAGCTTATCTTGAAGATGGAGATTATGGATATGTTAATTTAAATGAATGCAAAATTTGTCATGATCAAGCTTGTATACAACCTACTTTTGTGGCTTTAAGTCAAGATAAAAGTTATGCTCAAAAAGATGGTTATAGGTTTTTCATGGAAAAAGAAATTTATGAGCAAAGTAGAGTTTTAGGCGAAGTTTTAATGGGACGATTACAAGGTGAGCAGATTGTTTTTGAAGATATAAATGAAACTCTTTTACAAAACATAGATGAAATCACACTTTGTGCTTGTGGTACAAGCTATCATGCAGCATTAAGTGGGGCTTATTTACTTGAAAGACTTGCAAAAATTAAAACTAAAGTTGAAGTAGCAAGTGAATTTAGATACAGAGAAGCCATTATAGGTAAAAATACTCTTTTTATAGTAATCTCTCAAAGCGGCGAAACAGCTGATACACTAGAAGCTTTAAAAATAGCAAAAACACAAGGAGTTAAAACTTTAGCAATATGCAATGTGGATAATTCTAACATCGTGCGTTTGGCTGATATATCTTTACTTACTAGAGCGGGTATTGAAAAAGGCGTAGCTTCAACTAAAGCATTTGCCACTCAAGTAGCAACTTTATGGATGCTTGCAATCTATCTTGCACAAAAAGCAAATTTAGATATGAGTAAAGAAATCAAGGCCCTAAGAAGCTTACCAAGTATAGTTAAAGTTGAACAAAACTTGCATGAAAAAGTACATAGAATTTCAAAAAGATACCTACATGGCCATGGCTTTTTCTTTATAGGAAGAGATGTGTTTTATCCATTAGCACTAGAAGGAGCTTTAAAACTTAAAGAAATTTCATACTTACATGCAGAAGGCTATCCAGCAGGTGAAATGAAACATGGGCCTATTGCTCTAGCAGATAGTGAGCTTTTTACCGTTGCATTAATGCCGCAAAATTGTCTTTATGAAAAAACAAAATCAAATGTAGAAGAATTAGCTGCAAGGGATTCTACTTTACTTGCTATCTCTCCACTTGATTTTGATTTAAGTGATGATTTTATAAAAACTTCAAAACAAGAGCACTATATGTGCGAATTTTTCGAAATGATGGTAATCTTACAACTTCTAGCTTTAGAAGTTTCTATAAGACTTGGCAATGATGTGGATATGCCAAGAAATCTAGCAAAAAGTGTTACAGTAGAATAATATTTGTGTAGTTTTGAAAAAAACTACACTTTTTTAAAAAATTTTATAAATACTTCTTAAATTATAAGCAAACTTTAGGGTTTATTTAGTTTAAATATCACAACTTATTTTATTACAAGGAAAGGCCATGGAATACAGAATCGAACACGATACTATGGGAGAGATTAAAGTTCCTAATGATAAATATTGGGGAGCACAAACTGAAAGAAGTTTTGAAAATTTTAAAATTGGTTGTGAAAAAATGCCAAAAGTTTTAATTTATGCTTTTGCAAATCTTAAAAAATCTTTGGCTTTGGTAAATAATAAACTTGGTAAATTAGATGATGCTAAAAAAAATGCTATCGTGCAAGCTTGCGATGAGATTGTAGCAGGAAAATTTGACGATAATTTCCCACTAGCAATATGGCAAACAGGTTCAGGCACTCAAAGCAATATGAATATGAATGAAGTTATAGCAAACCGTGCAACTGAAATTATGGGTGGAGATTTTAGAAAAGAAAAGCTTGTTCATCCAAATGATCATGTAAATATGAGTCAAAGTTCAAATGATACTTTTCCAACTGCTATGAGTATAGTTTCGGTAGAGCAAGTAGAGAAAAAACTTATCCCTGCTTTAGATGAGCTTATTGCAACTTTTGAAAAAAAAGTAAAAGAATTTGAAGGAATTATTAAAATAGGAAGAACTCACCTTCAAGATGCTACACCACTTACCTTAGCTCAAGAATTTAGCGGATATCTTTCTATGTTACTTCACTCAAAAGAGCAAATTATCGCTTCTTTACCTACATTAAGAGAACTTGCAATAGGTGGGACAGCTGTTGGTACAGGATTGAATGCACATCCAGAACTTAGTGAAAAAGTAAGCGAAGAATTAAGCAAGCTAATAGGCACTAAATTTATTTCAAGTCCAAATAAATTCCATGCCCTAACAAGCCATGATGCAATTAATTTTACTCATGGAGCCATGAAAGGCTTAGCTGCAAATTTAATGAAAATAGCAAATGATATTAGATGGCTAGCAAGTGGTCCTAGATGTGGTCTTGGGGAATTAAACATACCTGAAAATGAGCCAGGAAGTTCTATCATGCCAGGCAAGGTTAATCCTACTCAATGTGAAGCTTTAACTATGGTTGCAGTGCAAGTTATGGGAAATGATACAGCTATTGGCTTTGCAGCAAGCCAAGGAAATTTCGAGCTTAATGTTTTCAAACCTGTGATTATTTATAACTTCTTGCAAAGCCTTGATTTATTAGCTGATGCTATGCATTCATTTAATATCCATTGTGCTGTTGGTATAGAGCCAAATAAAGAAAAAATAGATCATAATTTACATAATTCTTTAATGCTAGTAACTGCACTAAATCCACATATTGGCTATGAAAATGCAGCTAAAGTAGCAAAAAATGCTCATAAAAAAGGTATTTCTTTAAAAGAAAGTGCTATGGAACTTGGCTTAGTAAGCGAAGAAGACTTTGCTAAATTTGTAGATCCTACAAAAATGATAGGAGTAAAAAAATAATCAAAAGACTAGGAATAACCCTAGTCTTTTTAAGGATTTAAATGATTTATGAAAATGATTTTTTATTTATAGAAAAAGAAGATTCTCAAATTCCTTGGGTGAAAATTTTTACTAAAGAAAACTACAAAGAATTAAGTGATTGTCCAACCTTTTTGCAAAATATGCTTTTTCAGTATGTTTTAGCTTGTGAGTTAAGCCTTAGAGAATACTACAACCCAGAAAAAATCAACATAGCTTCCTTTGCAAACTATATACCAAGAGTGCATTTTCATGTTATGGCACGTTTTAAAGAAGATGGGTTTTTTCCTGAAAGTATGTGGGGAAAACAGCAAAGAGAAATTAAGGATTTAAATTTACCTGATTTTGAAGGATTTACATCAATATTACTTAAAAAAATAAAAAATATTTATGTTTAAAAAATTTATTAATTCTAGTTATCAAGTCCTATCACATCATCTACTTAGGATTATTTTAGTACAAAAATCATATAAGTTTAAAATATGAGAAAATCAAACCATAAGCTTGATAATAATTCATCTTTGTTTTTATAAAAGGTCAAATAACTTTTTTTAAAACTCATGTTTTTATTAAAAACAGCAAATAAATTATTTAATATAACAAACTAAAATATCAAAAAAAGAAAGGTTTAAACTATGAAGCAATTGTTATTTTTACTTACACTTTGCTCACTTGCATTTTCCACGCAATGTGAGGTTAAAATAAAGCAAATTCAAAAAGAAATAGCTTATGCTAAAAATTACAATCATCAAGAAAAAGCTTTAAGTTTAGAATTAGCCTTAAAAGAAGTTCAGGCAAATTGTGCAAAAGATCCTCTTTTTTATGATAAAAAATTAGAGGCTAAAAAACTTAAAGAGCAAGAGATAGAAAAAATCGAACAAGAGTTAAAAGAATTAAAAAAAGATTATATGAGTAAAACAGAGTATAAAAACAAAAAACAAGCTTTAAAAGACAAAAAAGACAAAATCAAAAAAGAGATTGAAGAATATATCAACAAACTCTAATTTAATTCCAAATTTGCCACCATTTTTTATTTTGTTGTTTTAATTTTTGCATTAAAATATTTTGATTTTTTAATGCAAATTCATTTTCTCCATCAAGCTTTTAGTAATTCTTTGGTATATTCTAAAACTTGTTTACTCAATCATTTTATTAAAAAGCTCTATAGCCTTTTGATAATCTTCCAAAATCTGAATTTTCAAAACATTCTTTAGCTAAATCTGATAACTCAGTAATTAAATTATCCAAATCTTAACCCTAGTTTTGATTTTCTTTATTTAAACTTTTCAAAAATTCTTCTATATTATATTTTGTTCTATAAGTTTCACTCATTAAGTGAATCAAAATATCTCCCAAATCAAGTACAGTCCATTCTTCACTACTTTCTATATTTAAAAACTCTTCACCTTTACTTTTAAGATTAGTTTTTAAATCATCAATCAAAGAAAGTGCATGTCTTTCTCCCATAGTGGTAGCAATCACTACAAATTTGACAAAATAATCCTTATCTTGCATATCAAAAGTTTCTATTAAGTCTGCCTTTTTATCATCTAAAATTTGCACTATATTGTTAATTCTTTCTTGCATTGTTTTCCTTTTGTTAAATATTTTTAAATTTAGAATAATAAAGCTTAACTTCTTCTTTGATTTGCTCACAAACTTGCGTTGTTTGTAAAGTTTGTCTTATAAAAGATGAAGAGATATTTACTTTAGTATCTAAAGTTTTAAAATGTTTTGGTATAAAAATATCATCTCTTTTAGCTATAACAAATTCTACCAAATTTTGCAATCTTTCAAATTCATGCCATTTTTCAAGACTTTGCAAATGATCAGCTCCTAAAATAAGATAAAATTTTGAAATTTCATATTGCTTATATAAAAATTCAACACTTTCTATACTAGGCACAGGTCTTTGCTTTTTTATTTCAAAATCACAAATTTCAACTTTTATTAAGCTTCCCCAAATTTCCTTGCACCATTTTAAGCGTCTTTGTTCATCTGCAGTAAATTCTTGTTTAAAAAGACTAATAAAAGTAGGCATAATAATGAGCTTATCAAGCTCTAAATTTTCTAATGCATTTAAGACTATAGCATTATGACCTAAATGAGGCGGATCAAAACTACCACCAAAAAGTGCAATTTTCATTAAAATTTAACCTTTTTTTAGTAGAATTTTATCTACTTAATCATAAAAAGGAAATGAAAATGACTGTAAAAGTTGCAATAAATGGCTTTGGACGCATTGGAAGATGTGTTGCAAGAATTATCATGAAACGCGATGATATAGAACTTGTAGCGATTAATGATACTACTGATATTGAACTCACAAAATATCTTTTTAAATACGACACCGTTCATGGGGTATATGATGGTAGTGTTGAAAATGAAAATGATGATTTAATAATTGATAATAAAAAAATAAAAGTTTTAAAAAGTAGAAATGTAGCAGATTTAGACTTTGCAAAATATGGCGCACAAATTGTTTTAGAGTGTACCGGTGCACACTTAACCATGGAAAAATGTCAAGGATTTTTAGATCATGGGGTGCAAAAAGTCATCATGAGTGCACCTGCAAAAGATAAAACTCCAACCTATGTTTTAGGAGTAAATGCACATGAATACAAAGGCGAAAATATCATCTCAAATGCAAGTTGTACCACCAACTGCCTAGGACCAATTTGTAGAGTTTTGCAAGATAATTTTGGCATAGAAAAAGGTTTAATGACTACTATACATGCTTACACCAATGGTCAAAGTATTATTGATGCAAAAGCAAGAGATAAAAGAAGATCACGCGCTGCTGCACAAAATATCATCCCTACTTCTACCGGTGCAGCAAAAGCTATGAAGCTTGTTATGCCTGAACTTGATGGAAAATTACATGGTCAAAGCATGCGTGTGCCTGTAGCTGATGTATCAACTGTAGATTTAACTGCAACTTTAAAGAAAAAAGTAAGTAAAGAAGAAATCAATGAAGCCTTTAGAAAAGCAGCTGCTAGTAATTTAAAAGACATATTATTGGTAGATGATGAAGAAAGAGTTTCTAGTGATTTTATAACTTGCTCTTATGGTGCAATTGTAGCAAGTGATTTAACTCAAGTTATTTGTGATGATTTTGTTAAAGTGGTTGCTTGGTATGATAACGAATGGGGTTATTCTTCTCGTTTAGTAGATATGGCAGTATTTATAGCAAAGGCTTAAGATGAGTAGTATTTTATCGATTAAAGATATTGATCTTGCAAAGAAAAAAGTATTTATAAGATGTGATTTTAATGTTCCTCAAGATGAGTTTTTAAATATCACCGACGATCGTCGTATTCGCTCGGCCATCCCTACTATAAGGTATTGTTTAGATAATGGCTGTGCGGTTATTTTAGCTTCACATTTAGGGCGTCCAAAAGAAATAGCTTCAAAATACTCTTTAGAACCAGTTGCAAAAAGACTTGCACGCTTAATGGCTAAAGAAGTCATCATGGCTAAAGATGTTATAGGTGAAGATGCAAAGAAAAAAGCTAGCGAATTAAAATCAAGTGAAATTTTGCTTTTAGAAAATTTACGCTTTGAAAAGGGTGAAACTAAGAATGATGAAAATTTAGCCAAAGAACTTGCTTCTATGGCTGATGTTTATATTAATGATGCTTTTGGGGTTTGTCATAGAGCCCATGCTAGCGTTGAAGCTATTACAAAATACTTTGATAATACAAACAAGGGTGCGGGATTTTTACTCCAAAAAGAAATTGAGTTTGCAAGCAATCTTATCAAACACCCTGCGCGTCCTTTTGTGGCCGTAGTAGGTGGCTCTAAAGTAAGTGGGAAATTACAAGCTTTGACTAACTTGCTTCCAAAAGTAGATAAATTAATCATAGGCGGAGGTATGGCCTTTACTTTCTTAAAAGCTCAAGGTTATGATATAGGAAATTCTCTCTTAGAAGAAGATTTAATTGAAGAAGCAAATAAAATCTTACTCAAAGGTAAAAATCTAGGTGTAAAAATTTACCTTCCTGTGGATGTTACAGCAGCGCAAACTTGCTCTCAAGAAGCAGTGATGAAATACACTCCTGTGCAAGAAATTCCTGCAGGTTGGATGGGGCTTGATATAGGTCCTGCTAGTGTAAGATTATTCAAAGAGGCACTTTCTGATGCTCAAACTATATGGTGGAATGGGCCTATGGGGGTTTTTGAAATCGATAAATTCTCAAAAGGTAGCATTAAAATGAGCCATTATATTAGTGAATCTCACGCAACAACTGTAATAGGTGGTGGCGATACTGCTGATGTTGTAGCAAGAGCTGGTGATGCTGATGAGATGACTTTCATTTCAACTGGCGGTGGAGCATCATTAGAACTTATAGAAGGAAAAGAACTTCCTGGTGTAAAACCTTTGACTATAAAGGATAATGAATGATTTTTGCAGCAAATTTAAAGTGCAATCATACAAGATCAAGCTTTGAACTTTATGCTCAAGAATTAAATCAAAATTTAAACAAAGAAGATGAAATTTTCATCTTCCCACCTAGCATAGCTTTTTTAAAAGACAATTTTTCATTTCAGCAAGGCGCGCAGAATTTCTACCCTTGCGAAAATGGAGCCTATACCGGAGAAATTGGTAAAATTCACTTAGAAGAATTTAATATCAAAAGTGTTTTAATAGGTCATTCTGAAAGAAGAGCTTTAAATGAAAATGAAAGCTTTTTAAAAGCTAAATTTGATTTTGCAAAAAATCTTGATTTTAATATCATTTATTGTATAGGCGAAAGTTTAGAAACCAAAAATACTAATAAAAGCTTAGATTTTTTAAAAAAACAAATTGAAAATATTGATTTATCTTATAAAAAACTTATCATAGCATATGAGCCTATTTATTCTATAGGCACAGGAGTTAGTGCTAATCTTGATGATATTAATACCATACTTAATTTTTTAAGAGAATTTACTAACGCTAAGCTTTTATATGGTGGAAGTGTCAATCAAAACAATATTAAAGAAATTTGTGCTTTAAAAAATTGTGATGGAGTATTAATAGGTTCAGCCGCATTAATTGCAAATGATTTTTTAAATATGATACAAATAGCCAAAGGTTAAAAAATGTCTTTAAGCAATGAAGAATTAAAAAGCATATTAGAGCATAAAATTGCTCTATTAGAAAACTCGCATAAAGAAGAGAAAAATATCTCATTAGAAGCCGTAAATTCTGTCATTAAAACTTTAGGTTTGCCAAATGATTTTAGCCCTTTAGCACATAGATATTTTCAACTTCACACCCCACCTAGTCTCATATGGCTTCATTTAAGTGAATGCACAGGATGTAGTGAGAGTTTGCTTAGAACTTCATTGCCTGACTTTTTAGATCTGATTTTTGATTTCATTTCTTTAGAATATCATGAAACCTTTATGAGTGCAAGCGGACACCAGGCAGAATCGCATTTAGAAGAAGTTTTAGAAAAAAAAGATTTTCTTTTGGCCGTTGAAGGCGGGGTTTGTGCTATAGATCCTTTTTATCTAACTATAGGAGCACATGGTGAAAATGGATATGAAATTTTACAAAAATGTGCCAAA
The DNA here is from genome assembly GCF_025771325.1 of Campylobacter sp. RKI_CA19_01122. Classification (NCBI taxonomy): domain Bacteria; kingdom Pseudomonadati; phylum Campylobacterota; class Epsilonproteobacteria; order Campylobacterales; family Campylobacteraceae; genus Campylobacter; species Campylobacter sp. RKI_CA19_01122. Next base: position 121,962 of record NZ_JAKMPZ010000004.1, on the reverse strand, counting down.
AATGCTAAAACAATCTTTGCTATGGGAACTTGCTCAAGCTATGGAGGAATTCAAGCTGCACATCCAAACCCTACCAAAAGCATAGGAATTTCTAAAGTCTTGGAAAAAAAAGTAATCAATATACCAGGTTGTCCTCCAAGTGATGTAAATATCATCGCAGCGCTTTGCTTTTATATATTATTTGAGCAAGACATGGCTTTAGATGAACAAAATAGACCTTTGGCTTTTTATGGTAAATGTTTGCATGATTTATGTGAAAGAAAAGCTAAATTTGAAGCAGGCAATTTTGCTCAAAGTTTTAACGATGAAAATATAAAACAAGGTTATTGTCTTTTTAAAGTAGGTTGTAAAGGACCTTATGCTTATAATAATTGCCCTAAGGTTAAATTTAACTCCAAAACCTCTTGGCCAGTAGCTGCAGGACATGGCTGTATTGCCTGTAGTGAAGAGAATTTTTGGGATGATTTTGGTTTTTATGAAAAACCTATGAGCAATGAATTTGCTTATAATAATTTTTCTATTATATTGGATAATAAAATAGTCCATAATAGCTCTAATAATGAGCTTAATTCAGATAATATTTTGTTAGATTTAGAAAGCGATATTAGTGGAATTTTTTATCAAAATGACACAAAGATTAATTTTTTAGACTTTAGTTTTGAAGCTAATCCTAAAGTTTTTTTAAATAATTTTGCAAAAACTAAAATGGCTATGACTTTAGTGCAAAATTACCAAGAGCAATTTAAAACATATTATAATTTTATACAAGAAAATTATAATAATGAAGGCAAAATTAGCAATAACATCTTAGATTTATTTTATTTTATATATCCTTTTATTAGCGGAAAAAAATTAAGCCATTTAGATGAGTTTTTAGATCTTGCTTTAGCTTATAAGTTCAAACATCCTAGCAAATTTGATTTTAAAACTACCATTAATGAACAAGCAAAGCTTGATATTTCTAAGTCAATGCGTATGCCTTTGATTTATATTTTAGGTGGTTTAGATAAAGAAGCTATTGCTTTTGGATTGATTTTTTCTTTAAAAGAAAATTTAAAACAGGCTTTAAAAGCATGTAAAAATATACATAACAAAAAACAAATTTTAATACACTCAAATAATGAAAAAATACTAAAATTATTTTGGGATTTAACGAGTGTTTAAAGACTTAATGATAAAATATTTATCTCCCTAGTATTTGAAATTTGCAAAGCTTAAAAACTTTGCAAATTTATTTAAGATTTAGTTATTTTGACGATATAACTTTATCTTGATTTGAAAGGAACATTATGCAAATTTCTAGCTACAACTCTCAAAATTTTTCTATGGATATAAAAACAAAAAACGGCAATCATCTTTCTTTTTCTATGTACGATAAAAAAGAAGCAAAATTAGATAAAGATGGAAATTCAGCATCTTTGAGTTTAAGAAATCAATTTGGTTTTTCGTTTTCATATAGTGGCACAAAACTTTCACAAGAAGAAATTGAAGAAATTAAAGAAGCAGTAGCCAAAATACAGCCTCAAATTGATGAATTTATGAAAAACTCAAGAGTAGGAACCTTAAAGCCAAAAGAGCTTATCACCACTGCGATGAAAATTGGCGATGCTCTGCCTATACCAAAAAATGAAGAGCATAAAAAAGCAACCTTGCATGAGTTATTTAATATTATGGATAAAAGTTTAAATAAAGAAATGACAAAAACTGATCTTGAAGATATTAAAAAACAGATTTTCCAAGATAGTGCTAAATTATTAGAAGAAATTTGGAAGCAATATAATAATCAAGAAAAGAAAAAAGAAGAAGAAAATAATAAAGAATTTGGATTTTACGCTTAAGAAGGAAAATAAATGCAAGTAAAAGATATTTTAAAAAGCATGCTAGAACTCCAGCAAAAATTAAATGATGATACTAATGGTATAGGATGGGAAAATGGCTATACCAAAGAAGGTAAATTAATTAGCTTTAGAAGATGCATTTATATGGAGTGTGCTGAACTTATTGATTCTTTTGCTTGGAAGCATTGGAAAAGTATACACACTCCTGCAAACTGGGATAATGTATGTATTGAAATAGTAGATATATGGCATTTTATCTTGAGTTTAATTTTAGAAGAATACAAAGAAAAACAAATTAATGATAAAAATTTCATAGCAGAAGAAGTTTCTTCTGTAAGTTTTTTTGATGATTTTTGCAAAGAAACTTCTAATCCAAACGAAGCAGATATTTATGGAATTTTAAATGATATTGAGCTTATTATCCATAAATGCAGTGGATTTGATTATGATTTAGGTGAGCTTTTAAGTGTCTATTTTATTCTAGCTAGCAAATGTGGCTTAAATTTCTTTAAACTTTACAAAACATATATTGGAAAAAATATTTTAAATCAATTCAGACAAGAAAATGGCTATAAAGAAGGCACATATAAAAAAACATGGAATGGTGTAGAAGATAATGAAGTTTTAAATCAAATTTTAAAAGAAACCTTAGATTATAAAGAAATTTACAAAAAACTTCAAAATTATTACGATGAATTAAAATGAATATTTTATATCTAAGCTTGCAAAATTTTTTTAGTAAACCTTTTTTAAAATTTTCTTTTTTGCCTTTTTTTGTTAGTTTAATTATTTTAGCCTTGCTTGTATTCTACACCTATGATATCTTTTTTTCTTATATTGAAGATGTCATTAGCGGAACTTTCATGGCTTGGTTTTTTAGCTTTTCCATAGTACAATTTTCACTTACATTTTTGAGTGCCATAGGTGGATTTTTCATAGTAGTTTTTGCCTCAGTATTTTTATCCATGCTAATTATTTCTTTTTTAACGCCTTATATAGTAAAAAAAATAAATCAAAAATACTACAACTATTTCATACAAAAAGAAGTAAATTCTTTAGAAGTTTTACTCAAAACATTTAAATTTATATTGACTTTTTGCGTATTATTTATAATCGCTACTTTTTTACTAATCATACCTTTTATAAGTATTGTGATTTATTATGGAGTTTTTTATTATTTATTTCATAAACTTTTACTCTTAGATGTATTAAGCAATGTCTTGGATAAAAATTCTTTTGATAATTTTTATAAGAACTCTTCACCTTTGAACTTTAAAATAAGTACTTTAATATTTTTTATTTTATCAAGCATTCCTTTACTTGGACTATTTTTACAAGTATTTTATGTAATTTTTTTAACTCATTTAAGTTACCAAAAGATCTTAAATTTAGAAGCTAAAAATAATGGATGAGAGAATTAAAAAATTCATTTATTCTCAAAAACTCTTAACCTTGAGCGTGCAAGATAATGATGAAATATATTGCGCAAGTTGCTATTATACTTTTGATGATAAAAATCTTGCATTGATTTTTGCTAGCGAAGAACATACTAGACACATTCAGCTTTCTTATAAAAATCCAAAAGTAGGAGTTAATATAGCACTAGATACAAATATTATCAATCTTATTAAAGGAGTACAAATTAAAGCTATTTTTAGAAAAGCTACCGCAGAACAAGAAAAAATATATTATGAAAAATTTCCCTTTGCAAAACTTGCAAAAGCTTGTATTTTTGCTCTAAATATACAATGGGCAAAATATACCGATAATAAAATTCTACTTTCTAAAAAATTAGAATTTTTTATTTAAAAATATCCTAAAAATATAATATTTTTTAATAAAAATTAATTTTTTTATAATTTTTTAAATATTTTTTTAATAAAATCATACAAACTATCATAATCATAAAGTCAAATATTGACTTTGTCAAGGAGAAAAAATGCTCTCTTCTATTAAGAAATACCTACTAGGTAATTTTTCCAACAAAATAGCTTTCTTAGTTTGTATTTTTGTTGTAGTTTTGCTATGTGTTTTAGGTTTTTTTAATTATGTTAAATCTAAATCCAATAGCCATACACTGTTAGTTCAGTTTCAACAAAAGGTTGCTTTTGATGTGAGTAAAAGATTTGATTTATACGCAAGCGATAGACGCAATGTGATCAATTCTTTAACAAAATACATCAAAGAAAATAAAAATAATCTAAATTCAACACAATATACTAGTTTATTAAATTCTATAGGAAATTCTTTGGGTTTTGATTTAACCTATGTGGGTTTTGAAGATGGAACTATATTTAGATCAAATGGCAATAATCAAACTCCAGAAAGTGGTTATGATCCTAGATCTAGAGGATGGTATAAAGAAGCCAAGGAAAAAAGAGAGTTAATTGTCACAGATCCTTACATATCATCTAGTATGCAAAAACCAACCATTTCTTATGCTAGTCCTATTATAGACAATGGAGAAGTTATAGGTGTAGTTGCTGCTGATTATGATTTGAAAAAATTCTCAGAAGAAGTTTTGGCTATAGGTAAAACACCTTATTCACATGCTGCTGTTTTAGCTGATGATGGAACTTATCTTTTTCATACCGATTCTTCCAAAATCTTAACCTCAACTAATATTAGTAAAGATATTATTTCAAATTATTTTAAAACAACTGAAGGTGCAAATAAAGGTCTTTCTAGGGATATTTTCAAAATTCAAACTAAAGAAGAAGGGATCAAAGCTTTAATTTGTAATGGTAGTATCAATCCAAAATATACTATTTGCTCTATAGCTGATTATGATTTTTACAGCGATACAGCTAAACAAACATTGATGGAACAAATTATTATTTCCTTAATTGCTATTTTTATTACTTTGATTTTTATTAGAATAATCATTTCTTATAATCTTAAGCCAATTGCTATTATATCTTCAGGCTTGCATAATTTCTTTAACTATTTAAATCATAAAGACATTCATTCACACCCTATTAAACTAAAAACTCAAGATGAATTTGGGAAAATGGCTGATGAGATTAATGAAAATATTAATATTATCAAAGAGGCTTTAAGTAAAGATGCAAAAGCTATTGAAGAATCTGTAAATGTTGCTAGAAAAATAGAAACAGGTGAGCTTAATTTACACATTAGCTCTCATGCTAACAATCCACAAATTCAAGAACTCATAGATGTTTTAAATAAAATGCTTGATACTTTACAACAAAAAATTGGTAATAATTTAAACGAAATTCAAGCGGTATTTGATAGTTATAAACAATTAGATTTTACTGCAGCTATTAATACCCCAAAAGGCGATGTTGAAAAAGCAATCAATGCCCTTGGGAATGAAATCAAAAACATGCTTTCAAAATCACTAAACCAAGGTGAGTTATTAAATCAAAAAGCCGAAGCACTCAAACAAAGTATGCATGAACTTACAAATGATGCCACACATCAAACCTCATCATTACAAGAAAGTGCAAGAGCTTTAGAGCAAATGAATTCAACTATGAGTGAAATTTCTATCAAAGCACAAGATGTAGTTAAACAAAGTAATGATATTAAAAGTGTTACCACTATGATTTCAGATATTGCTGATCAAATTAATCTACTTGCATTAAATGCAGCTATTGAAGCAGCTCGTGCAGGAGAACATGGTAGAGGCTTTGCTGTTGTTGCTGATGAAGTTAGAAACTTAGCAGAAAGAACTCAAAAGTCTTTAGGTGAGATTGAAGCTAATACTAATATCTTAGCCCAGTCTATAAATGATATGGGTGAAGCTATAAAGGAAGAAGCTAATGATATTAGCCAAATTAATGAGTCAGTGGCTACTATAGAAAAACTTACACAACAAAATTCTCAAACAGCAATACATACAAATGCTATTGCAAATGAAGTAGATTCTTTAGCACAAGATATATTAAGTGAAACAAAAAAAAGGAAATTTTAAAAGATGCCTTTTTGGCATCTAGATTTAAGAAAAAGAAGGTTTAATTTGTTCTAACCAAGCATCAATTCTACTTTCGGTTAAATCCTCATGGTTATCATTATCCAATGCAAGCCCTACAAATTTATCTCCTTCTACCGCATCACTTGATTCAAAAGTATAACCACCTGTAGAAACTGAACCTACTAAATTTGCACCTGCTGCTTTTAAAGCCTGAGCAAGTTTTCCCATAGCACTACAATATGTATCTGAGTAGCTTTCACTATCTCCCATACCAAAAACTGCAACGGTTTTTCCACTAAGATTTAAAGCTGAAAAATCAAAACTATCCCAATCATCTTGAAAATCTCCACTTCCCCAAGTAGAAGTTCCGCAGATTAATTTATCATAAGAATTGATTTTTTCTGCATTAATATCTGCAATATTTAACACATCTGAAATTCCTAATTTTTGAGCGATCATATTTGCCGCACCTTCGGTATTTCCCATAGAGCTACCATAAATTACTGCTACTGACATTTAACATCTCCTTAAAATTTGATTATTAATAGTATAGGGAACTAATTTTAGCAAAGTTTTGTTATTTTCACATAAATTATGTCTTATTTCTTTATGTTGAGTAAAATTTTTATTTCTTGGATACACAATATAAAATATTTCAAAAACATTTTTTTTGATAATTTGCAAAGCTAAATTTATATCCTTTTTATTATCTTCAAAAAAAGAAGGCATAATAGCCATTTTATCATTGATAATAATGATATTTTCTTGAATATCTACCCTAGCCTTTACATTGCTTTTACAAATTTTATCATATACAAAAGACTCAAAAGCCACCTGTGGATCTAAGATAAAATTTGATGACATAAAAACATTTTGTATTAATCTAGCTAAAGCATATTTTGGCATCTTTGCTTCAAGCTGTAATTTATTTAAATTTCCTTCTTTATATGCTTTGATGATTTTATGAGAATATGGACAAAATTGTTTTATTTTACTAAATTTCAAAACCCTTTCTGTGATCATATTTTGGATTTTTAACTCAAAAATATTTCTTAAACTAGTAGCTTTTTTTGCATAAATATAAGGTATTTTTAGATCATTTTCCACCAAAGAATTATACAAATTTAAAAAAATAAAATTAATATTTTCTTGTTCTAAATCTCTAAATATTTTAGGTACCAAATCCTCTTTGTTATTAAAACCAAACATATTATGCCTTTTTTGTACATTCATAAGTTTGTTCAAGACCAAAAACCTTGCAATATTCGCAATATACACAACTCACACTGCGTTTAGCACAAACCAAAGGTATATTGCGTTTTTTTGCCTCTGTTTTAATTTTTTTCATGGTGTTGTGATTTAAAAAACTAGTAAGCATGACTATGCATTCAGTATTTTGTGGAATGGGTTTTCTATTTACCCTATTTTCATTTCTAGCATCCCAATGCTCTATACTTTTTGCGCCTAAATTTGTCAAAACTGCCTTAATTGGAGTAATTTCATCTGCACCTATAACCAAAACTGACATTGAGCTTTCCTTTTATAAAAATGATAATTGTTATTATAATTTATAAAAGATAAATTTTAACTGATACTCAATATCAATTTTTAAAATTATGTATTATAGGTTTGATCAAAAATATCTGCGTGTAAAATCTCTTCTAAAACCACTGTAGCATATGAACCTTTTTGCAAGAAAAATTCTAAAGTAAAATGAGCTTTTTCTTCATCATAATAACTTTTACAATCTTGCAAATAAGACCACATAAAGCGTCTTGAACCTTGCATTTTATCTTTAAACTCATATGCAAAAGAAAAAATCTCATCTTCTAATTTTTTAGCTAGACCTTCATTTGTTTCATAAGCTTTAGAGCCTATTAAAAGCCCCATAGAACTAATATCTTTTTGATTAAATCTTTCTACTTCACTTGGCAAATCTTCACATACAAAGCATTTACCAAAAGGATAATGCCCTAAAACTTCACCTTTTAAAATCTTAAAAAACTGCTTTTGATTTTTTAAACTTTTAATTTCATCTTTATCTAAATCATAAATTTGTTTTATTTCTTTTTCACTAAAATCATTGATAAAATGTGATAATTCCACCCTTTTACTCAAATATCTGTTAAAAAGTTCGCTTTGAAAGGCAGAAATTAAAAATTCTTGTATTTTTTTATTTTTGATTTTTTTACCTTTTAAAATTTCTAGTCCTTGTAAAAAATTATCTTGAAATTTACCAAAACGCTGATATCCAAAATAATTAGCAAAACCTTGTTCTTGGATATTTTTGAAAGCTTGTTCTATTTTTAAAGCATCTACTTTTGAAACTTTTTTTAATCTTATAAAAAATGAATTTCCTTTTAAATGCCCTATTCTAAGTTTATTATCATGATAAAAACTTTCTAAAATTTTCATCTTATCATGTTTAAAATTTTTTAAGCCCTCTTCAAATTTTTTAGGCATAGAAATATATTGAAAAGTTAAGCCTTGTTTATCTTTTAAACCACTATAACCAAAATCTCTCATTTTAACACCGCTTTGCTCACTTAAAATTCTCAAAGCTTCACTGGTGCTTAGATCTTTTTTTTGTATATGTAAAATAAGATGTTCACCTTTACCACTAAATTCATACAAAGGCTTTTCTCTTACTACAAAATCATTACTATTTTTTGAAAAATACACATTTATCGGGCTGTGTTTTAAAGTATATAAGGGCTTAAAAATGATGTTCTCTTCCATAAAATTTATACCTTCCTGTTGTTGTTTTTGCAAAAATATTTAGTTTAATTCTATGTTTTTTAGCCATATTTTGTATAAATACTTTATGTTTTTTATCAAAAGCAAATAAAATTTCATACTCTTCTGCACTATTTAAGCTAAATTTATCTAATTTTTTAAGAAATTTTATACCAAGTTGATTTATAAAGAGCATTCTCGATAGATCCTTATTTAAACCATCTGAAATATCCATACTTACTCTGACTTTTTTTGCTATATCATAAAAAAATTTCTGCCTTAAATTTGGTTTTATAAAACGATGTTTAGAATGTAATTTTCCACCGCGAAATAGTATATTTAAACCTTTTAAACTCTCACCTAATTTCCCACTAAAAGCAAGCAAATCTCCCTTTTTTAAACCTTTTCTAAAAATAGCCCTTTTATTCACTTTAGAAATAATAGTTATACTAATATTAATTTTCCTATCTGCTATAGTATCTCCGCCTATAATTTGCACCCCAAATTCTTTTGCGCTATCTAGCAAGCCTTTTTGCAAAGCTTTAACTTGTTTCATTTCTAAACATTTTGGTAAAGAAAGCCCTAAAAGAGCGTATTTTGGTGTAGCATTCATAGCAATTGCATCAGAAATATTAACGAGCATAGCTTTTGCACCAATTTGCTCTAAACTCATCCAAGAGCGTTTAAAATGCACATCCTCACAAAATAAATCTTTAGAATAACAATATCCATCGATGATTGCTCCATCATCTCCGTTGATAGAATTTGCAAAAGCATTTATAATAAATTTTTCTTTATCCATGTGAATATTTTATACAAAAAGCTTTTAATTTTATATAATAATCAAATTTTTATAAGTTTAAAATGTATATAATCAAAAATAATACCAAGGATAAAAAATGCAAATAACTTTAAGAATTTTTCGTTTTGATAAAGATAGTGATTATTTAGCTTATTATAAACCATATGTTTATGATAGTAAAAATTTTAAAAGTGTTTATGATATTTTAAGTCAGATTAAAAAAGATGATATATATTTTGATTTTGAAGAAAACCCAGAAAGTTGTATTAAAGTTAATCAAGTTACCATTAGACAAAGAAGAGATTTAAGTAATATTATTGAAAGATTTGGAAAAGAACTCATCATAGAACCACTCGATACTAAAAGAGCTATTAAAGACTTGATCATGGATAAGAGTGATTTTTTAGAAAAACTTGAACTTTTTAAAGGACTTATTGACATACATGATATAGAGCTTTACAAGCAATATGACTTTTTATATTATACAAGCGAAGTAAGAGAATTTCTACCTGAATATTTAGGAGATAGTTTCTTTATATTTGCCTATAAAATGCTACTTAAATATCCAGAAAAAACTCCACAATTTTTAAAATTGATAGCAGATGAAGAAAAAGGAATTTATTATCATACTAAATTCAAAAATTTTATTTCATCTAATGAGCTTGACTATGAATCTTACATCAAAGAATTAAAAGTTATGCTTGTAAAATCAGGTCTTGCAAGAAGTATTTTTTAAGGAATTAAAATGTATAAAATTTACACCAATAGCAATAATGATTTATTTTGTTATTTTGATATTATCAAAAATGTCTTAGATACAGTCGGTGTTGAAAGCACATTATGTGAAAAACCTTTGGGTAAAAATTATTTTATTATTGACTATGATCCTAAAGATATTTTAGATGAATATTCTAGAATGATGGATGAGAATAATATCTTAGCTTGCGAATATAGCTCTTATGAAATTATGAGTAAAATCGATAAGATTAAATACGCTCCAGAGTTTTTTTTAAAATACTTAAAAACAGAACACATTAAATATTTTTTTGATAAATTTAACATAGGTGTATATCAAGGATTTTCCCATGCTAATTGCTCTTTAGAACTTGCTAAGATTCTTAAAGCAAATATAATTGATTTTGAAAGAAAATATAAGAGTTGTGGCTATGGATTCTTAAGTTTAAATGCGCAATTAGCTTATAAAAGTGCAGCAGCAATCATTTTAGATGCTTATGATAGTGGTTGTGATTTTTTAGTTGTAGAAGATTTTTATTCTTTTTATATGTTTGATAAGTGTTCTAAAGAATTACAAGCAATTTCAAATAGAAATTTTGAAGATTTTTATATTTTAAGTTTCGCAGAGCTTGCAAATTTAGCTCTAGGTATAGTACCATACACTTTAAAAAAACACAAATTAAAAGTGAGTTTAGTCAATGAAAATCGCTCTTGAATGCAAGGATTTAATTTTAGAAAAAACTTTAGAAATTGCTTTAAAAGATTTTTTAGTTTTAAAAAAAGATTGTGATTTTTTAGTCTGTGATGAAAAAATCAACACACAAAAGCCACAATTTATCATCAACAAAAAATCAAATTTCTTAACTCACCCTTTTAACATAGAAGAGTTGCTATGTGCTTTAAATGATTTCAATGCAAGCTTGCAAAATATTGCCTATAAAATAGCAATGCGTGAGAAAAAAATTATGAATCAAAAATGTGAAGCCATTTTAGAACAACTACGCCAAGAAAGTCATGAAAAAATCGATGCAATATTTGATCTTTATAAAACAGAGTTAAAAAATCTTATCAAAGAAGAAAGTAATAATGCATAAAACACAAGAATATCAAAGCGTAAGAGATTTTTTAAAAAATTACAAAGAGGATAAAAAAACAAGCTCAAAAAAACAAGCTCAAAAAATTTACACCGCCATAGAAAGTGGAATTTATAAGGGTAAAAAAATTTTACTTCCTAGCCTAGATACCACAAGAAGCACTAAAAGCATAGTAAAATCATGTGTTTTTAATGTTTTGCGTTTTTCTTTGCAAGATAAGGTTTTTATAGAGGCCTTTGGAGGAAGTGCTTTAATGGCATTAGAAGCAAGAAGCAATGGTTGTTTAAAAAGTTATGCCATAGAAAAAGATAAAAAGGCTTATGAAATAGCTTTAAAAAACGCTTCTGGTGTTGATCAAAATACTCTTTGTTTTAATGATGATACTTTTAAAAAAACTCCTCAAATTATTCAAAATTCCAAAGAAGATATTATTTTATATCTTGATCCTCCATTTGATATTAGAGAAGGTTTTTTTGATATTTATGAAAAAACTTTAAAATTGATAGAAAATATACAAAATTCAAATGTAAAAATCATTATCATTGAACACCACAGCACTTTTAAAACTCCAACTAAAATACAAGATTATGAGAAAACTAAAGAAAAAAAATTTGGCTCAACCACTCTAAGTTTTTACTCCTTTATATAAATTTGGAACTTTTTTTGCTTTAATTTTATGAAAATAGCATAGATTAAAGGAAGAATCGATGAGAATATTATTATTTTGCTTGGTATTAAATCTAAGCGTTTTTGCAGCTACTATTAAAGAACTTACCAATGTAGTGGGTGTTAGAGATAACCAACTTATAGGATATGGTTTGGTTGTTGGCTTAAACGGAAGTGGAGATGGTACAAGTAGTGAATTTACTCTACAATCTATTTCAAATATGCTTCAAGGTATGAATGTAAAAGTTAGCCCAGGTGATATAAAATCAAAAAATACAGCAGCAGTAATGGTAACAGCAAAACTTCCTGCTTTTGCAAGAAGTGGGGATAAGCTTGATGTAAGTGTGGCTTCTTTAGGTGATGCAAAATCTTTACAAGGTGGAACCTTACTTATGACAGCTCTAAAAGGAGTTGATGGAGAGATTTATGCAGTAGCTCAAGGTTCATTAGCTATAGGTGGACTTAGCCCAAGACCGGGTGCAGCAGGAACACACTCAACCTCAGCAAATGTTATTAATGGCGCTGTAGTAGAAAGAGAAATTCCACAAAACTTTAACCAAAGTGAAGATTTGATTTTAAGCTTAAAAGAAGCAGATTTTAAAACAGCTAATAATATAGAAAGAGTTTTAAATACTATTTTTGACACAGATATAGCAAAAGCTTTAGATTCTAGAACTATAAAATTAACAAAACCTGAAGAATTTTCTCATGTTGAATTTATGGCAAGAGTATTAGAACAAGATATAGCTTATACCCCAGAAAGCAAAGTAATCATTGATGAAAGAACAGGAACTATCGTAGCGGGAGTAAATATAGAAGTTGAACCTATATTAATTACTCATAAAGATATTACTATAAAAATTGATCCAAACAATACCGTAGCTTTAGGACAAAATGAAATTGATATGAAAGATGGTGGTATTTTAGACCCTGTATCTAATACTTTAAAAATCACAAACAATAAAACAACAGTAGCAAACATAGCTAGAATGTTAAATAAACTTGGAGCAGCACCAAATGATATCATAGCTATTATGCAAAATCTAAAAAGAGCTGGTGCAATCAGTGCTGAATTAGAGGTGATATGATGAGAGTTGATAATTATTTAGCGAGCAAAAATTACAGCAGTGAGCTTTATGAAAACATTACCAAGCATAATAATAGCTATAAGGCTGCTAAAAACTATGCAGATAGTGCTTTTAAAAATGATTTAACTCATATACAAGCATTAAATGATGAAGATAAAGCTTTAAAAGAACAAACCGATGCTTTTGAAGCTTTCTTAATCAAAAGTGTTTTGGATATTTCTTTAAAACAAGAAAATTCTTTATTTGGAAAAGATGCAAGTGATGAAATTTATTCATCTATGTATAATGATACTATGAGTAAAGCATTAAGTGGTGGTTTAGGTTTTTCAAAATTATTATTTGATTATTTAAAAGAAAGGCGTTAAGTTATTTTTTTAAGTGTCGATATGGTTCTTAGAGTTTTTCAATAGAACTGGAGGCTTAAAATGATAAACCCTATACATCAAAGCTATGTGGCTCAAGTTGCTACTAGCGATATAAATAAAACAGAAAACAAAGAAAATAACAAGGCAAAAGAAACTCAAAAGGTAGAAGAAAATAAGGCATCTTTTATTGCTTCACAAATAAAGAATGGCGAGTATAAAATAGACTTGCAAGCCACTTCAAAAGCAATAGTAGATTCTTTATTATAATTTTTATCCTTTTTTGGGTTAGTGCCTAAGAAAGGATAAAAAATGGTTAAACAACACTTAGACAAAACAAATTCTATTTTAGAAAAACTCATCAATCTTACTTTAGAAGATATAGCTCAAATTCAAGCTGCTAATCACCAACATGTTAGCAAAAGCGTAGAAGAAAAAACTAAACTTGTAAATGATTTTCAAATTGCTAAAAAAAATCTTGATAAGGCTTTAGTAGAACTTAGCAATCAAGGAAACAATAAGGGTTTAGACGAACTTTTAGATGATGAAGATAAAGAAAAACTTGCTCTTTTAAAGCAAAATTTAAACACCTTACATCAAAAAAATAAAGAATATGCTAAATTGGCTCTTATTATTAAAAATTTTTACGACAATCTTTTAAATACAATGTTTGAACAAAATGGAACAAATAATGCTTATGGGGATAATAAGACAATTCCAGATTCATTATTTAAGATCAATGTTTAAAGGCTAAGTCATGGGAATTTTTGATAGTTTATATACAGGGGTTAGTGGTATAAGAGCTGCTGAACTTCAAATCAATACCACAGGTAACAATATCTCTAATGCAAATGCAGTATTTTATACTAGACAAAGAGCGGTGCAAAGTTCAGGTATGTCTCTTGATAGAGGTGGCTTACACCTAGGAACAGGTACGCAAATTGATACTATTAAAAGATTGCATGATGAGCATTCTTATTATGAGCTAAAAAACGCCACTACTCAACAAAACTATACAAATTATTTAGGACAAATTTTACAAGAAGCAAGTCAAAGATTTCCTGATATGCAAGGAACTGGTATTTTACAAGATTATAAAAATTACTATGATGCGTGGAATAACTTTGCTTCCAACCCAAGCGATGGAGCAAGTAAAATAGATCTTGTTAATAGTGCAAACACATTAGCTCAAAACATACAAAAAACATTACAAGATCTTAGCAAAATGCAACAAACAGTTAATGAGCAAATTCAACAAACCGTAGATGAGATTAATAACATTGGTCAAGAAATTGCAAATATTAATAAACAACTTGAAAATGAAGAAGTTTTACCTACCGATAATGCAAATCAACTAAGAGACAAAAGAGATGAACTTGAACTTAGACTTTCAAAGTTAGTTAATGCTGTTGCTTGGAAAGGAACAAGCTCTCAAGATAGTACTTTAGAATCTACCATGACTGATTCTGGAAGATATTATGATTTAAGTATTCAAGGTTTTAGTATAGTAAATGGCTCTAGCTTTCACCCTTTAAAATTAGATAATAACAACCCTAATGGTTTTTATCAAATTTATTATGAAGTAAATGATGAAAACCGCTATGATTTAACAAGCAAAATTTCAGGTGGGCAGCTTGGTGCTCAACTTGATCTTAGAGGTAGAAATTATGATGGCAATCATGATACTTACAGCGATGGAAAATTACAAGAGTATAAAGATATGCTCAATACCTTTACAAAAACACTCATAACTCAAACTAATAATGTCTATGCTCAAGCAGCAACCGATAAAGTAAATTCAGATGATTTAAAAGGTTTAAAATCTGATACTTCTTTAATGAGTTATGATAAAAACATCCAAGCAGGAAGCTTTGACATCACAGTTTATGATGAAAAAGGTAATGCAGTAGCTACTAGAACTATAAAAATAGATGTCAATACCACTATAGAAGATGTTATTAAACAAATCAATGCAGATATTGATGATAATAAAAATGGTCAAGGTGGTGATGATTTAAATGATTATTTTCAAGCCTTTTATCATTATGATGGAAAAAGTGATAGTGGAAATTTCCAAATCAATGGCTTAAAAAAAGGTTATAAAATAGCTTTTAAAGACAATGGCACAAATTTCCCAGGCGCTTTAAATGTATCTTCATTTTTTAATGGTCAAGATGCAAGTAGCATTAATGTAAATTCAAGCATTAGAAATGATCCAAATAGCTTAAAAGCAAGCTCAAACGGAGTTGATGGAAATAACGATGTAGCTAATGCTATGTTGCAACTTCAAAATCAAAAAGTAAATTTTTATAATAAAGATGGTACAGTAGATACTATGACTTTAGATGGATATTATAGAAAATTTACAGGCCAAATTGCTTCAGATGCTGAAAGCAATGGCTTTGCGCATGCGACTAATATGACGGTATTTAATACAGCTTATGCAGAATACCAATCAAAAAGTGGTGTAAATACCAATGAAGAATTAGCAGCACTCATACAATATCAAGCAAGTTATGGCGCTGCAGCTAAAATCGTAACTACCGTTGATCAAATGCTTGAAACCTTGCTTGGTTTAAAATCTTAATGCAAATTAAAGCTCTTTTAGATGAAGCAATTTTAAGCAAAAACACTCAAAAAGAGCTTTTTTCTCATCCTGATCCTTTGCAAATTGCAAGTGTTTATAAAGATGAAAATATAGCCTTGCTTTGTGCTTTATTTGCCTATGGGAATGCTAAAAATATTGTAAATTTTTTAAATAAACTTGATTTTTCCTTGCTTGAAAGAAACGATGAGATTATTAAAAAAGAATGTAAAAATCTAAAATACCGCTTTCAAAACTCTCAAGATATAGCTCAAATTTTTATCACACTCAAGCGCTTAAAAAATGAAGATAGTATAGAAAATATTTTTACCAAAACTTATCAAAAAGAACAAAATATCACACAAGCGATAAAAATTTTTATAGAAACAATTTACAAGCTTAATCCTTATAAAAGTTATGGTTATGAATTTTTCTTTTCAAAAGAATTTAACCTTCCAAAAGGTCCTTTAAAAAGATATAATATGTATCTTAGGTGGATGGTAAGAAAAGATGAATTAGATTTAGGTTTGTTTAAAAATATCGATAAAAAAGACTTACTCATACCCTTAGATACTCATACTCATAGAGTTTCATTAAAACTTAAGCTTTTAAAGCGTAAGATTTATGATTTTAAAAGTGTTTTAGAACTTACGCAAAGTCTTAAAAAATTCGATCCTGCTGATCCTATAAAATATGATTTTGCTCTATATAGAATCGGACAAAACAAGGAAAGCTTATGGAGCTTGAATTAACTTATTATGTGATTTTATTCTTTGTTGCTGCTTTTGCAGGTTGTGTTGATGCGATTGTAGGTGGTGGTGGGCTTATTACCATACCTGCTTTATTTGCTTGTGGTATTCCTCCTCATTTAGCCCTAGCTACTAATAAACTTCAAAGTACCTTTGGATCACTCACTGCGGTTTTAGCTTATAGAAAATCTATGCATATAGAAAAGATAGCTTTGGGAATTTTATTTACTGCTATTGGAGCTGCCATTGGAACTTATGCAGTCTTACTAATAGATCAAAATGCTGTTAAAATCATTGTATTAATTTGCCTTGTTTTAATCTTTTTTTACACTATTTTCAAGCCTGATTTAGGCCATGTACATAATAAAGCTAAAATGAGTACTACAAGCTTTCAAATCATCTTTGGCTTGCTACTTGGTTTTTATGATGGTTTTTTAGGGCCTGGAACTGGATCTTTTTGGATTTTTGCTTGCGTGATATTTCTTGGTTTTAGCATGAAAAATGCAAGCATTAATACCAAAATCTTAAATTTTACTAGCAATATAGTAGCTTTAGGGGTATTTTTATACTCTTATGAGGTGCTTTGGAAAGTTGGTATTTTAATGGGTATAGGTCAAATTTTAGGTGCTTTTATAGGATCAAAACTAGTCTTAAAAACGCAAGGAACTTTTATCAAAAAACTCTTTTTGATTATGGTTGCTTTAACTATAGCTAAGGTTGCTTATGATTATCTTGCTTAAATTTCTTGACTAATTTGCCACATAGGTAAAAATACACCCAAGGCTAAAACTAAAATCAAACTCGCCATAAAAATTGTCATCAAAGGCTCCAAAACACTCAAAAGCTTTTGAGTATAATTTTCTTTTTTATACTCATAAAACAAAGCAAGCTCATAAGTACTTTCATCTAATTTAGAACTTTTTAAAGCTAAATTTAACATTCTTATCACAAAAGACTCAAAAAGCTTTGTGTTAGAAAAAGCTTGAGCTAAATCAAGTCCTGATTCAAATGAAGTCTTTATAATAAACATTTTGTTTTTAAAGAATTGATTTTCTATACCTTCACAAGCAAGTTTAAAAGCTCTTTTTATATCCACTCCTGCTTTTAATAAATATGAAAAAATTAAGAAAAAACAAAATTTATCTTGATAAAATATTATTTTTCCAAAAATGGGAAAATAAAAAAGAATTTTATGAAAAAACAAAGACTTTCTAAAAGAATAAGCAAGTATTATAAAAATTCCTATATTTAATAAAATAATCATATAAAAATGACTAAAAAAATCAGCTATAATAAAAAGAATTTGAGTGATTTTTGGCAAATCCAATTCAAGTTGTAAAAATAAAGTTTTAAATTCAGGCAAAACTAAAGTTATAAGAATAAAAAAAGCAAAAATAATACACATAAAAACGAAAAGTGGGTAAGCTATAGCCTTTTTTAACTGCTTAAAACTATAAAGATTTTTTTCTTTTAAACTAATAATAATATCAAGAGCCTTATGTAAATCTTCTCTGCCATCACAAATTTTTAAAATAGCACATTCTCTAGAATTTAAAATATCTTTAAAGGCTTCATTATAAGAACTTCCATTATTGAGTTTATTATAAATTGTATTAAAAATTTTAATATTTTGTTTTTCATAGCTTGATTTTAAAAATTCTAAAATTGCTTCCTGTAAGCTTAATCCTGCCTTTAAGATCATATTTAAATCCTTAAGAATGAAAATAAGCTCTTCTTCTTTGATTTTATGTTTTATCGGTTTGAAATATTCTTCAACACTAATAATATTTACAAATGACTTTAACGCAAAATTTCTAGCTTCATATAAATTTCTAGCCCTTATTATATATTGTTTTTGCTCTTTATTTAATACATAAAAAATAACAAATTTTTTCAAAAACTAATCTTTCTTAACTCATCTATACTTGTTAAGCCAAGTTTTGCCTTTTCTAAAGCATCCATACCTAAAGTCAAAAAACCTTTTTTTAAAGCGTATGTTAAAATATTTTCATAATTTGCATTATTTTCTATCATATTTTTTAAATTATGATCTAAAAACAAAAATTCAGCTACCATCAAACGCCCTTTATATCCACTATACATACACTCAACACAACCTTTTGCTTTGTAAAATTTTCCTTCAAAAACTTGATTTTGAAAATAAAATTTTTCCTTGTTAGGTTCTTTACATTCACATAGTTTTCTTACTAATCGTTGAGCTATAATTAAATTAAGAGAATGAGCTATTAAGTATTCTCTTGCACCCATATGCTTCATTCTAAAAATAGCGTCTATAGCGCCATTAGTGTGTAGGGTACTTAAAACTAAATGTCCGCTTAAGGAAGCTTTTAAAACTATATCCAAACTATCCTCATCTCTAATTTCACCTATCATAATCACATCAGGATCGTGTCTTAAAACTGCTCTTAAAGCTTTGTGAAAATCAAATCCAACTTTAGAATTTAAAAGAATTTGTTGAGCATATTTAAGTTTATATTCTATAGGATCTTCTAGAGTGATGATTTTTTTACTTTGTTCAATTTCATTTAAAATAGCATGCATAAAAGTACTTTTACCACTCCCTGTTGGCCCACAAAACAAAATCAGACCATAAGGTGCATTCGTGTGTATTTTCAGCTGAATTAAATTTTCTTCTTTGATAAAAAGTTTATCAAGTTTTAAAACATATCCATCTTGTTTTAAAATTCTAAACACTATGCTTTGTCCAAATAATAAAGGCATAATTGAAACTCTAAAATCATATTTTTGTTCTAAAATGATTTTAGAAAAACTCCCATCTTGAGCTTGTCTTTGTTCAGCTACATTAAGCAAAGCAATAATTTTTACATGCATCAATAAGGCTTGGTATGATTTTGCATCAAAACTATATATATATTTTAACTCCCCATCTATTCTAAATCTTATATATACTTCATTTTCTAAAGGCTCTAAATGGATATCACTTGCTCTTAAAAAACAAGCATAAGTTAAAATTAAATTCAAAAACTGCTCTAATAAAAATTCATCTTTATTTTCATCACTTTTCAAACTAAGCTCTAATCTATTAAGATGATTTTGAAATTTAATTAAAAATTTAACCCTTTCTAGTAAAAATTCAAATTGCGTAAAAACACAAAGAAAAATCTTGATAGTTTTAAAACGATATAAATTTTGTATTTTTTCCAAAACATTCTCTTCCAATGGTTTAAAGGAAGCTATATGGATATTTTCATCATCTTCATAAAAACAAAAAATATCATGTTGTTCTATTAAAGAAAAAGGCAAAATGTGAAGATATTTTTCAAAATCAAAAGTTTGATTTAAATTTAAAAATTCCATTTTATATTGAGAAGCAATTTCTTTTAAAGAATACTCACTTAAGTTTTTTAATTTTTGATGTGTATCACTCAAAATAAATCTCCAAAAGCTTTTCGTATTCTTTTTTAGCTATTAAAGCATCTTCATATCTTCCGAGTTTTATTTTAGCATTAATAAAAACAAGCCAAGCTTCTTTTTGCAATAAATCAAAATCATTAGCTTCTATAGCCCAAAAAACTGCTTGTTTGTATTCTTTATTTTGATAAAAATATTTTGCTAAATTTAAAGCATTTTCATAGTTTGGTTGATTAATGAATTTTTCATAAAATATGTTTTGATCGAAACTATTGTTTTGAATTTCTATAGCATTTAAAAAAGAAAAACATATTAAGATTTTAAAACATATCATCTTCATGCTGAAAACCTAGGTCTTTTAAACTTAAAATTTTATTATTAGTTTTTACTAAACTTGGTTTGATAATAAAAACTATTTCGCTAATATCTTCATAATTTTGTTTTCCTTGAAATAAAGCTCCAAAAAGTGGAATTTTAGATAAAATGCTTATTTCATTATGATTATTAATGGTATTTTTACTAATCAATCCGCCTAAAATTAAAGTTTGTCCATCATCAACCTCAACTACAGTAGAAAGCTTTTTTTGTATAGTATCTGGCGCTATATTTCTTGGTTTACTTTGTCTATGATTATCAAAACTATATTTAAAATCACTCAAGCTTGGATTAATCCTAAGCATAATTTTATGATCATCTGAAATCTCAGGCAATATATTAAGTAAAATTCCTACAAAAATAGAGTAATTATTATATATTTCACTAACTATTGTACCATTTTCTGTTCCTTTAGAACTTTCTTTTACTTGATAATTTATTGTATCGCCTATAGAAATAATAGCTTGCTGATTGTTTAAAGCCATAAGTTTTGGGTTAGAAAGTATAGTTGTTTTACCATTTTCTTGTAATAAATTTAAAATAGCTTTGGTTTCAATATTTGCTTTTAAGTTAATATTTCTAACACCATCTTTATTAATTATAAAATCATTATCATCACCATTAAGTTTAAAAGCAAGTTCTTGCCAATTAATTCCACTTGAATGATTTTTGTTTAAATGCACAGCAACAATACTTACATCAATTAAAACTTGTTTTTTAAGTCTTTTATTTAAGTCATCTAAATATTTTCCAACTCTTGCAAGTTCATATGGAGTTGCATTTAAAGTAATAATTCCTGCATTAGTATTGACAATAGGTTTAGTTGTATTTTCATCCAACAAAGATTGAATTTCTTCTGAAATTTTCTCCCAAAAATCAAATTTATCAGTACTAATAACTAAATTATCTACTTCTTTATAATTATCATAATCTCCTTGTTTTGGTCTAGAATCCACTGAAGCTTTAGTAATACTTTGTCCTTCTCTAATAGAACTTATATAATGCACTTTAAAAGTTTTAACTTGTTTTCCATAAATTTTTAAAGCATTTTTATCGTATTCATAAGCAAGATTGTTTTCCACCAATAAAAGCTTAAAAATCTCTCTTAAAGACATTTTCTTTATATGTAAATAATTTTGAGCATGCATTAATTTTTCTTGAGCAAAAATATCTTTGATAATAATACTAAAATCACACTCTCTTCCGAGTTCATTTAAAATTTCAAGCAAAGAAGTTTTGTTTTCTACTCTTATATTAAAAAAATGCTGATTACACTGCATGGCAAATACATTTGTAAAAAACAAAAAATTAATACATAAAAATACTATTTTTTTCATACAAATTTACAACCATTATTTTTTCTTCCTTTTTTAATACAACTTGAGAATTTCTAATTTCAACTATTTTAAAACCATCAATATAATCGTTTAAAGCATACCACTTATCATTAATCTTAATCTTATTTGAAACAATAGCTTGCAAAGAAAAATTAGATTTTATATTTGTAGTCTTTTTAAAAAAAGGATCTTGAATTGAAATTAAATTATCAACATAACAATTTTGATTTAAAAATGGATAATTAACACCAAAAGCATTAATTACCCATAAAACAAGAAAAAAAATTCGAAACAAAATTAATTTTCATTGCTAAAATCAGCACTTGCTAAACGCTTAAGCTGTCTGTAACGACGTTGTGCCTCTGCTTTATTTTTTTCAAATAATTCTTTTGCTTGCTCAGGATTTGATTTTTTCAAAGAATTATAACGAACTTCATTCATTAAAAAGCTTTCATATAAATCCCAATCAGGTTCTTTTGAAGAAATTGTTAAAGGATTTTTACCTTCAGCTTCTAAACGCGGATCATAAATATAAGTTGGCCAATATCCACATTTTGTAGCTAACTCTGCTTGATTTCCTGAATTTCCAAGTCCACCTTTAATACCATGAGCTATACAAGGAGAATAAGCAATAATCAAAGAAGGTCCATCATAAGCTTCTGCCGCCATTACAGCTTTTAACAATTGTGCATAATTTGCATTAGAATTTACTTGAGCCACAAAAATATAACCATAAGTCATAGCAATTTGACCAAGATCTTTTTTCTGTACTGGCTTACCTGCTGCAGCAAACTGTGCTACTGAACCCGTTCTTGAAGATTTTGAGCTCTGACCGCCTGTGTTAGAATACACTTCAGTATCAAGCACTAAAATATTTACATTCTCACCGCTTGCCAAAACATGATCAAGTCCACCATAACCTATATCATAAGCCCAGCCATCACCACCAAAAATCCAATGTGATTTTTTACTTAAATAGCTTTTAAGCTCTAAAATATCATTAACTGCTTTGATTTGCTTATTTTCTTCTAACAATGGAACTAATTTATCTCTTAATTCCAAAGAAACTTTAGAATCTTCTTTATTTGCAATCCACTCTTTATATAATGCAGAAAGTGCGTTAGGTACTTCTTGCATACTTTCATTCATTATGTGTTCTATTTTATGTCTTGTAGTTTCAGTTGCTATTTTCATACCAAGACCAAATTCAGCATTATCTTCAAATAAAGAATTGCCCCAAGCAGGTCCATGACCATTTTTATTGCTTTTTCTATATGGAGTTGAAGGAGCTGAGCCACCATAAATAGAACTACAACCCGTTGCATTAGCAACAATCATTCTTTCACCAAATAATCTAGTAATTAAAGTAATATAAGGAGTTTCTCCACACCCTGGACATGCTCCATGAAATTCAAATAAAGGTTGAGCAAATTGGATGCCTTTGGTATTTTCTCTATTTAAAATATTATCTTTATAACTTACTTTTTTGAATAAATAATCTGCATTTTCTTGCTCACCATGATCAAGCTCTTCACCTAGTGGTACCATCACTAAAGATTTTTCTTTGGTAGGACACTCATGCACACAAAGCTCACAACCTGTACAATCAAGCGGAGAAACTTGAATTTTGAAATTTAATTTTTGTTCTTTCACGCCTTTTGCATTTAAGCTGTGCTCTTTTACACCTGCTGGAGCATTGTTTAATTCTTCTTCATCAATCAAGAAAGGTCTGATAACTGCATGAGGGCATACTGAAGCACATTGATTACACTGAATACAATTAGTTTCTATCCATCTTGGCACCATAACACCAACGCCTCTTTTTTCATACTCAGTAGTACCATGCTCAAAACTACCATCTTCATAGCCCAAAAATGCCGAAACTGGTAAATCATCACCCTTAGCTGCATTCATAGGTTTTGCGATTTTTTCAACAAACTCAGTACCTTTATAAGCTATAGTTTCTTCTTTTGCTTCATTAGCTAAATTTACCCAAGAAGGATCAATATCAACTTTTACAAGTCCATCTGCACCTACATCAATAGCTTTATAATTCATTTCAACTATAGCATCACCTTTTTTACTATATGATTTATAAGCTAATTCTTTCATATATTTTTGCGCATCTTCAAAAGGAATGATATTAGCAAGTTTGAAAAATGCTGATTGCATAATCGTGTTTGTTCTACTACCTAGTCCTATCTCTCTAGCAAGTTTTGTAGCATTAATGATATAAAAATTAATTTCCTTTTGCGCTAAAACTCTTTTTACCGCATTTGGAATTTTTTCAATAGTTTCTTGCGCACTCCAAATACTATTTAAAAGGAAAGTTCCTCCTTTTCTAATACCTGCTAAAACATCATAAATTTCTAAATACGCAGCCACTGAGCATGCTACGAAATGTGGCGTAGAAACTAAATAAGTTGAAGTAATAGGTTTTTTAGAAAATCTTAAATGGCTTCTTGTGTAACCACCTGATTTTTTAGAATCATAAGCAAAATAAGCTTGCGCGTAAAAATCTGTTTTATCTCCTATAATTTTAATAGAGTTTTTATTTGCACCTACAGTGCCATCGGCACCAAGTCCATAAAATAAACACTCTATAGTACTTTCATCACCCAAAGAAATTTTCTCTCCCACAGGCAATGAGGTAAAGGTTACATCATCATTAATTCCTATGGTGAAACCATCTTTTGGATTTGCTTGATTTAGATTTTCAAAAACTGCTATTAGCTGAGCAGGATCCACATCTTTTGAAGAAAGTCCATATCTACCACCAACGATTAAAGGTGCTTTTTCTTTTCCATAATATGCACTTTTTAAATCCAAATAAAGTGGCTCGCCTAAACTTCCTGGCTCTTTAGTTCTATCTAAAACAGCAATTTTTTCAACACTTTGAGGCATTACATCAAATAAATATTTTAAACTAAATGGTCTATATAAATGAACTTTTAAAACCCCTACTTTTTCACCTTTGCTACTCAAATAATCTACAACTTCTTTTAAAGCTTCAGTCACTGAACCCATTGCTACAACAACACGCGTTGCATTTTTATCCCCATAATACACAAAAGGTCTGTATTCTCTTCCTGTAATTTTTGAAATTTCTTGCATATATTCATTAACAATATCAGGAACAGCTTCATAATATTTATTTGCCAACTCTCTTGTTTGAAAATAAATATCATCATTTTGAGCCGTACCTCTTGTTTTTGGATTTTCTGGATTTAGACAGGAATTTCTAAATTCCAATAAAGCCTTACGATCCAATAAGCGATCAAAATGTGCATAATCCATTACTTCAATTTTTTGGATTTCATGAGAGGTTCTAAAACCATCAAAAAAATGCATAAAAGGCACTCTACCTTTAATAGCTGCTAGGTGTGCAACACCTGCTAAATCCATACTTTCTTGCACAGAATGTGAACAAAGCATAGCAAAACCTGTTTGTCTTGCAGCATAAATATCTTGATGATCTCCAAAAATAGATAGCGCTTGAGATGCTAAAGCTCTAGCTGCCACATGAATTACTCCAGGTAAAAGTTGACCTGCAATTTTATACATATTTGGTATTTTTAACAAAAGTCCTTGAGAAGCGGTATAAGTCGTGGTTAAAGAACCCGCTTGTAAAGATCCATGAACTGTCCCTGCTGCACCTGCTTCACTTTGCATTTCTACAACTTTAACTGGCACTCCAAAAAGATTTTTTTTGCCTTGAGAAGCCCATATGTCAGTATAATCAGCCATAGGAGAGCTTGGAGTGATAGGATAAATTCCAGCAACCTCTGTAAATGCATAAGCAGCGTAAGCTGCTGCTTCATTACCATCCATCGTTTTCATTATTTTACTCATTTAATCTATCCTTATAATTAAATAATTACTTAAAGTCAATAACTACTTTATCTTTAATTGTCTTAAACAATAATAAAAATTTTTTATTATTTATAGGTATAGAGTTTAAATGGGAAATTATCGGATATTTCTTATATATTTTATGGCTTCATAGGTATTTTTAAAAAGCGGAATTTCAAATTTAGCTAAACTTTCTTTACTTTCATAACCACTACTTACAGCCACAGGAATAATATTGGCATTTTGAGCAGCTTTTATATCTAAATGAGTATCACCTACCATAAAAGCATTTTCTTTGTTTTTAGAAAGTTTCTTCAAAGCTAATAAAATAGGCTCAGCATCTGGCTTTGGACAAGTTACATCGTCTCTACCTATAATAACTTTAAAATGCTCTCCTATACCTAAATGATCAAGTAAAGGTTTAGAAAATTTAGAACTTTTAGTCGTAACAACAGCTAAATCAGCAAATAAACTAGCCTCATATACACTTTCTTTTGCAAAAGGAAGTAAAGAAGTTTGTTCTATATAGATTTTTTGATATACATTTCTATAAGCATTAATATATTCACTTGTTTTCTCTTTTGCCACACCAAGCTTTTCAAAAGCTACATCCAAAGGAAAACCTATCAAAGCCTTAATAGCTTCATGATCTCTTAAAGGCTCATTAAAAGCTTTAAAAGCAGCATCAAATCCATCTAAAATGGCACTTGTAGAATCTATCAAAGTGCCATCTAAATCAAATAAAATTGTCTTTTTTAGCAAAGTTTATTCTTTAATAAAAAATTTTGCTTCAACGCGTCTATTTTGCGCACGACCTTCTTTGGTATCATTGCTTGCTTTTGGCTTTTCAAAACCATAGCCTTTAGTTACAATTTTTTCTTTAGCAACACCTGTTTTTTCAAGTTCCTTCGCTACGGCATTAGCGCGCTCTAATGATAATTTTTGATTATAAGCCTTAGGACCTGTACTATCTGTATGGCCTTCTAAAATAGTATAGTATTGAGGATTTTCTTCTAAGATCTTACCTACTTCTTGAATTTTTTGAGCAAATTCTGGATTTATATTAGTCTGATCAAAACCAAAATGTCCCTCAAGTGCTATTGTTTTTTCACAACCTATATGATCAAGCAAAGCACCTTTTCTTGGTTCTGAACATGTTTTATCGATTTGTTTTACTTGTGGCTTTTCTTCAATTTGTTTTGTTTCAACATTAGGAGTTTTTGGAGCTTTATTGCCAAAATAAAAACTTAAACCAACACTAGAAATTAAATTATGTTCGCCATTGTTGAATTTAATTTGATCTCTTGCTTCAAGTCTTAAAGCTAAATCTTCTCCAAGCGCGAATTTAAAACCCGCACCATATTGAGCAAACATACCACTTTTATTTTCATAAGCCCCATGACTTAAATACTCATAACCTGTTCCTAATAATCCATATAAATACACATGATTAGCTAAATCAATTCCTTTAATAGCATTCACATAAAATCTCGAAACACTAGTATTTGTATGTGTATTATCATTTGGATTATTATATTTTGCATTATCATAATACTCTAAACCAAGTTCAGCTTGATCTATCCATAAATCATCATAGTGATAGCCAAATCTTAAGCCAACTCCACCATAATTTTTAAGATCTAAATTTCCTTCTGGTGTTGTATAGTTAAAGGTCGGGGTTATTTCTATTTTGCTAGCATCAAAAGCAAATAAAACACTAGCTAAACTAACTAAGCTTATAATTTTTTTCATAACAATCCTTATAAAATAAATTGAGCGATTATATAAAAAAGAAGATTAAAATAAAATAAGCCCCTTTGGGTAAGGGGCTTAAATTTACTACAAAAAGGAGGTTTCCCTGATCGGACCTTGGAATTATAAATATTTATTCTAAACAAAAAATCCTTTGATTTTAAATAAAATAAAAATATATGAAAAAAATATGATTTTTTTAAAAAAAATAGAGAAAATGGATCCAAAATGGATCCAAAAAATATTAGCGTTTAGAGAATTGTGGGCTTCTTCTTGCTTTTCTGCGACCGTATTTTTTACGCTCAACAGTTCTACTATCTCTAGTAAGAAGTCCTTTTGGTTTTAATAATGCTCTAAAATCTGCATCCATAGCAGCTAAAGCTCTTGAAATACCATGTCTTAAAGCTTCAGCTTGAGCACTGTAACCACCGCCTAAAGTTGTTGCTTTAATGTCCATAGAAGTTTCTTGTTTAGTTACTAATAAAGGCTGAACTACTTTTAATTTTATAGCTTCATGTCCGCCAAGCCAAGTATTTAAATCCATACCATTAACGATGATTTTACCACTACCAGCTTTTACCCAAACTTTAGCTACAGCGGTTTTTCTTTTACCTGTTGCGTATGTTGTTGCCATGATTATTTTCCTTTATTAGCAATTTGAGCAGTATGAGGATGTTCGCTACCTGCATAAATTTTTAATTTTTTAAGCATAGCTCTACCTAGGTTTGTTTTAGGTAGCATACCACGAACTGCTAATTTATATAATTTAACTGGATTTTTTTCTAATAAATCACCAAATTTTTCACTTTTTACGCTTCCAAAATACCCTGAATGTCTGTGATATAGTTTATCTTCTGCTTTATTTGCACCTGTGAAAACTGCTTTAGAAGCATTGATAATGATTACATAATCTCCACAGTCAACATTTGGAGTATAGCAAGGTTTATTTTTACCTCTTAAAATAGTCGCTACTTCTGTTAAAAGACGACCAAAACGCTTTCCTTCAGCGTCTAAAACGATCCATTCGCGTTTTACTTCGTTTGGCTTTGTTATCTTTGTCATCATCTTACCTTTGCCAAAAATTTTTTTAAAAATGAGATTATAATTATTTTAGCTTAATTAATACTTAATTTAAGAATATTTAAAGCTTAAATATTTTGATTAATTCTTGCAGATAAAAAGTAAAATAGCACTTTTTAAGTAAGTTCTTTATAAAATAACTTTCTATTATATTAAAAATAAGGTTTTATTTTGTTTTCTTTAAAATTTAAAGTTCAAGAATATAGAATTTGTAAGCATTGCTCAGAATTTAATCCTGATAAAGACGCTAAATTTTGTATATTTTGCGGAAAAGAATTATACCATGCTGCAAGACAAAAATTTGATTTTATTTATAGTAAAAATCCTGCTATCATGGTTGCTTTTTTAGCAAAAGTTGCCAAAGTAGATAATAAAATCATTACTCAAGATTTATCTAAATTTATATCTTCTTTGCTTGATAAGATAGAAATGTTTTATACTAAAGAGTATAGTGGCTTTAGAAATACTTATGCAAGTATTTTTGAGCATGAGAAAAGTCAAGGCAGAAGCATTAGTGAGCTTTGCTCTAACATACACATAAGCAAGAAAGAAGCAGATTTTCTTATATGTTTATTGCTTGATCTAATATATTATAATAAACAAATGAGTGCAAATGAAAACACCTTAATGGAAAATATCATCATAGGACTTGGATTAAACCTCATAAGCTTTAGGGAAATAAAAATAAGATATGAGCAAATTTATAATTTCACACATGAAAACACTCAGCAAAAACAAGAAAAACACCAAGATGAAATAAAAATCACCCTAGAACAAGCCTATGAAATTTTAAATTCTCATCCAAATGATGATTTTGAAAGTATAAAGAAAAATTATAGAAAACTAGCTAAAGAATACCACTATGATAATCTTCATTCTAAAGAGCTTCCACCTGAACTTTTAAAGATAGCTCAAGAGATGATGAAAAAGATCAACCTAGCCTATGAAATCATAAAACAAGCAAGGGGTGAATGATGCTTATTTGCAAACATTGCAATATGAAAAATTTAGATGTAGCTAAATTTTGTAAAGGATGTGGAAGTAATGAACTATACGATCCACAAGCAAAAGAAAAACTAGAAAAAGAAAGACAAAGACAAGAAGAATTAAAAAGATTAGAAGAAGAAAGAAAGAAGAAAATCGAAGAAGAGATAAAAATAGCCCAAGAAGAAAGAGAAAAGAAACTCAAATAAAGAAAAGAATTCATCATAAAACACAAAAGTAAAATCATAGCTAGTGTGATGATTTTGATTTTGATAGCCTTAGCAAGTGTGTATCAGTATTTTTACGGTGGAAAATACAGCCGAATTTACACAAGCGAACTTGAAAGTAAATGCCACAGCGATGAAGCAAGTTGTAAAATACTCCAAGCTATCTACAAAGAAAAATGTGACAAGGGAGATAGTAAAGCTTGCTTTGCTAATATATTTATGAATGGTGATTTAATAAGAGTTAAAATCGATGGAAAATGGAGTTTTTTAGATAAAAACGGTGAAGTTGCGATTGAAAAATTTGATTATGCCCAGAGATTTAGTGAAGGCTTGGCTAGTGTTAAGCTAAATGGAAAATATGGATTTATAGATAAAAATGGAGAATTTGTTATAAAACCTAAATTTGATAATGCTTGGGATTTTAGCGATGGTTTGGCAGCTATTGAATTAAATGAGAAATATGGATTTATAGATAAAAATGGAGAATTTGTTATAAAACCTAAATTTGATAATGCTTGGAGTTTTAGTGAAAGTTTATTAATTGAACTAGATAAAAAATATGGTCTCGTAAATAAAAATGGAAAAGTTATAGTTGAACCCAAATTTGATCATATTTATGGTTTTAGTGAAGGTTTAGCAATTGTAGAATTAAATGGAAAATATGGATTTATTAATCAAAATGGAAAAGTTATAGTTGAACCCAAATTTAATGATGTTAAAGAATTTAGTGAAGGCTTGGCTAGTGTTAAACTAAATGGAAAATATGGATTTATAAATAAAAATGGAGAATTTGTTATAAAACCTAAATTTGATGGTACTTGGAATTTTAGCGAAGGTTTGGCAATTATCGAATTAAATGGAAAGTATGGATTTATTAATCAAAATGGAAAAGTTATAATAAAACCAGAACTTGATAATACTTCATATTTTAATGATGGTTTGGCAATTATCGAATTAAATGGAAAGTATAAAATTATAAATAAAAGTGGAGAAATTGTAGCGGAGCCTAAAATTGATTTTGATAGTATTTGGGAATTTAAAGAGGGTTTGGCAAGAATTGAAATAAATAGAAAATGGGGCTTTATAGACAAAAGTGGGAAAATTGTAATAAAACCTAAATTTGATAGTGCTTGGAGTTTTAACAAAGGTTTGGCAAGAATTGAAATAAATAGAAAATACGGTTTTATAAATAAAAGTGGAAAAGTTGTAATAAAACCTATATTTGATGATATAGATTATTATTAAACCTCCGCTATCTCCACTTTATCTTTTAAAACATATACCAAAAAAGCCTTAGTAGAAGTCTTGGCTAAGATTTTTTCTATGGCTTCTTTGTAAAGCAAAACTTGCTTTTTATGCTCGTTTAAATTTAAACCCGTTTTATAGTCTATAATGATAGCTTCATTATCATCAAATGCAAGCATATCAAGCTGTTTTTGCTCACCTTTATAAGTGATGATTTGCTCTTTTAGTAGCTTTTTACCCGCTAAAAGCGCGTTAAAGCTCTCATCTTTTAAAAGCATAGTAAGTCTTTTAAAAAGCTCATTAAAACCTTCATCATCTAAGTAAAAACGATATTTTTTATACACCATTTGCTTGCAAAATTCAAAATTACTTTTAGTATTAAAGTCAAAATATTGCAAAAACTCATGCAAAGCCAAACCAAAATGTATTTGCGTGCTTGAAAGATGACTTTTTACTTTGACTTCTTGCAAATTTACCTTTTGAAATTCTTCAAAGTTTTCTATTTGTTCTAAATTTTCTAAAGGCTCTTTTGTTTTTGAAAGCTGTTCTTCTATTATGCCTATTTGTTTTTCCTCATAGCCTTGAAAATAGCTCTTAAAGGTTTTAAAACTCTCATCATTTTTTATAATAAAAAGAGAGTTTTTAGCTCTAGTAAGCGCCACATATAGACAATTTATCTCATCTTCTGCTTGAAGTTTTTCTTTTTTAGCTAAAAAGGTATTGTAATTTTGATCTTCAAGATGTTTTCTAGCACTGTGTCGGTATTTTACTTCCCAACCTTGCTCTAAATCATACTCAAACATTAAAGTTTCATTATCCGGAGCTTTTTTACTAAGTCTATCAAGTACGATTAAATTTTCAAATTCAAGCCCCTTAGACTTATGCACGGTCATAATACTTACTCCATCATCTTGAGCTTGTAAAGACTTCAACTCGCATGGAGCAAATAAAAAATCAAAAAAATTATCAAAAGTACTTGCATACTCTAAATATGCGATGAGATTAACATCGCTTAAATCAAGCTTTAAAACATGTACTAAGTATTTTAAAATCTCACCTACACTGCGGTTTAAATCAAGCGTTATAAACTCAAGCTCTTTTTCTAAAATACTACTTGCAAAGTACAAACTAAACTCATCTTTAAGCACACAAGCCTTTGCATACTCAAAAAGCACTCTTACGCTAATACAATCCATCAAAGCTACATTGCTTTGCGTATAGGCTTTAATGTCATTTTCTTCAAGAAATTCTTTCATTAAAGTAGCGTCTTTGTTAATCCATACCAAAATGCAAATTTCACTGAGCTTTACGCCTTTTTCTAAAAGCTTTTGGATGATCTTTAAAACTTCTTTGCCACTTGCTTCATGCAAAGAACTTTTTGGTAGGATATGATTTTGCAAAACTTCCACATATCCACCTTCTTTAATGCTTTTTTGCAAAGTAAAGCTAGGATTTAAAAAGCTATCAAAAAATTTATCTTTAAAGACTTCATTTACATAATCAACAATGATCTTTTTACTACGATAATTAGTATCTAAATGCTCTAATTTAATTTGTGGAAAATCTTTTAAAAGCTTATCAAAAAGCTCTTTTTTACCCCCTCTAAAACCATATATGCTTTGCTTTTTATCCCCCACATAAAAAAAGCTTCTATTTTTTTTCACTCCCTCGCCTGAAACAAGCTCAGCAATGATGGGTTTTAAAATTTGATACTGCAAAACATTAGTATCTTGAAATTCATCGATTAATAAATGCGAAATATAACCATCAAGTCTAAAATAAATCAAATCTTTATTAGTTTCATCGCTAATTAACTCATAAGTTTTTA
Source organism: Campylobacter sp. RKI_CA19_01122 (assembly GCF_025771325.1). NCBI lineage: Bacteria > Pseudomonadati > Campylobacterota > Epsilonproteobacteria > Campylobacterales > Campylobacteraceae > Campylobacter > Campylobacter sp. RKI_CA19_01122. Next base: position 89,298 of record NZ_JAKMPZ010000004.1, on the reverse strand, counting down.
AAGCTATATCTGAAAAAGTCAATGCATTTTGCTTAGCATTGTTTTCATTTCTTGCTTCTTTAAAATGCTTCAAAAGCTTTGCAAGCATACTAATGCGATAATTTTCCATTTGAGTAAAATACTCTTTTGCGCTTTGTAAAAACTCTGCTCTTTTTTGTAAAAATTCACTATCGATGACTTTTACAAAATACTTTTTATCTAAATCACAAATAATAGGTTTAGTAAAGAAATCTTCTATGTTTTCAAATTCAAAATTTTTTTGATAGTTTTTATCTGTACTTAAATTTCTTGCATAAGTTATAAACTCACTTAAGCTTTTTTCCAAAAAAGTTTTATTTGGAAAATGTGCATTTTGTATAGAATTTATCTCACAAGATCTTTCATACAAGCTTTCAAGATTTTGCAAAAAATCACTTTTACTTTTTGTTTGGACAATGTAATAAGCTAAAGCTCTTAATTCTTCTTCGTCTAATTTAGAAATGAAATTTTTATAACTATCTTGACTTTCTATAATGTCAAAATCACTCATAAGACCTAAATTTAAAGCAAAAGAGCGAATGATTTGTGAAAAAAAGCTGTCAAAAGTGTAGATATTAAGCTTAGATCTTAAAAACTCATCTTTGTATTTTTCTCTTAAAGCTATAAGCTCATTTTTGCTTTTGCCTAGCATTTTCATAAGCTCATTACATTCTGCTTTATTCTCTCCATTTTCAAGCACATCAAATTCTAAAAAGGTTTTAAAAACTCTTTCTTTCATTTCACTTGTAGCTTTATTAGTAAAAGTAAGGGCTAAAATTTCATTAATCTTAGCTCCCATTAAAACCAAAGCTACAAAACGCACACTTAATGCAAAAGTTTTTCCACTTCCTGCGCTAGCTTCCAAAGCTAAAAAAGGCTCAAAATGATAACTCAAAGCTTAAACTCCTTTTTATAAAGCATGGTATAAGGGCTGTAAGTATTGTCGTTTTTTTGATTAAAAAATTCTTTTTCCAAAGGTTCTTTAGCAAGCTCATTAAGCAAATCTTTAAGTTCTTGTACGCTCTTACTTTTAGCATTTTCATGTATGATTTTGATATTTTTAAGATCATAAAAACAAGCTTTTGTATTTAATAGGGTATTTTGATTTTCTAATAAAAACTTATAAAAAGCAAGTTGATAAGACTTTTCATCTGCCTTACCACTTTTATAATCTATAATCAATCTTTCATTGCCATTATTATCTACTCTATCTAAAAAGCCTATGGCGTGAATTTTCACTCCATTTTCTGCAATAAATTCTTTTCTTGGTGGATTAAATTCACATTTTTCTACCACATAACCTTGCTTAAAATGCTCATTTTCAAGTGTTTGGAATTCTTTAAATATAGTTTGTATTAAAGCTAAATTTAGCGCATCAACTCGGTATTGCTTAATGCTTTTTATCACTTGCATAAAAACTTCATAATCAAAATGATTTTTAGATTTTTGTGTATAATAAAGCTCTAAAGCCTTATGAATAAAACTCCCCAACTCATTTGCTCTAAGTGTATCGTCTAAAGTCTTTGGCTCTTTTAATCTTAAAACATATTTATAATAATAATCCAAACCATAATGCACAAGAAGATGAAATCTTGAAAAAGAAAGATCGTTTTGAAAATAATCGTGCTTTGCTTTAATACTTACAATAGGCTCAAGATTAAAAGTACATGGATAAGTTTGAAAATATTTCACATAAGCATTATTACTATAAGTCTTGTCTTCATAAAATGGAAGTTCAAGTTCGTTTAAAAATCTTGATTTGATTTTTTCTTCATTTTCCACATAAGAAATTCCAACTAATTTTGCCTTGGCTATTAAAGTATAATAATAATGTCTTTGTAAATTTTCTCTTTGAGCATGAGTGATAAGTCCTGCTTTTTTGCGAATTTCATTGTTTAAAAATAACTCGCTTGAAACTCTTTTTGGGATAAACTCATCATTAAAATCGACTATAATCACCCCGTCATATCTAAGTCCCCTACTTTCTAAAAGCCCCATTACAGTAACTTCACCACCACCAACACTGCTTAATTTTATACCATCAATTTGCATGAAAAATAATTCTAAAATTTGCACAAAGCTTAACTCGTGTGTTTTTACAAGCTCTTTGATAAAAATAAGCTCTTGATGTATATAATTTTTTAATTCCTCATCACTATCTTCTAGCAAATTAAAAATAAAATTCTCAAAAAAATCAAAAGAAATATTTTCATCAAAAAACTTTTTAAACTCTGTAAAATCAACACTAGAAGAAAAAAAATGTAAATTACACAAATGTTTGTTTAAATTACACCTTTCATAAAATTCTTCATTTTCTTCATACTCAAACTCATCATTTTTAGCACTTTCATACAAAGACTTTAATCTGTGATAAAAAAGTGTATTTTTAATACTTTCTCCACTTGCATAATTTAAAACATTGCTTTTATCATAAAGTCTTAAAATATCTACAAAATTCTCATCAGGTGTAATCACTACAATATCTTTTGCGCTTATACCGGATTTTAAAAAAGAATTAATTTTTTCAAAAACAAAAGCAGCTTGTAAAGATCTTAAATGAAAACTTTTATAACTAATTTTACTTTCTTTAAAAAAGCACTCTTCTTTTAAAATTGTTTTTTGATTTAAATCAAACAAATAAGCATAATTTGCCTTAAGAGAAAGTCCTTGTAAAAAGCTAAGAGTATTTAAAAAATCTTTATTAAATTTAGTGCAATTAAACTGCACTTTAAGAGGAAGTATTTCCTTAACTTTTAACAAAAGCTCTACTTCAAAGGCATTTAAAAAACCTTGAAAATCAACAATAATCTCATCATAATTTTTTAAAAAATCACTATTAATTTCATAATCTAGCGGCAAAGAAATATCATCATATAGATTTTGCTCTTTTAACAAGGTAAGATAATTTTTAAAAAGTTCTTCTAAAATTTGCAAATGTTCATCATACTGAACGTAAGCATCATGAAATTTTAATGAGTTGATATCTTTTTTTTCTAAACTAAGCTCTTTAAAGAAACTAAATAAATAAGCATTATTTTTTAAGAAAGCAAAAAAATTACTCGGTATTTTTAAGCTTTGCTCTAAATTTTTAGTTTGCTCACAAGCCTTTTTCATCAAAAGTAAACACTCATAGTGTGTTGCTTGAAAATGCGGAGAAAAAACTAACTTTTGTATAAATTCGGCTATACTCATAGCCGGTTCTACTAAACTATCAACCTGTAGTTTTTTCTCATAATACTTTCTTAAAGCTCTTAGTGAGCTAAATACAAAAAGCTTCATTATTTAGTCTGCAAAAAGAATTTAAAAAATCCTACACTATTTTCATCTTGAGTGATTTTTAAAAGTATTTGCCAAACACCTTTTTCTTTGATATTAAAATCAAACACCAAATCACTTCCTTCTAATCTTACTTGCAAATTCTCATCATTTGCATTTGTATGTGGACGCGAAAGTAAAGTTTGGATTTGAAGCTTACTCAAGTCATAATCTTTTAAATTTTCAATTGCAATCCTAAGCTCATTTTGCCCTTCATTGATATAATAAACTTGATTTTTCTTATGCATAAAGCTTTCTTTGTCTTTAATGCTTAGCTTAAAATTTTCATCAAAAGTCTTTTGTCTGTTTTGAATTTCATTATAATTTAACTCTACATTTTGATAAGAATCAAAATAAAAATTATCTTCATACACAGGAGCCTTGCTTGCAATAAAAATCGTAACAATACAAGCTATAACAATAAGCCCCAAAGAAATCAAAATACCATAAGGCCAAAATGTTTTCTTATTTTCCATTTTTATTTTCTCCTTTTGATTTTTCTTTGAACTAGCATTAAAATTGCAACACATAAAAATCCATAGATTAAAATTCTCATGATATTTAAAGTATCACGATTTGAATTTCCATAAAAAGGTTTTATATTAAAATAATTTGCTACTTGATCGGCTATATCTGCATAACCATTTAAAATAGCTGCATTATAAATATCTTTTTGTTTAGGATTTGCAAGTATAGGTAAAATTGTTCCTTTTTCAGGATAAGGACTCAAAACACCTTCTTTATCAAAAAAAGCCAAAGCATCATCGCTTGCGAGTATATCTACCTTATGTGAAGCTTTAGAAAATACAAGTAAAATATATGGCTTACTTAAATTAGCTTCATAATTTTTTAAACTTTCAAAATCTTTTTTATCACTTAATGCTAAAGCGATATTTACTCCAGTTAATTCATAAATTTGTCTAGAACTTGTAGTGATATTTTGTTCTATCGCAGTGTTTAAGATATTATCATTTAATAATATTTCAGCATGTAAAAAATTAGCAAAACAAATAAAAATGGCGGCTAAAAAACCGCCTTTAAATATATTTTTCATCCTATAAAAAGATGATTTGCAGTTAAAACCGACCAAGCAGTGATTCCAGCCGCTACAACTAAACCGGCTATGATTAAATACTCAAGAACTTTTGCCATAATCATTCCTTTATAATGATATGTTCTTCTCTTTTAGAGTCAAACATTTTAATTTGTTCTGCATTTTCTATTTTATAAGGTTTTTGCATAACATCTTGTTGTGTTTTTAGACCCAAAATAGTTAATCCTGCTAAAATCGATAATAATAAAATAGTTGCTATTAACATTCCGCTAACGCCTGAAAGTGAAAATACACATCTGTTTGAATTTTCCATTATTCGCCCCTTGAAAGAGAAATCACATATTCGCCAACTGCTTCTTTTTGAAGCTCATTTAACAAGCCATTGTTAAAATGAGGCATTACACCTATACTACCTGCTTTACCACGATTTAAAACATCTACTACAAATTCTGCACTACCATATTTTGTTAAATCTGGAGCCACTAATTGACCATCAATAGTTCCTTTTCCATCTTCACCATGGCATACTGTACAAGTGATAAATAATTCTTTTCCTTTTACTACAAGTTGAGGATTTTCAGTTTTTTTAATTGCTGAAATTTCAGAAGCAACATAAGCAGCAATTGCAGGAATATCAGCTTCATCTATACCATTATCTGCTGCACTTAACATCTCACCCATAGGATAATTTAAGCCCTTAGAACCTTTAGTAATTACTTCTATAAGTCCCTCTTCTGAACCCCAAACATTAAGATTTTGAGCTTTTCCATTGATACCATCGCCTGTAATACCATGACAAGAAGAGCATTGAACTAAAAAGATATTTTTACCCATTTCTTGCTTATCTTCATTGCTTAAATTTGCAAATTTTTGTGCAAATTTCTCATTATGCGCTTGCACTTCTTTATTATATTGACCAATTTGAGAATAACTATTTAAAGGATACCCCCAAAGAAAATACCATATACACCATACTATAGCTAAGAAAAATACCACAGCCCAGCCAAGTGGTATAGGATTTTTATATTCACCTATACCATCCCAACTATGTTCACTTAGCTCACCCTGACTTTTTTCTTCTTTCATACTTTTAAACAATTTTCCTACCACAACAAGCGTAATCAATATGATAAGAATTGCTCCAATAAAAGATAATAAATTAACATTATCTTGTAAGTTCAACCATTGCATTAAGCACTCCTTTTATTTTGCTCTAAAACACGATCACCAATTTCATCATGTAATGCTAAATCAGCATATTTTTCATAGTTTCTTCTACCTGTTTTTTCAGATCTATACAAATGAAACCAATAAGAATACAAAACTACCACTAAGAATACTACAAGGGCAAAAAAGCCATAAGCTTGCAACTCTCTTATTAGTTCTAAATCCATAATTTTTCCTATTTCAAACTATTAAGATACGCAATCAAAGCGACAATTTCTCTAATTTCACCTCTAGCAAACGCATCTTTAACATCTTGATTTTTCATTTGATCTACTATAACTTGGGCTTCTGCTTTAACTTCTGCTTGAGCTTCTTCCCAAGTACCAAGTTTTGTACCATTTTCAACATCATAAGGAACATTGAAAACTTTTTTTACAGTTAGTGCTTCTGCATAAGCTGTTTCTATATTTGCATTATTGCTAAACATATGTTTGTAAGCTGGCATAATAGAACCAGGAACAACTGAAACTGGATCCCACATGTGATTTTCATGCCAATCTGTAGTTCTAAAATTACCTATACGCAATAAATCAGGTCCAGTTCTTTTTGAACCCCATAAAAATGGTCTATCATAAGCATATTCACCGCTAACTGAATACATACCATAACGATCTGTTTCTGATTTAAAAGGACGAATAAGTTGTGAATGACATGCATTGCAACTTTCTTTAATATAAGCATGGCGTCCTGCAAGTTGTAAAACCGTATAAGGCTTTTTACCTTCAATTGGTCTTGCATTTTGAGCAAAATCAGGTAAAACTTCCACAATACCTGCATATGCGATCACTATAAATACTGCCACAGCAAAAAAGAATGGATTTTTTTCTAACCAACTAAACATATTTTTCTCCTTATGCTGCCATAGGTGAAGCACTTTTTGGCTCTTTATCAAGCACTCTACCCACTGAAATTGATTTATAAATATTATAAACAAACATGAAAAATCCTACTAAGTACAACAAGCCACCTACAGCTCTAATCCAATAATAAGGAATAATAGCTTCAACAGTATCAATGAAAGTATAAAGTAAGTTACCATACTCATCTGTAGCTCTCCACATCATACCTTGAGTAATACCTGCTATCCACATAGAACTAAAGTACAATACTATACCTGTAGTTTGGATCCAAAATTGAGCTTCCATTAGCGATTTACTATATAATTCTCTTTTAAACATTCTAGGCACCATGTGATAAAGCGCAGCCATAGTCATAAAGCCAACCCAACCTAAAGTACCATCATGAACATGTCCTGGAATCCAATCTGTAAAGTGTGCTAATGCATTAACTGATTTAATAGAAAGAATAGGACCTTCCAAAGTTGAGAACATATAGAAAGTTGAAGCTAAAATCATAAATTTGATTAATGGGCTTTCTCTTAATTGACTCCACTCACCTTTCATAGTAAGTAAGATATTAATTGCTGAACCCCAAGAAGGTAAAATAAGAACGATTGAAAAAACTGAACCCATAGTTTGCATCCAATCAGGCACTGTAGAATAAATCAAGTGGTGTCCACCTGCCCATAAATAAACAAACATTAAGCCCCAAAATGCAAATAAAGATAATTTGTATGAGAAAATTGGTTGTCCACTTTCTTTTGGTAGAAAATAATAAATTTGAGCGATGATACCAACAGTGAATACAAATGCAACTGCATTGTGTCCATACCACCATTGAACTAATGCATCGTTTGTCCCTGCATACATAGAAACACTATGCCACCAATCACCCATTCCACTCACAAAATAAGTAGGCACAGCCATATTGTTAAATAAATAAAGCATTGCTATACCTAGGAAAGTAGCTATATAATACCAAAGTGAAACATATAAAGTTTTTTCACGGCGAATTCCAATAAGCCCAAAAATACTTACACCCCATAAAACCCAAACTAAAACTACCAATATATCAAGTGGCCATTCAAGCTCTGCGTATTCCTTTGAAGTGCTAACACCTGCAAACAAAGTAATAACAGCTATAATCATAGTGATCATGTAAAGCCAAAAATGCAATTTACCAATGAACATTAAAAAGCTTGATTCTGCCATACTAACTTTTAGCACACGCTGACCAATATAATACCAAGTAGCCCAAATTCCTGAGAGCATAAAACCAAAAATTACACCTGAAGTGTGCAATGGTCTAAGTCTTGAAAAAGTACCATACTCACCGGCTAAATAATTTAAATCCGGATAAGCCATCTGAAAGGCAATAAGCGTTCCAATAGCCATACCAATAACACCAAACAATAAGGTAGCAAACATAAAATATTTAGCAACCGTATAGTCATAGTTTAATGCATTTCCTGGGTGCATTTCCTCTCCTTAAGTTTTTTTCTGCAATTATGCGATCTTTATATTATACGATACTTAATATCTTTTTTAGCTTAAACTATGTCTAATTATTTATTATTTATTAATAAATTATCGCGTAAAAACAAAGCCTATATAAGAAAAATACACACCATAACAAAAAATTAAAATATAGGAAATTAAACTAGCTATTTTTTGAAATTTTTCATTTAATGTTTTAGAAAAATACGCAAGAAATATCAATGCTGGTAAAGTTGAAAAACCAAAAACAAGCATAATTAAAGCCGATAAATACACACTTTGCACACTCATTCCAAAGGCTATATAAAAATACACTAAACCACAAGGCACAAAGCCATTTAAAAATCCTAAAAAAAGAGTACTCTTGAAAGATTTTTGTTGAATCAATTTAGAGATGTTTTTTTTAATTACGCATTCAAAAAATAAAGAATTTTCAAAAAAACTTAGAAATTTTCCTTTAAAAATCAAAGCAAGTGCTAATGCTATCATAAAAATTCCAATTATAAAAAACATTATGCCTTTTGAAAATTCACTAAATGAAAGCAAGCTTCCAAAAACTCCAAAAAATATACCCAAGCAAACATAAGCAAAAATTCGAGATAGATGATATGAGAAAATTAAAAGAAAAAAAGGGAGTTTAATTTGCTTTGAAAGCTGAGTATAAGCTAAAACAAAACCTCCACACATTCCATAACAATGCCCAAAACTAGAAAGAAAAGCTATACTTGCTAAAGCAATAAAATCTAAACTCACAAAAGCTCTAAAAATTCTTTAAAAATATACTTGCTCTCATGTGGCCCTGAAGAACTTTCTGGGTGATGTTGCACCGATATAATAGGATAATTTTTATATCTCACACCCTCTACATTATTACCAAACAAATTTCTATGAGTAATAGTTGCAACCTCTGCTATTTCTTCAGGAATATTATAATTATGATTTTGTGCTGTAATTTCTACTGTGTTATTAGTAAGGTTAATAACAGGATGATTTGCTCCATGTTGGCCGAATTTCATTTTATAAGTTTCATAACCAAAAGCATTACTTAAAAGTTGATGTCCCAAACAAATACCAAGCATAGGAATTTTAGCTTCTGCTAGTTTTTTAATCTCTGCGATTTCATCTTTTAAAATTTTTGGCTCACCTGGTCCATTGGATAAAAATACCCCATGAATTTTACCTTTTTGATATAAATCAATCAAATCTTTTGCCTTGGTATTATAAGGAAAAACTTCCACCTCAAGTCCAACACTTACAAGCTCATTTAAAATATTTTCTTTTACACCATAATCAATCACAGCTACTTTTTTACCATTTGCTTTTACATTCTCATAAGCTTTGTTGCTATGATCCCAAGCACCTTTACTATGTTTATAAGAGCTTTTAGTGCTAACCTGTGCTACATAATTTACCTCATCAATTTTAGCACTAGAAAGAAGCATTTTTTTAAGCTCTTCTTTGTCCTTAATTTCAGTAGATATTACCGCTCTCAAATTTCCTTGATCTCTGATCATTTTAACTAAAAATCTAGTATCAATTTCACAAAGCCCTATTTTTTCATGCTTTTTCAAATAAGCACTTAAAGAATCATTGGCTCTAAAATTAGAATAATCTTCATTTAATTCTCTTATAATCATTCCGCTAGCAAATACATTTTTACTTTCATTATCTTCATCATTAATACCAACTATACCAATTTCTGGCATTGAAAATACTACAAACTGACCTGCATATGATGGATCAGAAATAATTTCTTGATAGCCTGTTAAAGAAGTATTAAAAACAAGCTCTCCAAAAAAAGTTCCACTTTGTCCAAAAGCCTTTGCGCTTAAAAAAACATCATTCTCTATATAAATATATGCTTTCATAAAAGTCCTTTTTTTCTAAGCTCTTCTTGATATAGCTTTTCAAATACCAATTCATATTCTTCAGAACCTGGAATAAGTTTTCTTTTATAATTTGAAATTTTTTCATAGACTAAATCTTCTAAATTTTCATACTCTTTTAAATAAGACATAATACTTGAAAAAATGAGATTTTTCACGCGATTTTCTGATACATTATAATTTATTAAATCTTCTTCCACTAAATTTTCTAAAATTTTATGAGAAAGATTATTGTATCTATCTTCACTATCAAGCATAAATTTAAACTCATTTGCTAGTTTTTTCTTAATCATCCAAAACATACTTTTTCTATCTATTTGCATAAACTCAATTTCATCTTCTTGGCTTTCTAAAATTTCTTTTGCTTTTTCATCAAGTTTACGCTCATTTAAAACATCTATTTCTATAATTTCTTTTGCTGTTTTTAAAAGTTTTTGACTATCATCTTTAATTTTAACAAAAGAAGAATGCATTAAATCAAGTATTATTTTATTTGCTATATAAGGTATATGAGCTGGTTTGATACGCATTTATTCACCTTTTTATTTTTATTTTGAAATAATACTAAAAAAAAGGTAAAAACTGCTTAAAACTTACTGCGAACTTGCATTTTGATCTAAATTTTTCAAAAGTAGTGTTAAATCGGAAGCTTTTTTTGGATCCATCTTGGCCATAATGGATGAAATTTTTCTAGGATCTAGCGAAAGTAGAATTTTTGAAGCCTCATCCGGTTCCATTTCGCTTAATATACCTGCCACGGCCACATCTTTCATTTTAGCATAAATTTCTGTAATACGCCCCATAGTTTTATCATTAATAACTTGAAGATTTTGTTTAGTCGCTTCTAATATACGCTCATTTTGCTCTTTTAAACTTTTTATTTGCTCTAAACTTGCATTAACATCAGCTTCTTTTTGCTCCAAAGCTTGCATTTTTTCTTTTTGCAAAGCTTCAAAAGAAGCTCTATAAGCCTCTAAACTTTGTCTTGCTTCATCATATTCTCTAATTTGCTCTTGCATTTGCTCTTTTCTTGCTTCAAAATACTGCTCGCAATTTTGCTGTGCATTTACAAAATTTAAGAAAATCAATAAAAATATTATTTTTTTCATCATTTATCCTTATTAAAATGTCTTGTTATAGCAAGTTCATCTATAAATTTTTCTTCTTCTTTTTGTAAAGCTTTTTGGATTTTTTTTAATTCTTCATTTTCTAAAACCTTAATTTTTTCAAATTCCAAATGAGCCTTTTTGTATAAATGTTGATGATGTGCAAGTTCTTTTTTAGTTAGGTCTAATTTTTGTTTAATTCTTTGCTTACCCTCTCTTGCAATCTCTTGCATTTTTAAAGACGATCTTAACAAAGCTACTGAACCTTTATCAGCCAAAGTCAAGCTTTCGCATGTTTTTAAAGCTTCTTTAAATTCTTCTTCACACAACAAAAGCTTTTGTCTTGTTCTAGTCAAATTTGCCTCTGCTTTATCAAGCTGTTGTTTTCTAAGCTTAATCACAGAAGAATATTTGCTTTTCATAAAATGATAGTATCTTCTCTTTCAGGACTTGTGGAGATATAACCTACTCTAACGCCACTTAATTCTTCCAAACGCTTAATGTATTTTTTAGCATTTTCAGGTAGCAAATCATAATCTCTAATCCCTGCAACTTTATCCCAACCTTCCATTACTTCATAAATAGGTTTAGCGTTTTCTAAATCACAAGGTACATAGTCTATTTCTTGTCCTTTATATTCATATGCTTTACAAATTTTAACACTTTCAAAACCATCTAATACATCAAGTTTCATTAATGATAAAGTATCTAAGCCATTTAATCTTGCAGTATATCTTACCGCAACCGCATCAAACCAACCACATCTTCTTTTTCTACCTGTGCTTACTCCAATTTCTTTACCAATAAGTCCTATTTTTTCACCATCTTCGCCTAAATCCTCACTTGGAAAAGCTCCATTTCCCACTCTTGTTGTGTAAGCTTTTACTATGCCTATAACTTTTCCAATTTCTTTTGGATTTAATCCCAAACCACTTAAAGCTCCAGCTGAAATAGTCGTTGAACTAGTTACATAAGGATAAGTTCCATGATCAATATCAAGCATAGAACCTTGCGCGCCTTCTAACAATACTTTTTTATCCTCATCTAAAGCTTTCCAAAGCATTCTTGTAGTATCTGTAATATATGGCGCTAGCACTTCTTTAAAGCGTTTTAAATCTTTTAAAATTTCATCATAACTAGGCATTGCAATACCTAAAACATCAAAATAAGTTTTTTTAAGTTCAAAATCTTTCATTAAATTTTCACAAAGCTTTTCAGGCTCTAGCAATTCCCCTACTCTATGTCCATTACGACTTATTTTATCTTCATAGCTTGGCCCTATACCTTTGCCTGTTGTTCCTATAGCTTTATCACCTTTAAGTCTTTCTCTTGCTTGATCAATCAAAGCATGATGATTTAAATTTAAATGAGCTCTATCGCTTATAAATAATCTTCCTTCTAAATTTTCAAATTGAGCCATTTCACTAATTAATACATCAGGATTAACTACAACTCCATTACCTATAACATTAATACATTGCTTATTTAAAACACCTGATGGCATTAAATGTAAAGCATATCTTATACCATCAACCCATATAGTGTGACCTGCATTATGTCCACCTGCACTTCTGCAAACATAATCATAATTTTCACATAGTTTATCAACTATCTTACCCTTACCCTCATCACCCCATTGGATACCAACGACAATATCTGCTTTACTCATAAAAAAACTCCATTTTGACTTAAATTTGGCGAGAAGGTGAGAGAATCGAACTCCCCAAAAAGTAGTCAACTACCCTTTCATCTGATTTGAAGTCAGTGGCCATCACCAGATAAGCTAACCTTCCAAAAATGATATTATATCTTAATATTTTTAATTGAAACAAAAATTAAACATATGAAATTATAAGCGTGTAAAAATACTTTGAAATATTATATTTTTTAGTTATAATGTTTGTTTTTCAGTGTCAAGTTTTGACAATTACAATTTTTGGATATATCAATGCATTCTTTCAAACAATCTTTTTTTATAAATTTTTGGGATAATTCCAAAGGCATGATTATACTTGGAATTTTAAGTGCTATTTATTTTGGAATTTTTGGTAGTGTTTGGGCTGTTACAGGTGAAATGACACGCTGGGGTGGAGAAATTTTAGAATTTTTTGGTATGGATTTAAGCTCCTACACTTACTACCAAAAGCAAAATTTAAGTGGCAGTCCCTTAACAAGAATTGATGGTATCATGCTCATAGGTATGTTTATAGGATGCTTAGTAGCTGCATTTTTAGCAAATAAATTTAAATGGCGTTTGCCTGCTAGCAAAATTCGAATTTTTCAAGCTATTATAGGAGGAATTTTATCAGGCTTTGGTGCAAGACTTGCTTTTGGTTGTAATTTAGCAAATTTCTTTACAGGTTTACCTTATTTTTCTTTACATACTTGGGTTTTTACTTTATTTATGATTTTAGGAATTTATCTAGGTGTTAAGGTTTGTAATCTTGCCTTATTTAAGCCAAAAGCAAAGTTACAACGCGTTTGCAAAGAAAATCAAAAATTAAAAACACAAAATAAAATTTCAAAAATATATTTTTACATAGGACTTGGTGTATTTATAATTTTTATAACTTATGTTGTATTTATACTACAAAAACAAAATATTGATATTAAAAACAAAGAAAGCTTTTTTCCTTTAGCGTTAGTATTTGGTTTTGTTTTTGGTTTTATCATTTCTAGGGCTCAAATTTGCTTCACTTCTTGCTTTAGAGATTTATTTTTATTTGGTAGAGACAATGCTATAAAAGGCGCTTTAATAGGTATGATCATAGCTTGTTTAATAGCTTTTGCTTTTATATTACAAGGGCATACTAGTAAAGTAATAGAAATATCACCAAACCTTGCTATAGGTGCTTTTTTATTTGGATTTGGAATAGTTTTTGCCGGAGGATGCGAGTGTGGTTGGATGTATAGAGCTTGCGAGGGACAAAGTCATTTTATTATAGTGGGTATTGCCAATATCATCGGTACTATGATCTTAGCTTTAAATTATAATCATTTCCCAAAAATACTAACAAATGGTATAAAAATTCATCTTTTAAATGATTTTGGTTATTTTAATGGCTTATTAATCAATTTAGCTTTGTTTGCTATTTTATTTTTGTTTGTTTTAAAATTTAAAAGATTATTCTTCCAACACAACAAAGGAAAATTATGATTATTCATTATAGTTTAAATTTAGAAGGTGAGGCATGCCCATATCCTGCTATAGCTACCATTGATGCATTAAAAGAATTAAAATCAGGTGAAGTCTTAGAAATTTTATGTGATTGCCCACAAAGTATTAATTCTATACCTCAAGATGCGAAAAATCGCGGATTTGAAATTTTAGAGATAGATCAAGATGGACCAACGCTTAGATTTTTAATTCAAAAACCTTAAAAATTAGATTTGAGTATTTACTCAAATCTTTATATTTATACGATATTTTTCTATTAAATTTTCATCCAATATCACTCCTATACCCACAGCATCATTGACTTCAACTATACCATCTTTGCAAGGGATTAAATTTTTCACCAAATGAGTAAAAAGCACACTTGTTGATTGAGAATACTCTATCAAATTACAATATTTAGTACTTGCTAGAAACTGCACCGTAGCAGCAAGTAAAATTCCTGTAGAAAAACCATGCGGGACTAAATCACAACCATATTTTAAAGATATTTTTTCAATTTCTAACATAGTGTCAAAACCACCACATCTAGTAATATCAGGTTGCACAATAGAAACTTTTGACTTTTTAATAAAATTTTCAAACTCATTTAGCGTGTAAAAACTCTCTCCACCCGTAATCTTACAAGGTAAGTGTTCGCTAAGTCTTGCATAATCATAAACATTATTTGCACCAACTGGTTCTTCTATCCACTCTAAGTTATATTCTTCAATTTCCAAAAATCTTTCTCTTGCATAAGAAAAATTTTTCCAAAGCCCTACTAAGTCAATACTAAGTTTAATATCATCACCCACTGCACCTCTAATATTCTTAATAATCTCTTTATCAGATAATGCATTATTACCAAAGCCTGCACCACCAAATTTTAATAGTTTAAAACCTTCTTCTTTTAAGTATTTTACTCTAGAAATATTTTCTTCCATATTTTCACTCGGAATAAAAGTAGCGTATGCATTTAAAAAGTCTTTTCTTTTTCCACCAAGTATAGTAGCTACACTTACACCATAAATTTTTCCAAGTAAATCATATAAAGCAATATTTATTGCACTTAAAGCACAAATTAATGCTCCGCTAAGTCCATAATACGCACTTCCCTCAATCAAATCATCCATAATCTTCTTAATATTTCTTGGATCTTGTCCTATTAAAATTTCACTTAAATTTCTGCAAGATCCATGAGTACTAGGTTGCTCAAACATTATCTTTAAAACTGCCGCAGCACTATCACTTTCTCCTATTCCATAAAGATTATTATCTGTATAAATTCTTAATATAAAGGCATCTTCACCCCACTCACAAGACTCATCAAAAGTTTTTGTCCTTAACCATATAGGTTCAACCTTTGTAATTTTCATTATCCATCCTTTTTATCCATTTAATAAGCCCATAAAAGCTAATAGCAAGTATTACCAAAAAAGGAGCAGCACTCAAAACAACTGCAACTTTTAAGGTATTTAAATCTGCATTTATATAAAGCATTGCTAAAGGAATTAATCCAAGCATAATACACCAAAAAACTTTTAAATATTTACTAGGATTTTCACTATCTATTTTTGTGCTTACACAAGAAATAGTAAATGCAGTAGCATCCATATGAGAAGCCAAAAATACCATCATAAGCAGGAAATAAAAAAGAGCAAAAATAGTACCAAATGGTAGTGTTTTTATCAATGCTACCACTCCAGCTTCTCCAGCATTTGAACTAATAAAATTTGGAACATCTAAGATTCCACTTTGAAAAATATCTATTGCATATGAACTCAAAACTCCAAAGAAAAACCAAGTCCCAATACATCCACCCACAATAAGACCAAAAATTACTTGACGAATGGTCCTTCCTTTAGAAATTTTTGTCACAAAAATACTAACAGCAGGAGTGTAAGTAATCCAATAAAGCCAATAAAAAACTGTCCAATCAGAATTAAAGCTACTTACACCAGCAATATCATTATATAAGCTCATTGAAACATAATTACTAAAAAATACCCCTATACTATTTATTATATTATTTAATATAAATACACTATCTCCTAAAATAAATACCAATATTGCAAACACAAAACACAAGATACAAGATATTTTAGCAAGTTTTGCCATACCACTTGATAATCCAACAAAACTAGAAAAGGTAAAAACAGCTGTAACAATAGCTAAAAGAATAAATTTTAAATAAAAACCATCATTAATATCAAAAATTCCAGAAAGTCCAGCACTAATTGTAATTATAGAAAGGGTTGTAGTAAGCACAAGTCCACCAAAAGTACTAAATAAAAACACAACATCGATGATTTTATCAAGCACTATATTTTGATTAATATGCAAGATATTTGCTATTAAACTTGAAATTTTTAAATTTTTATTTTTAAAAATATAAAAATGAAAACACATTGCAATAGAACTTAAAGCATATACAGCCCAAGGCGTAATACCCCAATGCAAATACACAAAAGAAGTTGCACTTCTTAAAGCTTCTGTAGATTTTGGAGTAATATTTAATCCAGGTGCTAAATAATAATATGCCCATTCCATAAATGCCCAATACATAGTAGCAGATCCAAGTCCTGCACAAATAAACATAAAAATCCAAGCAGTATTTGAATAAGGATTTATCCCATCGCCTAATTTAATATTACCTATTTTAGAAAAAGCCAAGTAGAAAATAAAAACTACACAAATAAACTCAAAAAGTTGAACAAATGAGCCAAACATATGTGTAAGCTTACTAAAAAGAAAATTTGCTACTTCTAAAGCTTTACTAGGATTTATAAGTAAAATTACAATCACCATAAAAACCGCCAAGATAGATGTCACTATCAAAAATAAATCATAAGTTTTTTGATTATTTTTTTGCATAAATCTCCTTTTTGTTTCAAGTAGTAAATATATAGTATTTTCTTATTTTAAAATAAAACTTAAAGAAACTTTTATCATAAATGCATTAAAAGCTATACCTTAGTATTTTCAAATATTTTTTACTATAATAAAAAATTATTTAATCAATAAATTATTGCTACTAAAATACACAAATAAATAATGTTATTTCTCAAAATACAAAAATATTTAAAAAAATATCTTACATTGAAATTAAACACAAAAAAGGAGGAATACATGTGGCAAGGGAGAAATGATGGTGATGAAATTATCCATAAACGATTATTTAAATGTTTAAATCACTCTTCAAATAATAAATTATTAGGCTTTTGTTCATCATTGGGTGTGCAGAGAAATAATGGTAGAATTGGAAGTGAATTAGCACCAAAAATTATAAGAAAGAATATGGCAAATTTTGCTATACATGATGATTTTGATTTTGATGATTTAGGAGATATTGAAAATTTTGATACCCTAGAATTAGGCGATGAACTACTTTATCACAAGTGCTTAGAAATTTTACATAATAATCATTATGGTGTAATTTTAGGAGGTGGACACGAAACATCTTTAGCTTGTATCAAAGCGCTTTTAGATTACAAAAAAAGTGTAGGAGTTATAAATTTTGATGCACATTTTGATGTAAGAATTCAGGAGTTACATACTTCTGGAAATTCTTTTTACAAAGCTTATGAATATGCAAAAGAAAATAATTATAATTTTTCTTATCTTTGCTTAGGTGCAAGTAAATTATCTAACACAAAAGCACTTTTTCAAACTATGGATAATATGAAAGCAAGTTATGTTTTAGATACTGAATTTGAAAAATGTATAGAAGTCATTAAAAACTTCTTAAAACAAAATGAAGTTGTTTATTTAAGTATTGATATGGATGTATTTTCACAAAGCGTAGCTCCTGCTGTAAGCGCCCCTGCTGTTTTTGGTATCAATTTAAAAGAAATTTTAACTCCGATAAAAATTATTTTTGAAAGCAAAAAAGTTGCTTTAGCAGATATTTGTGAATTTAATCCTAAATTTGATATAGACAATCACACTGCAAAAATCGCTGCTTATCTAGCATATTTTTTATTAAGTAAAGGAATGATATGAAATTTGATAGTTTAAGTGTATTGGCTATTAGTATCGGGGTTTTATTGTTTGGTATGTTTTTGAAAAAACGTTTTTTAATCTTAGAAAAATTTTGCATTCCCGCACCAGTTATAGGTGGATTTTTAATCAGTATAATCATTTGGATTTTAAGTTTTATTGAGATTAAAGTTGATTTTGATACAAGTTTACAAACTCCTTTAATGGTAGCTTTTTTTACCGTAATAGGATTAAGTGGAAGTTTTAAACTCTTAAAAGTAGGAGGAAAAGTACTTTTAATCTATCTAGGTTGTTGCTGGTTTATGGCTTTAATGCAAAATTTTATCGGCATTTCCATGATGAGTTTATTCGATTTAAATAAACTATATGGAATTTTATGTGGTGCTGTTTCTTTGGAAGGAGGACATGGAAATGCTATAGCTTTTGGAGGTATGGTTGAAGAATTAAGTGGCTTAAATAACGCTAAAGTTTTAGCAGTGGCAGCGGCAACCTTTGGACTGATTTCAGGGTCTTTGCTCGGAGGTCCTGTAGCAAAATATCTTATAAATAAACACAAATTAAAAATCACAACTAATCAAGATATTAAAGATATAGATCCTCTAAAGCATGAAATTCACAATGCAAATTATAAAGATTTTTTAAAATCTTTATTTTTAATATTATGTATTATGTGTATTGGATTTTTTTTAAGTTCCAAATTTACACAATATAGCGGCTATTCTTTGCCTAGTTATGTTGGTGCTATGCTTGTTGCTATTGTTGTAAGAAATATTAATGATTCTTTTAATATTTTCAAGCTAAATCAATATACAATAGATACTATAAGTGAATTAAGCCTTGGTATTTTTTTAACTATGGCTATGATAAATTTAAAAATAAACGAACTAAGTGCTGTTGCTACACCTCTTTTTATTACTTTGATTGTGCAAGTTTTAGCTTTACTATTCTTTACAATTTTTATAGTTTTTAGATTATGCGGAAAAAATTATGATAGTGCGATTATGTGTGCCGGACTTATGGGACATGGTCTAGGTGCAACACCAAATGCAGTAGCAAATATGAATGCAGTTTGTTCTAGATATAATTTAACTTCAAGACAAGCTTTTTTAATAGTACCTTTATGCGGTGCTGTTTTAATTGATATTGTTGCAATACCTTTAAATACTTATTTGATTAATATTTTTTCATAGTTACTCTCGCATATTGCGAGAGTATTAGAGATGTTTTAGCATTGTTTCATAAGCTGCTTTAGTTCCTGGGCGAACTTTAGTTACCATGCTCACTAAAATAATCACAACAGAAGCAGCTAAAAATCCTGGAATGATTTCATAAATAGGAAAATCAAGCCACTCTGCTAAGAAATTTTTATATACTACAACTACAACTGCACCGGTAATCATACCTGCAATAGCAGCATATCTAGTCATTTTTGACCAAAATAACGAAAAGAGCATTACAGAACCAAAACTTGCTCCAAACCCTGCCCAAGCATAAGCTACTATACTTAATACGCTTGAGTTTTTATCAGTAGAAATAATAAAAGCTATCACAGCTACTGCTAAAACACCAAATCTACCCAAAGTCATCACTGTTTTATTGGACGCTTCTTTGTTAAAAATTCTTTTATAAAAATCTTCTGCTATAGTTGAACTTGAAACAAGTAATTGCGAACTTGCTGTGCTCATAATAGCTGCCAAAATAGCACTTAATAAAACACCTGCTATCCAAGGATTGAAAAGCAATTGCGACATTACGATAAAAATCTTTTCAGGATCTTGCAAACTAAGCTCAAATTTACTCACATAAGCTATACCTAAAATACCTATCAAACAAGCTCCAATTAAAGATATAACCATCCAAGAAATTCCTACAAAAGTAGCAGTTGGAATATCTTTAGTTGATCTTATAGACATAAAACGCACCAAAATATGTGGCTGACCAAAATACCCAAGCCCCCAAGAAAGCGCTGAAACTATACCCAAAAAGCTCAATCCTTCCCCCATAGAAAAAGTATTTGGCTTAATTTCTTTGACTATATTAACAGCTTCACTAAAGCCACCCAAATGATAAATCATCACTATAGGTACGATAATCAAGGCACTCATCATTAATAAACCCTGAATCAAATCCGTCCAACAAACTGCCTTATATCCACCCAAAAATGTATAAGCAACTATAATCACAGTTCCTGTAGTAAGTGCATAATCATATTGGATTCCAAAAGTTGCTTCAAAAAGCTTTGCTCCACCTACAAGTCCTGAAGAAACATAAAAAGTAAAGAATATCAAAATAACAATAGCACAAACTATTCTTAATATATGCTTATCATCATCAAATCTTGTTTCAAAATAATCTGGAATTGTAATAGAATTTGCAATCACACTAGTATAAATTCTAAGTCTTTTTGCTACAAAAGCCCAGTTTAAAAATGCTCCTATACTAAGACCTATTGCAATATAGCTTTCAGCTAAACCACTTACATATAAAGCTCCCGGTAAACCCATTAAAAGCCAACCACTCATATCAGAAGCTCCAGCACTAAGTGCTGAAACTACTGGCCCCATAGAACGACCACCTAAAAAATAATCCTCTGAGTTTTTATTTTGTTTATAAAAATAAAATCCAATAAAAAGCATTAATGCTGAATATGCGACAAACATTATCGCAATTTGAGTGTTAATGTGTACAACCTCCATTTTTTCTCCTTTTTATTTTAAAGCACGAATGCCTAAATTTCCATAACGGTGGAAAGATATACTTAAAGCTTTTTCATTATGATATAAAAGCAACTCAAAACGTCCGTTCATTAAAGGCTTAGCATTGGCAATGATTTTTGCGCAACTTGCTGCTTTTATGAAAATTTCATCATTAATATTTAATGGAGCAAAATAACGAATTCTTTCATAATCAGCTATTTTGCTAATGAAATTTTCTTTACTTTCTTTAAGGAATAAAGTTTTTGAACTAATTTTTTGATTAATCTTTTGCACAAGATCTATTTTCTCATGCTCATCATAACTTAAAATAAGATCAATATTTAGCACACTGGCTGCTAAAATAACCCCTAAAATATCTTTTAAACTATCATCTTTATGTACTCTATAAGCGATATTTTTAACCTTTGTATAAGAGAAAATATTATCCTCACCTCTTATATTGACATAATCTTTTGCACTTGCAAATTCATGTTTTGCATGATAAGCATAGCTTCTTGCCATAGCTTTAATGACTTCAAAATCAGCTTTATCTTTTTCATTTAAATCCAAGCTTAAAGCATTTAAATTTGATACTAACTCATTATCTAAAACATTTTGATCAGCTTGACTTTGCTCTATATCTAAAAATTGAGTGATGTAATTATAAATTCCAACTTTTCTACCAAAACCAATGGCTGATTTTTTAATACCACCAAAAGGTTGTCTAAGAACTATAGCTCCTGTTGTTGGTTTATTGATGTAAATATTTCCTGCCTCTATGTGAGTGTGGAAGTATTCCCATTCTCTCTCATCTAAACTTTCAAATCCTGCTGTAAGTCCATAGCCTGTAGAATTTACTATATCAATAGCTTCTTTTAAATCTTTTGCTTTCATTACAGTTAAGATTGGTGCAAAAAGCTCATTCATGTGCGTAAAATCACCTTTTTTAGTACCATATTTAATCCCTGGAGTTAAAAGATAAGGATTATCATCTACAAATTTAGGTTTTAAAGCCCAACTTTCATATGGAGCTAGCTCATCTAATGCTTTTTGCAGTTTTACATCTGGTTTATCTGCTAAAGCTCCAAGTTTATTTTTAAATACAAATGGATTTCCAACCGCCATAGAACTAGCAGCATCTACCAAGGTCTTTTTAAATTCCTCATCTTCATAAACTTCTTCTTCCAAAACAAGTAAAGAAGTAGCAGAGCATTTTTGACCTGAATTTGAAAATGCTGAATGAATGATATTTTTAATCGCACTATCACGATCAGCAAATTTAGAAACAATAGTTGCATTTTTACCGCCTGTTTCAGCACTTAAAAGTAAGGTTGGATTAGCTTTGAGCATTGCATAAGCAGTTTCTTCTCCACCGGTTAATACTGAAAATTTCACACTTTGATCAACAAGCAAGTATTTTGATATATCACTACCTTTAGCAGGTAAGAAAATCAAAGCATCTTTTGGAATTCCCGCATCCCAAAAGCATTTACAAAGCATATAACCTGTTAGCATGGATAAAGATGATGGCTTATATATTACTTTATTACCTGCAGCCAAAGGTGCTGCTATGGTTCCTACTGAAATACCTACTGGAAAATTCCATGGTGCAATTACCACACCTATGCCTTTTGCTTTAAAAGTAGTATTTGGATTTTGCTCTTTTAGTTTTTCCAAAGAATGTGGGTAAAATTCTAAAAAGTCTATAGCCTCACTAACTTCAGGATCAATCTCTAAGAAAGTTTTTCCTACTTCTAAAGCTGCTATACCTATTAAATCTCCTCTACGATCTCTAACAAGTTGAGCAGTTTTTGCTAAAATTTTATAAATTTCATCATGACTTAAATCACTAAAATTTGAGCTCTTAGCTACATCTAAAGCATATTTAATCTCTTTTTGGCCTGCTAAATGTGCTTTACCTATAGTGCGATTTTTGATTTTATCTTTAACTTCTATTACTTGTAAATTTTCATTTTTAATTTCTTCTTTTGCAACCGGATACACATCATAATTTTCTAAATTTTCATATTTAGTTCTTATATTTTTAGCCCATTCTCTATTTGCTTTTAAGATAAAATCTGTATCAGGTTCGTTTTTAAATTCTTTACTCTCATAAGAACTAATAGCCTTTATCTCATTATTTCTATCTTGAGTTCTATGAGTAGAATTATCCAAACTAGCAACGCCTTCTAAAGATTTTATAAATAATTCTTTTTGCATTTGCCAATTTTTATCATTGATTTTAAGGTTGAAAAAATATCTCATGAAATTATCTTCACTAGTATTTTCATCAAGTCTTCTTACTAAGTAAGCAATGGCATTATTAAAATGCGCTTCATCACACACCGGTGCATAAAGTATAAGATCATGCATTTTAGAAAGCTCATAAGAGCATTGCAAACTCATACCTTCAAGCATTTCAAAAGTAAAAGATGATAAAGCTCCTGCTTGTGAAATTCTAGTATAAGCATAAGCAATTTCAAATAAATTGTGACTCGCAATACCTACATTAATATATTTATAATTATCACCCTCTAAGACAAAATCAAGCATTTTCTTATAATTACTATCTGTGTCAATTTTTTTATAAAAAGTAGGTAGAGCCCAACCTCTTTGCGAAGCTATAGTTTCTTCACTTTCCATATTCGCTCCTTTAACAAAGCGAATTTTTATAGGCTTCATACCTTTTAAAACTCTTTCTTTTGAAAAAGCAAAAAGTTTTTTCAAATATTCATAAGAATCAGGAAGATAAGCTTGTAAAACGATACCTGCTTTAATATTATACTTTGCAATACTTTCCATAAAAGCTTCAACGGTTAATTCTAAATCTCTAAATTCTTCCATGTCAAGATTGATAAATTTAGACACACCTTGCTTTTTTTCTTCTTCTAAAGCAAGAGCATATAATTTATCCAATCTTTTTACCACTTCATCTTTAGAGTATTCAAAATCAATGATATTAATTTGAGAAAAAATGGTAGTGATTTTAATTGAAATATAAGTAATATAGCTTGTTTTTAATGCTTCTTCATATTTTTTTACTCTATAAGCACTCTCAGCCTCACCCAAAACCTCTTCACCAATTAAATTTACATTTAAGGTAATTTTATCTTCATCTTTTCTTTTACGCATATGAGGCTCTAAAACATTAGGATTTGCATCTAAAACCATAGCTTTAGTATCTTCTCTTAAATGCTTAATGAAAAATGGCACACTAAGAGTTGGTGCAAATTTTCCAAAATTTAAAAATGAAAAAAGCAAAAATTTTTCAAAAGCACTAAAAAAATCTGCTATACCATATTTGTTTAAAGTATGCTCTATAAGCTCAAAACTCGCACTTTTATCTTTACATCTAAAAGAGCGATCTAAAAGCTCAATCAACATCACTTTATTTTTAGGATTGTTTAAAAGTTTTTGCATTTTGGCGTGAAATTCTTTTTCACTTTGAGAGATATTACTTTCTATTTTTCTTTGTAATTCTTCAGCTAATTGCAAAGCTTTTTGTATCATTTCTTCCTCCATTTAGTAATTAATATCTTTTATGATACAAAAATAGCCACAAAAATCAACATATATTTATTTATAATTTATTTTTTTATGTAAAAAAGTAACAAATATAAACATATATTTTTAATTGTAAATAAAATATTAGTGTAATAATAAATAATTATGAGTATTTCTTACACATCTAGCAATAATCTTTGCCTCTATATTGTAATCTTTCAAAATTTTCAAAGCCTCATTTGCATCTTTTTCACTCATTGCAGCTAAAAGTCCACCTGAAGTTTGAGGATCAAAATACACTATATCTTCATCTTTTTCATTTAAATTATCAACCCAAATTTTTAGGCTATCTTTATTTTTATAAGCTCCTGCTGGGATTATCCCTATATTAGCCATTGGCAAAACTCCATCCATTAAAGGAATTTCATTTTTATACACTTCTATCATAATTTCTTCATTTAACATTTCTTTTAAATGCCCCAAAAGGCCAAAACCAGTAACATCACTTAAAGCACTAAGACTTTTAAACCCCTTTAAAATACGACTTGCGTAAAGATTTAAAAAACTCATTTGCTCTATTGCTTTTAAAATCTTTGCTTTTTCTAGCAAACCAGCCTTGATAGCAGTACTAATAATGCCACTACCTATAGGCTTAGTAAGTAAAATAACATCACCATCTTTTGCACTATTATTAGCTATAAATTTCTTAGGATGAACTACACCTGTCACACTAAGACCAAAAATAAATTCATCATTTTCTATAGTATGGCCACCTACTAGTACAGCACCAGCTTCTTCAACCTTAGCTCTAGCACCTTCTAAAACTTCAAGTAAAATTTCATTGTTAAAATGACAAGTATCAAAGCCTACAATATTTAAGGCATTAATCACCTCAGCACCCATAGCAAATACATCACTTAAAGCATTGGCAGCAGCTATAACACCAAAATGATACGCACTATCAACCACAGGTGTGATAAAATCAAGTGTTTGCACTAAAGCTAAATCTTCATTTAGCTTATAAACACTTGCATCTTCATTATTATTAATACCACTTAAAATGTTTTCATGCGGTTTTAAAATGCCAAGAATTTTGTCAAGACCCACCGAGTCTAGTTTGGCAGCTCAACCCGCAGCTTTTACATATTGAGTTAGTTTTTGATCTTTATATATCATAAAGAAATAATCTTTGCCTTTCCAAAAAGTTCATTTAAAATTTCATAAGCATTACCTATTTTGCCTATTTTAAGCTCTTTAGTTTTACCAAAAAATTCCAAACATGCCCCACAACTATAAATTTCAACCCCTAAATTTTCAAGCTCTTTCATAGCTTCAAAAGCCATATGAGAACAATCAGTATTCATTAAAACACTATCATTAACGCAAAGGATTTTTACAGGTTTATTAGGTAAATCTTTTAAGGTTTTTAAAAAACCTAGCATTAGATTTTTCCCAAGCTCCCCTTCACCTACTTTATCGCTTTTTAAAAACAACACATTATATTCTTGTAAATTTTGTTCTTGAATTTGAACTATATCACCATCTTTTATAATGCTAATAATACTTTCATCATTTACATCTTTCACACTAAAGTTCAAATTTAAAGATTTTAAAAACCTCATTACATTTTCTTTAGAAGCTTGAGAATTTAAAAGAATTTCTAAATTTTCATTTTCTTTTAACTCTTCTAAAGCCTTTTTTGTCTCTATCACAGGACGCGGACAAGCTAAATCTCTACAATCAATTTTCATTTTTTACCTTTTTTACTTAATGATATATTTTTATAACTTGTATTCAAATTAAGTTTTATCTTTTTCCTGATTTTTCTTGAAAAATAATTCTTTAAAGCGTTTATTAGTGTATTCTTCTACATCTTGTTGTAAAATTTTAAAATTTTGAATTAACTCATAAGCTCTTGGAGTAAGCTTACTACCTGATTGACTTCCTCTTCCTTTTTTAGCAATGAGCAATTCTTCTTTCATATTTTTTTCTAAATCCTGTATATAAAGCCAAGCTTTTTTATAATTAATCCCTAATTGTTTAGCCGCTTGGGAAATACTTCCACATTCTCCAACTAATTCTAAAATATCTGTTTTCCCTTTACCAAAAAGTAATTCTCCATCAGGATTTTCTACCCAAATTTTGCTTTTTATATGAAATTTTTTACCTTTTTTTTCTTCAAAACAACCAAGTTCGCAGTATTTAACATCAATTTTATAAGTTTTAAGCGTAGCTCTCATATCAGCCATATTAAAGTTTTTAGCACATTCTAAAGCATCTTTACATGATATGCGACGCTTAGAATCTAGTTTTGTTTCTAATTTTTCTAAAATTTCACTTTTTGCTATATTTTTATTTAACTTTCCAAATTGACCTAACTCGCAATCTGAAATTTTTACATCCATTTTTTTTATACTAGCTTGAAAATCTTCTTTGGAGTATTGTTTTAAAAGCTCTAGTGCTTTTTTACAAGTAAGTTTATTATTTTCATCAAGATTTTTTTGAATTTTTAAATTTAATTCTTCCATGAATTAACCTTGGATCATAAGTAGTAAAAAAGGGTGCCTGTAAACACCCTTTGGGTTATTTTGCATCAAGTCCTAAATTTTGGCCCTTAAGCAAAACTCTTTTTCTATACATTGCACTAACTTCAGCTGCATCACCAACCAAAAGTGCATTTGTAGAACAAACCGCAGCACACATAGGCACTTTACCTTCTGCGATACGATTTTGTCCATAAAGTTCTCTTTCTTCATGAGAGTTAGTAGGTTCAGGACCACCTGCACACATAGTACATTTATCCATTTGACCTTTAATACCAAAAGCACCATCTCTTGGAAATTGTGGAGCACCAAAAGGACATGCATAAAGACAATACCCACAACCTATACAAGTTTTTTTATCATGTAAAACAATACCATCAGCTCTAATATAAAAGCATTTTACAGGACAAACTTGCTCACATGGAGCATCTGTGCAGTGTTGGCAGGCAAGAGTTGTTGAAAACTCTTTTCCTTCTATGCCTTCATTTAGAGTGATTACCTTTCTTCTATTAATCCCCACTGGCACTTCGTGCGCACTTGAACAAGCCACTTGACAAGCAAAGCAAGAAATACAGCGATTATTATCTACATAAAATTTCATTCTAGCCATAACTTACCCCTTAAGCCTTTTCAAGTCTGCAAAGTCCTGCATTAAATTCAGAAATTTGCGTATTTATATCAAAACCATAGTTAGTAACCGTGTTAGAACTTTCACCTATAGTATAAGGTCTAGTGCCTTCAGGATAATTATAACTTAAATCCACTCCTTGCATAATACCCGCAAAGTTATAAGGCAAGCAAATTCTATCCGGTGTAACAGAATGATTATGCACACATTTTACTTTAATCTTAGTACCTTGCGGTGAATGAATCCACATCATATCTCCATCATTTATACCATATTTTAAGGCAAGTTCAGGGTGAACATTAGCAAACATTTCAGGTGTAATTGCAGCAAGATATTTACTAGTTCTCTCAAGCATACCTGCACCACTTAAATTTACTAAACGCATACTTGAAATGATAGTTGGAAACTCTTTGCTCCAATCTTTCTTTTGTTGCTCGCTGATAAATTTACTCTCAACTCTGAAGTTTTTCTCTTGATCGCCCCAAGTAGGATATTTTTTAACCAAATCCCAACGAGGTGAGTGAATAGGCTCTCTATGTAGTGGAATAGGATCTGCAAATTCCCAAACTTTCATTCTAGCTCTTGCATTACCTAAACAGCAAGCACTCTTTTCTCTACATTTTTCTAAAATAATACCTGAAATATCTGTACTCCAGCTAGCGCCCATTAATTCTTTTTCGCTATCACTTAGTTTGATATTAAATACTTTTTCAATATTTGCCTTAGTGATTTGTGGGTAACCACCTTTAACTTTACATCCTTTTGGAGTAAAGGCATCATCTGCTAATTGAGAATGTCCTTCATGCTCCAAACCAAAGCGGTTTCTAAAGCCCATACCGCCTTCTTCATAAGGCACATCAGTATTCCATAATATAGAAGTTCCCGGATGTTGTTCATCCCAACAAGGCCAAGGTAAGCCATAGTATTCGCCTTTAACTTCACCACCAAGACCTCTTTGAGTATCAGGATCAAAATGTTCCCAATTTTGTTGGTGTTTTCTTAAGCGTTCAGCTGAAATACCTCTTAAGCCTATACTTAAAAGACCATTACTCATTTCTCTTGTAGCATCATCAGGCCATATAAAATTATCATCATTATCATCTCTTGTTTGTACAAGCTTATGATCTTTCAATTCCATTTTCATACCGCGAGTGTATTCTTTATAAAAGCCGAATTTTTTAGCAAAAGCAAACATAATCTCTTGATCTTCTTTGCTTTCATAAATTGGTTTTACTACTTGAGAACGCCATTGCATAGCACGATTAGTCGCAGTGACATAACCTTCTGTTTCAAATTGAGTACAAGCAGGGATAATATAAATACCATCAGAACGATCTGCTAAAACTGCTACTTCATTTACAAAAGGTTCAGCGATTACAATCATATCAAGTTTTTTAAGCGCTTCTTGAATTTTTACCGTATGCGCCATAGAAGTAATACCCGTTCCTTGCACCCAAAGCACACGGATAGGTGAGTTAGAATAAGTTTTTTCTTCATGTAAAACGCCTTGCCACCATTTTGCTAGTGAAAAACCTTTTTCATGCATCCATTCTTTAGAATAAAATCTTGAATTTAAATATTCTCTATCTACATTCCAAAAATTAGCAAAATGATTCCACGCATTATCATCAAGCCCATAATAAGCTGGTAAAGTATCAGCCAAACAGCCCATATCAGTAGCACCTTGAACATTATCATGACCTCTAATGATGTTTGTTCCTGCACCTGGTTTGCCTATATTACCAAGAACGAGTTGTAAGATAGCTAGAATTCTTGTGTTGGAGCTACCTACCGAGTGTTGAGTAATACCTAAAGCCCAAAATAGCGTAGCAGGTTTGATTGTAGCTAACATTCTTGTGATTTTTTCAAGTTGAGCAGCTGGAACACCTGTTACATCTTCTACAACTTCAGGAGTCCATTTAACAGCCTCCGCTTTTATTTCTTCAACCCCATAAGTTCTAGTTTTGATTAATTCTTTATCTTCCCAACCGTTTTTGAAGATCAAATGAAGCATACCATAAACTAAAGCTATATCTGTACCTGGACGAATTCTTACATATTCATCAGCATGTACTGCAGTTTTTGTAAATACAGGATCTACAACTACCAATTTAGCATTATTACGATCTTTTGCTTGTAATAAGTGTTTAAATCCGATAGGATTTGCCACAGCAGTATTTGCACCAAAAATAATCATCATTTTTGAGTGTTTAGTCACATCACCAAAATGATTTGTCATAGCGCCATAACCCCATGTATTCGCCACACCGGCGACTGTTGCGCTGTGTCAAATTCTAGCAACGTGGTCTATATTGTTAGTACCCCAAAATGCTGCAAATTTTCTAAAATAATAAGCTTGTTGGTTATTAAATTTAGCTGAACCTAAAAACATAACGCTATCAGGTCCATTTTCTTTACGGATTTCAAGCATTTTATCGCCAATTTCATTGATAGCTTGTTCCCAAGTTAAACGTACCCATTTGCCATTTTCTTTTTTCATAGGATATTTAATACGCTGCTTTGATTTAGTAAGATCGATTTGATCTATCCCTTTACAGCAGTGTGATCCTTGAGAAATAGGATGTTCTATAGCGTTTTCTTGACGCACCCAAACTCCATCTTGCACTTCTGCTTTAATTCCACAGCCTGCACTACAGATACTACAGATTGTTCTAACAATCTTAGAATCTGGATAAGGATTTGCTACTTCTTGTTCACTTGCAGCTCTAATAGCTTTGTTTTCACTACCAAAAGCCGCACTTCCAAGACCAGCAATACCAGCAAGCTTAAGAAAATTTCTTCTTGCTAATGCCATCTTCTTCCTTTCTTAATTAATAAGCTATTTTGTAGTATTTTTCCCAATGCATA
This sequence comes from Campylobacter sp. RKI_CA19_01122, assembly GCF_025771325.1. Classification (NCBI taxonomy): domain Bacteria; kingdom Pseudomonadati; phylum Campylobacterota; class Epsilonproteobacteria; order Campylobacterales; family Campylobacteraceae; genus Campylobacter; species Campylobacter sp. RKI_CA19_01122. The sequence goes on along the minus strand of NZ_JAKMPZ010000004.1, from coordinate 58,964 downwards.
GTTTTTCTATAAAGCACTTCTTTTTTAGTACTTTTTCCTAAAACTACGGTATTTTGCTCTTGGTAATCATCTTTAGCTAAAGCATTCACACTTGCCCCAGCTACTACCCCTAAAGCACCAATTTTCAAAGATTTTTTTAAAAAATCCCTTCTTTGATTGGCCTCCATGTTCTCTCCTTTGAAATAAAAGTAAAGAATAACTATAAATACTTATTTTCAAAGTATTTATACACTTAACAAAATAAATTTTGCATATTTTCACTTAAGATTTTATTTAATTTCTATTTTCATAAAAAGATGATTTTGATAATATGTATTTTGGTAACAAAATACATATTAATTTCTATAATTTACTAAGTTCTTCTATATTTGTTTTGCTAAATTTAGTAGGAAGTCTTGGCTCATAAGGAAGTCTTTGTAAAGCCTCATCTGCTACACTTTTACCTTCTTTTTTTATAGGTGCTTGTACTTCCAAATAAGCTCTTTCATTTGCAAAAAAGACTTTCATAATATTGGCAATAGCAATGTAAAAATTTGAGTTTTTGTGGATTTGTAATTTTTCTATAAACTCATCTATTACAGGGTTTATCACAAAACGAAATAATTGCTGTGCAACTTTTAAATCATGCTCAATAATACTTGCCATAAAAGCAAACAAAAAGCCAAATTCATCTTCACTTTGCCTGCAATCTTCTTTTTTTCTAAATTTGGTTTTTCTAATAATTTCACAGGCTTGAAGCTTCATTTTACCATCATCCCTACCCTCATCATAAAAAGAAGCACTAATAGGCACATTCACATAAGAAAAATCAAAAAACACTCCATTTTGTTCTTCTTTAAAACTTGCAAAATCACATGCACTAAGTTTTTCAAAATCAGACTTTAAACTATCATCTAAAGGACTTTGAGCTAAAACTAAAACTTGCTCATGCCAAATTTTAAACTCATTTTCGTCGATAAAATTAAAAGCTTTTGAAAAAAATTCATAAAAATATTTGCGCGAAAGATCAATATCTTGTATCATTAATTTTCCTTGTTATTTTTATTTGATTATAACAAGGAAAATTTAAAAAAATCAAGTGAGATTTTAAAATTTTGTTTTAGAATCGTAAGTAAACGATGGATTGATTTGTTTTTTATCGCTTAATTCTTTATACCAATAAGAATGTAAAATATAAACTTCCTCTTCTTCTTTATAGCCACTAATCATAGAGTGGATACTTCCTTTAATAGCAAATACGGCCATGTAAATATGAATAGCAAAAAATACTGCACATAAAATACCCAAAATATTATGGATGATAGCTGAAGCTCTTAAAATATCTATATGAGAAATGCCAAAAATAGATTGCAAAGAAGTAGAATTAAAATCAAGAAAAAACATAAACGCACCAGTGATTATCATCAAAAAGCCACCAAAAACAGCTATATAATACCAAGATTTTTGACCAAAGTTAAACTTACCCGCAGGCACAGGTTTTTTCTCTTTGCTTAAATATCCACCTACTATCATCATCCATCTTAAATCATAACTTGCAGGAAGCATTCTTTTAATCCAACACAAAAGCATAGGAATGATAGAAATGATAAATAAAATAGTAGCAATACCATGTAAGTTTTTACACATTCTTACAAAAAATCCACCGCCAAAATACGATCCAAAAATCATAATAAGTCCGGTTGGTACAAGGATAATCCAAGAGATTGCTGCTACAAAATGAAACAATCTTTCAAATACTGAAAAAGCGTAAATTTTCTTACCATCATGAGAAAATTTCTTTGGACCTATGACCATATAATGCAAAGCAAAAGCTGAAATTACCACTATAAGTATAATCAAAACAGCACTTGCAATATACTCACCTTGCAGTTTAGTCCACAAAGCACCAAAATTTTGATAACTTTCTATATTCATCACTCTTTGCACATCCCAAATTTGAGTATTTTTAACTTCAAAATTTTCTTGAGCAAATAGAAAGTTAAAACAGGCTAAAAGAGCTAGTATAACTCTATGCATAAATTACTCCTAAACATTACACGCTAGAAAAAGCTTAGCATTGTAGTTTTGTTAATTTTCAGTTTCCATTTTTATTTTAAAAAAAGTTTTATTTAAAAAACATAAATTTGCAAAAAACTACAAAAAAACTCAATTTTTAGTTTCTTTTTGAATAATTTTCATAACAAAACTCTCTTATCGTAGATAAATTTTCATTCTTATCTAAGAATATTAAATTTGGAAGTCTTACTCCATTAAAAGTGGTGTTTTTAACTATGGAATAATGAATTTGATCTAAAAATACTATTTTTTGCCCTATTTTTAACTCTTGATTAAAAGCATACTCACCCATGATATCCCCTGCTAAGCAAGTATTACCACCAAGTAAATAAGCAAATTCATTTTCTTTTAACTCGCTGTAATTTTGTCCATCACGACTTGATAAAATTCTAGCATTTAAAACCTCGCTTGTATAAGGCATAATGATAGTATCTGGCATATGAGCTTCGCTTGAAGTATCTAAAATAGCTATTTTTTTCTCATTTTCTACTATATCTATTACACTTGCAACTAAAGTCCCGCACTGCCAACCCACAGCCTCACCTGGCTCAAGATACACTTGCACACCGTATTTATCGCTAAATTTTTTACAAAGATCAATTAGTTTTTGCGTGTCATAACCTTCTTTAGTAATATGATGGCCTCCACCAAAATTAACCCATTTTATATTTTTAATAAATTTTGAAAATTTAGCCTCAAAAGCATTTAATACAAGCTCTAAAGAATGCGCACTTTCTTCACACAAAGCATGAAAATGAAGCCCACTTAAAGCACTTAAATCTTCATTTTCAAAATCAATCGCACGAATTCCTAATCTTGAAAATCTACCACAAGGATTATAAAGTTCTTTTGGAGCCACTGAAAGCTCTGGATTACAACGCAAACCAAGAGACTTGTGGCTTGCTTTATCTTTAAATTTTTTAAACTGATTAAAAGAATTAAATACTATATGGTGTGAAAGATCTATGATTTCATCTATTTCATCATCTTTAAAAGCAGGTGAAAAAGTATGAATTTCTTTATTCATATATTCTTTTGCAAATTTAGCTTCCCAAAGCCCACTGCAAGTACAACCTGATAGATACTCACCCACTATATCCATAGCACCTGAAAAAGCAAAACCTTTTAGAGCAAGCAAGACTTTTGCTCCACTTTGCTCACTCACTTTAGCTAAAAGCTCACAATTTTTTCTAAGCTTGTCTTCTTCTAAAATATAAGCAGGGGTTTGAAAGTCTTTATCTAAATGATTTTTAATTAGCATTATTTGTCCTTAATTTTTGATTTAAAACCACTTGTATAACAAATCATATTAAAATTATATCTTGTTTTTATAATTTACAATCATTAATCAAATAATAGCTATAATCAAAATCCAAATCAAAATTAATTTAGGAGTAAAAATTTAATGGATAGAAGGTTATTTTTAAAATTTAATGCTTTAGGTTTAGCAAGTATTAGCAGTGCTTATGCAATGGGGGATCATTCTCATCATAATATGCACTCAAAACATACACAAAAAGATACAAAAGAAATCAATACTTCTTTTATAAAACTAGAAAATCCAAACATTAAACTACTCGATGAAAAAGACTTTCCTAGCGGACAAACATTAGCAAATTTAAAACTTCTAAAAAACACAAGTACAAAGAAAAATTTCTTTAGATCAAGTATAGAAATCAAAGAAAGTCAAATAGAGCTTGTTAAAGGTAAAAAAACAAAATGCTTTACTTACAATGGCTCTATACCTGGACCTAAAATAGAAGTTTATGAAGGTGATACTGTAGAAATTTTGGTAAAAAATAGTTTAAAAGAGCCAACTACTATCCACTGGCATGGACTTGACATACCACCTGAGCAAGATGGCAACCCACACGATCCTATCATGCCTGGTAGAGAAAGAATTTATCGCTTTAAACTTGGAGAAAATTCAGCAGGAACCTACTGGTATCATCCACACCCACACTACACCACAGCAAAGCAAGTTTATAAAGGCTTAGCAGGGGTATTTGTAGTAAAAGCTAAAAAAGATGCGTTGTCGCATTTACAAGAACAAGATTGGGTGATTAGTGATTTGCGTTTAGATGAAAACGCACAAATTCCTGATAATAATTTATTTGATTGGCTAAATGGCAGAGAAGGAAATTTAGTTCTTATCAATGGACAATTAAAACCAAAAATAACACTTGACAAAGCTCAAAGAATTCGTATTTATAATTTTTGTGCGGCAAGATATTTAAATTTACGCATTAAAGGTGCTAAATTTATTTTAGTAGGAACTGATGGAGGGCTTATAGAAAAAGGTGTTGAATTAGATGAGTTATTTTTAAGTCCTGCTTCAAGAGTAGAAGTGCTAATCAAAGCAAGTAAGGGTGAATTTAAACTTGAAAGTACTTATTATGACCGCGATAAAATGCTTGTTAAAGAAGAACCTTACACTCTTATGTTAGCTGATCTTAAAGTAGAAAAAACTATAGAAAACATACCTGAAAAGCTACGAGAATTTCCACCTTTAAAAGAAGCTACAAGCTTTAAAGAAGTGATTATGAGTGAAGATCATATGCAAATGCATGGTATTAGTAAAAAAAGTGAAGAAGAAATCAAAAAAAGCCTTGCCTCTATGTTTTTAATCAATGGTAAAACATTTGATATGAATAGAACGGATTTAACCTCAAAATTAAATGAAGTAGAAGAATGGGTAATAAAAAACAAATCGCATATGGATCATCCTTTCCATATACATGGAACACAATTTGAACTCATATCTTCTAAATTTAAAGGTAAAATAACAAAAGCAAAATTCAGAGCATTGCAAGATACGATTAATGTAAGACCTGGAGAAGAATTAAGACTTAGAATGAGTCAAAAATTTACCGGTATTAGAATGTTTCACTGCCATATTTTAGAGCATGAAGATCTTGGAATGATGGGAATTTTAGAAATCAAAGAATAAAGGTAAAAAAAATGGTAAAAGTTGAATTTCTAGGGCCAATTAACAAAGAAAGCTTAGAACTAAATGTAAGTAATCTTAAAGAATTAAAAGCAATTTTAGGGCAAGATGAAAGCTTAAAAGAATGGCTTGAACTTTGTGCAGTTGCTTTAAATGATGAAATGGTTTTTGATGATGAAACTACCTTAAAAGATGGGGATAAAATTTGTTTATTACCACCGGTTTGTGGAGGATGAGTTATGTTTGAATTACATCAAGGAGCCTTAGAAATTCCTAGCATTTATGCTAGATGGTATGAATATGCTAAAGATAAAAACTGCGGAGCTTTAATCACATTTTGCGGTATAGTGAGGGCTGAAGATGAGATTGAGGCTTTGAGTTTTGATATATATGAGCCTTTATTAAAAACTTGGTTTGAAAAATGGTGCCAAAAACTTGCAAATGAAAATGTAAGCTTGATGTTTGCTCACTCTATCGGTGAAGTTAAGGTGCATGAGAGTTCTTATTTTGCTGGGGTTTTAAGTAAGCAAAGAAAATTAGGACTTAAGTTAATTAATGATTTTGTAGAAGATTTTAAAGCAAGTGCGCCTATATGGAAATATGATATCATTAATGGCGAAAAAATTTATGCCAAAGAACGCTCTTTGAAACTTCAAGGAGCAGGAATTTTAAGCACTAAGGACTAAAATGCTAACTTCTTATAGTCAAAGTTTAGACATACTTCATTCACACATACAAGCATATGAAAAGATAGAAAATATCGCTTTAACACAGTGCTTAGATAGAATTTTAGCCATAGACATCAAAGCTTCTACTAACAACCCTCAATTTCCTACTGCTTCTATGGATGGCTATGCGATTAAATTTAGTGAGCAAGATGAGCCTTTGTCTATCATAGGCGAAGTACCTGCGGGAATTTTTCCAAGCTTTAAAATACAAAATAAAGAATGTGTTAAAACCTTTACAGGCTCTTTGATGAGTGAAGGTTGTGATACCTTAGTGCCTGTGGAAAAAGTTGAAGTTAAAAATGGTGTGATTTATATAAAAGAAAAAGTTCCACAAGGCTTTGCTGTAAGAAAGGTGGGCGAGAGCTACACCGAAGGTGAAATTTTACTCACAAAAGGCACAAAGCTAGGCTATAGCGAGATAGCACTTTTAGCTGAGCTTGGATATTTTCACATTAGTGTATTTGCTAAACCTATCATAGGCGTGCTAAGTAGTGGAAGTGAAATCAAAGACTTAGGCGAAAGCTTAGAGCACTCTGCACAAATTCGCTCATCAAACCATGTAGCCATAGCTAATATGGCAAAAAAACTTGGTGCTGAAGCTAGAATTTTTCCACTTTTAAAAGATGATATGCAAAAAACCCCAAGTGTTTTAAAACAAGCACTTAATGCGTGTGATATTTTAGTTACCACCGGTGGAGTTTCCATGGGGGATTTTGATTTTTTAAAACAAGCTGTTAAAGAGTACGAAGTCATCCTAGACAAAGTCGATGTAAAGCCTGGCAAACACATCAAAATAGCCAAATTTGAAGACAAATTCATCTTTGCTCTACCGGGTTTTCCATACTCGGCTATGGTAATGTTTAATTTATATGTAAGAGAACTTTTAAATGCTTGGCTTTTACAAGAAAAAGACTATGTATTTAAGGCATTTGCAAATACTGACTATAAGAAAAAAAGTCCGCATTTAGAATTTGTAGCTTGTAATGTAGAATTTAAAGACGGAAAAATTTATGCCAATTTAAAAGGCAAAAAACAAGGTTCAAGTGCTATCATAAATAATTTAAACAACAAAGCTGCACTTATGATAGCAAATGATGATATAAAAGAAAATGATTTGGTTGATATAATTTTTATGCCTTAAACAAGTGCTTTTTGAATTTTTTCAAAAAGCATTTTTGCTTGTTTTTGATTTTGCTCTAACTCGCTTAAAATTTCACTCACTTCACGCAAGGTTTTTTCTTCTTTTGTATTTGGATTTTTAGCACTTAAATCATAATTTCTTTCTTCAAGTTCTTTTTTACTTACCAAATAAGAATTAGCCGTGATTTTTCTTTCTTTATAACATTTTAAAAATTCTTGCAAATGCGTGTATTCTAAAGGTTTATTTTTAGTCAATTTAAAAGGTGGTACAAGCTCATAGTAATAGACACTTTCATCATTTTCACCACAAATGCTTCTTTGCCCTTTAGAGAAAAAAAGCACATTAGTTTTTACCGCACTATAAGGTAAAAATATCCCACTTGGCAAGCTTAAAACACATTCAAGATTAAAATTTTCTAGCAAGTCTTTTTTTACACTCACAAAGGCATTTGAATTTTGAAAAAGCACCCCTTCAGGCACTACTATGGCACATCTTCCATTGTTTTTCAAAGACTTTAAAATATGTTGTAAAAACAAAAGCTCAGTAGCGTTTGATTTTACAGGAAAGTTATTTTGAATTTGATCTTTTTCTTTACCACCAAAAGGAGGATTTGCCAAAATCACTTCGTATTTTTCATTTTCAGTTATGTCTGTGATTTTTTTATTTAGAGTATTGGTTTTGATGATATTTGGGGACTTAACCTCATGTAAAATCATATTCATCACACCCATTGCATAACTAAGTGGAGTTTTTTCTTTACCGAACAAGGCATCATTTTGTAAAAATTCAAGTTCCTCCACACTCAAATTTGCTTTTTTCTTTTTTGCCCTATCTTCATAGAGAATATGCAAAAAACTCTCTACTAAAAATCCACAACTCCCACACGCAGGATCGTAAATTCTCTCTTTTGCTTTAGGGTCTAGCACCTCCACCATAGCTCTAACCAAAGGTCTTGGGGTATAAAACTCCCCGCTATTTCCCCCATCACTTCCCATGTCTTTTAAAAGCTTCTCATAAACCTCACCCAAAGCAAATACATCACTTTCTTTGCTAAAACTTAGCTCATCAACTAAATTTATAACCTCTCTTAAAGTATGGCCATTAGCTATGCGGTTGTCTATAAATTCAAAAATTCCGCCTATCTTATACTCTATACTTTTGAAATTTTCATTATCTTTGAAACTTTTTAGGTATGGAAAAAGCTCATCATTCACAAAGCTTAGCAAATCACTTCCACTTAAAGCGTTTTTTACATCAAGCTTTCCTTCACTTGTTTTAGGTGCTGCCCAAGCCCTCCAACTAAATTTTTCTTGCAAAATAGCCCTATAAGGCTTTTCATCTAGCTCAGCTTCTAGCTTTAACTCTTCTTCATAATCATCTAAAAATTTCAAAAAAAGCACCCAGCTAATCTGCTCACTATAATGCATAGCACCGCTTATGCCATCATCGCGTCTTAGAATATCTGTGATTTTATCGATTTTACTTTGCATTTTTATCCTTTAAAGCTTTTAAAATAACCTTATCAAAATCTGACTTATAGTTTTTATCTTGAATAACTCTAAATTTATAAAATTCTTCCTTAGCAAAATCATCTGCTAATTTCTTACTTATTTTGCCATTATCTTTTAAAATTTCTCTTTCATTAAATTCTAAAAAAATATCTAATCTATCTTTCCAATCTTGCATAGTCATAGCTATGTTTTTCTTTGCTCTATCTTCAGCATAGTCAAGATACATACCAACTATACGATTTAACTCTAAAAGTTCATCTTGACTAAGATAATTTTTAGCAATCACCACATCGCTTTGTAAAATTTTTCCTTCAGGGGCATTTTTCCATGTATAAAGTCCCATATTTTCTTTTTTATGATCTGCTCTTTGTTTTATAAGCTCTGCTGCAGTGTGTCCATGTGTAGCAAAATGGAGTTTATTTTGCACACTAGCAAAAAACTCTTTAGTCAATTCATCATTTTTGTCATAATCAATCGCTGTTGTATAAATATCTGTTATCTTTTGATAAAACAACCTTTCGCTAGCTCTTATTTCTCTGATTTCTTCTAAGAGTTCATCAAAATAGTTTTTATTTATCACACTACCATTTTTCAAACGCTCTTTATCTAACACATATCCTTTAATGCTAAATTGTTTTAAGATTGTTGTAGCCCATTGTCTAAACTTTGTGGCTTTATAAGAATTTATTCTATACCCTACACTTATAATAACATCAAGATTATAAAATGCTATCTTCCTTTTAACTTCTCTTTTACCCTCTTTTTGAACTACCGAGATTTCCTCGGAAGTTGAATTTTTATCAAGTTCATTTTCTTTATAGATATTACTAAGGTGTAGATAAATATTATCACTAGAACATTCAAATAACTTAGCCATTAAAGCCACGCTAAGCCATATATCATCATCTTTATAAATCACTTCTAAAAAATCTTCTTGATTTTCTAAACTAAAACTTAAAAAATCCATAGCAAGATTTCGTTTGATGTTTCTTTGCATTTTTATCCTTCAAAAAATATGCTAAAAAAATCAAAAATTTTTAACATATCTAACCCATATGTTAAAATTTGATAAAAATTTTAACATTTATAATCTTCCTTGAAAAGCTTTATCTAGTAAGGACTTTTTAAGCTCTTGTAGATTTTTTATCTGCATTTGATAGTTTTGCTTTAAATTTTTTACATGAGAAGAAAGTTCATCTAAATGCGAAGCGATTTGCTCTTGCTCTTTAAGTGGTGGAATACTGAAAGTATTTTGTTTTAGCACACTAAAATGCCTTCGATATCCTAATAATGGAATATCTTTGTATAATAGTTGAAAAAATAAAAATTTTGTATTAAATCTTTCTATGTCTTTATTTAATAATATTTTTACCCCATCTGCACCAACAATAAAATCAAAATCTATAAATTTTAAAACCCTAGTGTGATCGCCAAAAATTATACATGAGTTATTGCAATTATTTATTTTAAATACTTTTTCATAATTATTTGAATATCCAATAATAAATTTTTTAGATTGATCTATTATGGGTATGCAACCTTTTTCTAAATAATCCTTAGTATTTAATTGATAATTTTTAGAACTTGGGCTGTAAAAAATATTATCGAAATTAAATTTCTCCCAACCTTGTGGGAGTTTGTAGTTTTCCTTAGTATTATCCTTTAAAGGGTTAAAAGCTTTTTGCAAGGCACTTTGGATTAACTCATCTAAATTTAGCAAATCTTGCTCTAAAATTTTTATACTCTCATCTATCTTTGCAAAACTCTCATCTAAAATCCCCACTATCCTTTCTTGCTCTTGTAAAGGTGGTAGTGGGATTTCGATTTGTTTAAGTTTATCTATATTTAAATTTTTTACAGTAGAGCCAGAAGCTTGATAAGATAAAAAGTCATACATAAAATTACTAGAAAATAAATAGTAAAAATATTCCTTATTTAAATTAATTTTTTCTTTTAACAATAGCCAACCATCGTGAATTGCACCTTTTTGTAATTTTACAATAACAGGTTTGCCAAAACTCATGGAATTTGAAACTAATAAATCCCCCTCGATAACCAATTTGCTTTTTTTAAGTCCTTCTTGTATAATTTTTTCTTCTGTTGCATAAAGATATTTTTGATTTTTTATATCACCTATTTTAATCCAATTTATACCATCTTCTTTATCCGTTAAAAATTCTTTAATCGGTCTAGGAGAGCCTCCTCTTTCAATATTAAAAATTTCCCCAAGCTTTTTAACTTCCCAACCCTGCGGTAATTTTGTCATTTTGTTCCAATGCTTATTTTATTTATCATATCTTTTACTATATCTTGCCCATCTTTTGGTAGTTTTGATATTTTTTCTACAAAATCTATCATAGGTGTATTTTCTTGTTTTATTTTATCCAAAGTTATATTTGGATTTTGATTAATCATATCTACCAAATTAGACATTAATCTTTCTTGTAACTCTTTTGCTTTTTCATTATCGCTTAATTTTTCCATTTGTTCTTGGTATCCATAGTATGTTTTAGCAACCGTTTCTTTGTGTTTATACTCTTCTTGAAGTCTTTTTATTTCATTGCGTCTTCTAGTCGAAAAAATACCTAACCAAACTAATGAAATATAAATAGGTAATCTTAATACAGCTAAACTAAGAATACCCATATAATCATTAGCGTTTATCTTGTTTAACTGATTGATTACTAATTCACCTGAAAGACCAATTATTGAAAATATAGAAACAAATACCACGCAATTCCAACCTACAATAGGCCAACAATAATTCTCTTTAGATATTTCATAAGAATGAGCTAAAGAACCATTAGTAGCACCACCTAATAGTTTTTTAATATCTTTTTCTATTTCAATAAATTTATCCTTTTTCTCTTTTTCATATAACTCAAATGCTTCTTTTTGCGTTTTAATATAATCTTGTAATTCTTGTTTTAAATCTTGTAATTCTTGTTTTAATCCACCATTTCTTGCATTGCTTTCTTTAACAAATTCTCCAAAAGTTTCATCATAAAATTTATTAAAATGATTGATTTTAGTTGATAAATCTTGTAATTGTTTTTCTATATCACTTTTTACATTTTCTATTTGGTCATATAAAGATTCATCATTATCTTCTCCACAAATTAAATTATATTTTTCTTGTATTACTTTAAGTTTATCATTTGCTTCATTTTCAAATTCTTCTATATTTTCTTTTAAATTTTCTAATTCTTTTTTTAACCCACCGTTTCTTTCATTATTTTCTGCTTCAATTTCTCCAAAAGTTTCATCATAAAATTTATTAAAATTACTAATTTGACCATCTAAATCATTTAGCTTATAATCTATGTCATTTCTTATATCTTCTATTTGGTCATATAAAGATTTATTATTATTTTCTCCACAAATTAAATTGTATTTTTCATTTATATATTTATATTTTTTTAAAATATCACTTCTTATACTACTTATTTCTTCTTGTATTTTTTGTATTTCTTCCATAAATTATCCTTTAATTTAAATAAATCTCCCTTTGTAAATCATCAATGCATTTTTTTAAATTTTCCATACCTTCAAATTCACTCACTAGCTCTTTTACGCTACCTAAAGAGCTAAGATCTATAAGTGTTTTTAACCCACTATCAAAGTCTTTTATGCCATACTCTTGATACCTATCTAGTAAAAACTCGACAAGCTTTAAGGCTTTTTCTTTTTGGAAGCGTTTTAAAAATGCACTATTTTTTACATTTAGCACGCGTTCATGGCGTGTTTTTATCTCGCTGTTAAAGCTTAAGTGTGCTAGCACATCATACACATCGCAGTCTTTTTGCTCAAAAATCACTGTCAATTCTTCCAAAACCTGCTCGCTTATGCGGTCTTTTTCAAGTTTTTGTAAAAATTCTTTCCTGCTTGCTTGGTTACTCCAAATCTCGCGTAACCTTGTCTCATCGTTATAAAATTCTGCTAATTTTCCTACTAAAAATTCCAAAAATTCTTTTGTGCTAAGTGGCTTGTCGCTATCTCCTATGTAGCTTGTCGTTATATCAAGCACTTTTAGTTTGGTGCCTTTTAAATGCACGGTGACTTCTTTTTGCTTAGTTGCTTCTTTAGGGTTGCTTTGCTCTCTTTTGTTTTGTATAGTTTTTACCTCGGTTTTTTCTTCATCTTTGATCTGCTCGCCATCCCATTTAGGATCATAAAAAAGTCTTGTTACTCCGGTAAAATCTAGTATAGTAAAAAAGTCTTTTCCCTCATACACCCTAGTGCCTCTTCCGATGATTTGCTTAAATTCTATGATAGAACCTATATTTGCCAAAAGCACTATGTTGCGGACATTTCTAGCATCTACTCCTGTGGTTAGCATTTTAGAACTAGTGAGTATCACAGGGTAGCTTTTGTCATTATCTTGAAACTGCTTTAAGTACTCAAGCCCTATTTTACCCTCATCACTTGTAACCCTCACGCAGTAGTCATCTCTTTTTACACTTTTAAATTTATCAATGGCTCTTTTTACTTCACTTGCATGGGCTTGGTTAGCACAAAAGATGATGGTTTTGTCCATAGGGTTGATGAGCTTTAAAATTTCTTTAGCTAGAAAATCGTTGTATTGAGGTAAGTGAATATTTCTTTCAAATTCATTGATCTTATAAAAGCCTTTTTCTAACTCACCTTCTATGATATCATCAGGGTTGTACACATAGCCTTCACTAAGCGTAGTCGTAACACGCTTAACTTTATAAGGAGTTAAAAAGCCATCTTCTATACCATCTTTAAGACTATACTCATATATACTTTCGCCAAAATACCTATAAGTATCTACATTATCGCTTTTTTTAGGCGTAGCAGTAAGCCCTAAATGCGTGGCCGATGAAAAGTACTCTAACACCCCTGCCCAACTACCTTCTTCATTCGCTCCACCTCTGTGGCATTCATCGATGATGATAAGATCAAAAAAGTCTTTGGGGTATTGTAAGTAGAATTTGCTTTCTTGTTCTTCATTAACATTTTCTTGTTCTTTTGAATTTGAAGCTAGACTTTGATAAATTCCAAAAAACACATTTGCACTTGTAGGCACTCTGCCATTATTTTTTCTCAACTCTTGCGCACTCACTGCCACGCAATCTCCCTCTATAGGATTAAACTCTCCTAAAGCTTGATCTCTTAAACTCACCCTATCACATAAAAATAATATCTTAGGTTTTTTGTCTTGATTTGTTTTATTCCACCTAGCTTCAAGCAAACGATAACACAAAGCAAAGGCTATAGTGGTTTTACCTGTGCCTGTAGCAAGAGTGAGTAAAATTCTATTTTTACCGTTAATCAAAGCTTCTATGACTTTATCAACTGCGATCTTTTGATAATATCTTAATTCTTTTTGGGGTATGTATAATTCTCGCTGTGATAAAAGCTTGTATTGCCATTCTTTTAAATTTCCATAAATCCTAGCAAAAAGCTCATTTGGGGTTGGAAATTTTTCTATATACTCACCGCTTGAAGTTTTTAGGTTGTATTCATAAATTTTATCGCCATTAGTGCTATATACAAATGCTACATTTAAAATTTTAGCATATTCTATGCCTTGAGACAAGCCATCTAAAGGATCTTTGCTTTGTTTTTTAGCTTCTATGATAGCAAGATTATTGTTTTGAAATTTCAACAAATAATCTGCAAATTTTCTTTCGCCTCTTTTATTTCCTATAAGCTTACGCCCATCGGTAAAATAATAATTTCTTATGATATTTTCTTCACTCCAAGAGCTAGTGTGAAGTTTTACATCTATGAGTTTAACTCTAGTATCATCTTCTGAAAAATGCTTAAGTTTCATGGCTTCCTTATGGATAAAAAATTTAAATAATTATACCATAAAAATCAAACCAAAACCCACAAACGCACCTTTAGTATAGTATCTTACTTTATTTTCCCTATTGCAATAAAAACCTAGCTTTAATATAATTTCAAAAACCACAAAGGAGAGAAAATGGACTCAAAAATCTTTTTAGAAAATGGTCGTGTTAAAAGCAAAGGTTATGCCATGCTTAGCAAAGATTCTAAATTCACACCTTTTGAATTTACACGCCATAAAGTAGGTAAAAACGACATCTTAATCGCTATCAAATACGCAGGAATTTGTCATAGTGACATACATACCGCAAGAAGCGAATGGGGCGAGGCAACCTACCCTTGCGTACCTGGCCATGAAATAGCAGGAGAAGTTATCGCGGTGGGGGAAAATGTGAGTAAATTTAAAGTAGGTGATTTTGCTGGGGTTGGGTGCATGGTAAACTCATGCGGAGAGTGCGAAGCATGCAAAAAATCTCAAGAGCAATTTTGCGAAAATGGTAAAACCATCTACACTTATAACTGCAAAGATGTATTTCATGATAATGAAAACACCTATGGAGGCTACTCAAACAACATCGTAGTAAGTGAAAAATTTGCTATCAATGTGCCAAAAAATGCACCACTTGACAAAGTAGCGCCTTTACTTTGTGCGGGTATTACTACCTATTCACCGCTTAAATTTTCAAACATCAAAAAAGGCTCAAGTGTAGCCGTAGCAGGATTTGGTGGGCTTGGTATGATGGCAGTAAAATATGCTGTGAAAATGGGTGCAAAAGTAAGTGTTTTTGCAAGAAATGAAAACAAAAAAGCACAAGCTCTAGCTATGGGTGTGAGTAATTTTTATACTAGTACAGATAAAAGTGCGGTAAAAGAAAGATTTGACCTCATCATTTCCACCATACCAACCCCTTATGATCCGCTAGCTTATATGGATTTGCTAAAATTTGGTGGTGAGATGGCTATAGTAGGATTACCTCCACATGAAGTAAGCCCTAGCATTAACATCATTCACTTTGTACATAAAGCAGGTAAAAAAGTATATGGCTCGCTTATTGGGGGCATTAAAGAAACTCAAGAAATGCTTGATTTTTCTTTAGAACATGGAATTTATCCTGAAATTGAACTCATCAAACCAAGTGAGATTGACAAAGCTTATGAAAACCTCACTTCAGGAAAAGCCAAATTCCGCTATGTAATCGATATGAGTGAGCAGGATTAATACTCATCAAAAATCACATCGCTAGTGTCAAAACCTCTTTGCTTGGCTATTTCAAGCAAAGAGTTTATTTGCTCTTTTGCTAAAATCTCTCTTGATAAAATCCATAAATATTTTTTATCAGGACTACCTACGATAGAAACTTGATAGCTTGTGTCAATGTAAATAATCTCATAATTTGGCTTGTTAAAAACATTCATAAAAATACTAAATTTAACCGCTAAAGATCTTGGTGATTTTACCCTAGCTTTGCCATTTGCCTGAGAGATTTCTCCATTTTCTTTAGTGCATATATTTTTGACTTTGATTATAGGTGTAGAGCCTTCATACTCTAGCTCATATTCTGCTTTAGCACTTTTGCAAGTTTTTTGAAAAAACGCAGGTTTTCTAGCCATTTCTAACCATGTGCCCATGTATTTTTCTAAATTTATACCATCTAATAATTCTATCATTTTTCTTCCCTTTGATTTGCCTCGCCCCAATCACACATCGCTTGTAAAATAGGAATTAAACCTTGACCTTTTTTAGCAAGGCGGTATTCTACTTTTGGAGGGATTTGTGGGTATTCTTTACGCGTGATTAAATCATCATTTTCAAGCTCTCTTAAAGTATGTGTTAAAGTCTTAAAAGAAATATTACCAAGATATCTTTTAAGTTCATTATATCTTACTACTTCATAGCGAAATAAACAGTACAAAACGCTCATCTTATACTTTCCCGAAATCAAAGATAAAGTATAATTAAATCCGCATTCCGTAAAATCGCACTTTTCTTCCATATACTTTCCTTTTATATAGTATCTTACATAAATTTCAGTATTGAAATAAAATTATAGTTAAATTATAATTTTAAAAAACATAAAAAGGAAAAATATGCAAAAAGTATTATTATTAAATGGTGCAAAAGAATTTGGACACTCCAAAGGAAGATTAAACACAAGCTTGTATGAGCTTGCACTTAAGACTTTACAAGAGCTTGGTTTACAAACCCAACAAACACACATAGATCAAGGTTATAACACAAACGATGAGGTAGAAAAAATTCTAAATGCTGATGTTTTGATTTGGCAAATGCCTGGTTGGTGGATGGGAGAGCCTTGGATAGTGAAAAAATACATTGACGATGTTTTCACAGCAGGACATGGAGTGTTTTATAAAAACGATGGTAGAAGTCATAATGAACCTACTAAGAATTATGGCACAGGTGGGCTTTTAAAAAATAAAAAATACATGCTTTCGCTAACTTGGAATGCTCCAATGCAAGCTTTTGATGATGAGAATGAATTCTTTAATGGAGCCGGAGTTGATGGAGTGTATTTACACTTTCACAAAGCACATGAGTTTTTAGGAATGAGTGCTTTGCCTACTTTCATAGCAAATGATGTAATCAAAAATCCTCAAGTACAAGAATATTTCACAAATTATAAAACGCACTTAGAAAAAATTTTTAAAGCTTAGAAATTTGGGATTTGATGCTAGAAATCATTGATTTTTTAGCCTCAAATTCACTTTTTAAATTCAAAATAATCTGTCTTTTAGTCTCAATAAAATCAACAAAACTTTGCATATAATTTTTATAAATTTTTAAAACTACAGGCTTATTTAAAAGCAAATCTTCAAATTCATATACATTAAGCTCGGTTAATACTCTTTGATGTACTTCACTTGCTTTAGGATGATACAAGCTAAACTCAGTGCTATCAAGCTCGTAAAATTCTTTACTTGCATTCATTTTAGTACTAAAAAATCCCAAAGTAAGTTTAGTAGCACTTTCATAATTTGCCAAAGCCTTTAGATTAAGCTTTTCTAAAAATAGATCAAGTTCAAGTTGGCTTTTAAACAATAATTGTTTAAAATCTTTTAAAAAAAGTTCTTCACTAGCACTAGCAAAGCTTCTAAAACTAGCAAATTCTTTTTCACTTTCTAAGACATTTTCTTTTTGTAAATTTGAAAATTGAGCCTTAAAAAGCAAAATTTGCTCTTCTAAATGAGTAAAAAATAAGGAAAAATCATCTTTAATTTGACTAAATTCTAAAGCGATTTCATTTTTTAATCTTTTAAATTCCTTATTCATTGCTTCAGAGTTATAAAACATAGCCAAAAACGCATCATCACTTGAAAGATATGGTGCTTTATAAGCAACTTTTTCATAAAGATTTTTCTTAAATAAACCCTTAGCTTCTTTATAATAACTACTATCTTTTTCTTTGATAAATTTTAAAATTTCTTGAGCAATTTTTTCTCCAACAAGTTTTAATTTATCTAAACAATTATGATTTAAAATTTTGATTTTTTGCTCTAGCTTACTTACTTTGAAAGTTTGCAAAATAGTATTAAATTTAAGCTCTAATTGCTCTAGCGCATTTTGAAACAAATCATATTGATTTAACAAAAGCTCGCATAAATTACTAAGTTTTTCTTTAATAAAATCTTTTTTAATGCACTCATAATCAAGTTCTTTTAAATACTCATAAAGCAAAGGTAAATTTGACTTTTGCAAATCAAATTTTGCTTCTTTGCATGAAATTGCGATGATTTTTTCAAAATACTTATCAAAAACTAAATGTGCATAATTTAAAACATTTTCTAGCTCATCTTGACTTAACTTGTCTTTTTGATTAAGCACGCAAATTCCACCACGCTCTAAAAGCTTAGCATTTGCCTTTATAGCATCTTCTTCACTTTTTTTACCTGCATTATCAATCAAACTAAGCCAAATAGCACTATGCATAAAAGAAAGCTCTTTAAAAGTAGTTAGCGTATCGGTGGTGTTTGCATTTAAACCTGGGGTATCTATAAGTGTGATATCTTTTAAAAGTTCAATAGGCGCAAAAAGGTGCAAACTTTTAGTTTCTTTTAGCTCATTTCTTTGATCGCTAAATTTAGAAAGTTCGTCTATATCAACAATCTCATCACTGCCATCTTCATATTCAACTCTTAAAAAATACTCCTTAGCATAGCGTAAAAAAGTGGGCTTAAAAGTCACTGGCACCACACCTGTTGGCAGGCATTCTTTTTGTAAAATCAAATTTAAAAGCGTGGATTTACCGCTGGAAAATTGCCCTATGATAGCCACATTAATGGCTCTTTTATAGCTAGCTATAATCATTTCAAGATCTTTTAAAAACACATCATTTAAATGCAAGCTTGGTTCTAAAAATGCATTTTTGATTGCTAAGATTTTTCCTTCAAAACTATCATCAAAGCTTTTACAATAAGCATTTTCATAAGCTTTTAAAAAATCATTAATCAAATCATTTTGCATTTAAAAGCTCCGTTTTTAAAGTCTTTAAACTTTGTAATTTTGTATTATTTTTTTCTAAAAGTTCTTTGGAGTTTTGCTCGTTTTGTTCTATTTGTAAAATCAAGTCTTTTAAGTCTTTGATTTGTTCTTCTTGCTCTTTTTCATATAAATTCAAACTAAGCTCTAAATTAGTAAAAAATTCTTGATTATTTTTTAAATCTAGTGCGATTTTTTCTATATTAAATGTTTGTAATTTTTCTAAAATTTGATTTTCTAAAGAGCTTTCTAGTTTATAAATATCTTGCATGGATTCTAAATTTTTTAAAAGCTCCGCTTTTAATGCCATAAAAAGATCATTGGTAAAAATGCTTTCTATTTTTGTTTCAACCTTACTTTTAAAATCATCACAATTTTGCTCTAAAATAGCTTTTAAAAAATCATATTTCACACTTAGTGTGGTTTTAAGCTCATTAATTTTATACTCACTTTGCTGTTTTAGCTCTCTTAAAAGATCAAAAATTCCATCTTTTAAAGTCATATCAATGATAGTATTTAGTCTTTGAGTGTTGTTTTTGATTTTATTATTTTGATTATATTTTAGCTCATCTATAAGTTTTTCTTTTAATTTCTTAGCTAGTAAATGCAAAAGTGTTAAAATTTCTTGAGTATTTTCATCTTTTGTGTTAAAAATAGCACTTAGTTCTGCTTTTACTTGCATTAATTTTTCTTTTTTTGCTTTAAAATTATTGATAATAGTTTGATTTTGCTTATCAAGCTCAAAGCTTTCATAATTTAGCATTTTATTAGAAAATTTAATTTTTTCTTCTATTTTTTCTAAATGTAATAATAATTCTTTTTTATAAGCACTTAAAGCAATTTTGTTTTTATCATATAAGCTTTTAGCTATAAGTTCTTCTAGTGTTAAAATATTACTTTGTTCTAAATTCCCACCTTTTTTTTGATAAAAATCATTAGCTAATTTTGAAGAAATACACACAAAATCTAAATTATCTAATAATTCTTGGCTAAGCTGCTTTTGTACTAAATTTTCTTTGAGTTTATTTTTAGTATAGCTAATTACTTCTTGCAAGTCTTTTTGACTAAGCAAGTCAGCCTTAGTAAGCACAATCAAAAGCTTACTTACCCTTGAAGTTAGCAAACATTCTATAATAAAATCACAATCTTTTTGACTAAGACTTTGAGAAGCATTCATAAGGTGAATTAAAAAGTCAGCCTTGCTTATATAATCTTTTGTTAAAAGTTCTCTTTGGATAATAACATCATCAAGTCCTGGAGTATCAACTATACAAACATTATCTTTTAAAAAATCAAGCGATGAAAAAAGCTCTATTTTTTTAATAAGTGCTGAAATTTTGTTTTTTGCGCTAGTATAATTTTTTAATTCTTCAATTTTTATTTCTATATTTTTATTTTCTTTTTCAAGATATTCATTTAGATTAAAATTTTGCTCGAGTTGTTTTATAAGTTCTTGCATGTCTTGATTATCTTTAGAGCTTTTTAAAATATCTTGCCATTCTTCATCATTCCAAAAATATATCTTAGCTTTTTGGTCTTTGCCGTATTTTAAAACACTCAAATTTGCAGTTTCAGGCACATTAGATACACCTAAAAAATCTTTTTTTAAAAGTGCATTTAGCATGCTTGATTTACCTGCATTTACCACACCCGTTACCGCGATAGAAAAATCAATATTACCAAATTTAACCAAAGCTTCTTGTAAGAGTTTTTGAGCTTTTTCATCCTCGCAAAGCTCTTGTAAGTTTTGATTAATGAGATCTAGTGTTTGATGTGAGTTTTTAACTTCTTGCTTGTAATCTTTTTGAATAACTTTTTGCCTAGATACAAAAGCATATATTAAAGTATTATCGGTGATTTTTTGAAGTTTTTCTAAGGCTTTTAAAAGCTCGTTTTTGTCTAAAATTCCCAAATTTAAAGCATTAATAAAACAAACCTGTGCATACTGTATACCATAAAGATCTAAGCGTAAATTTAAGCTTTTCATCAAATTTTTAAATTCATTTAAAGCGCTAAATCTTTCATAATTATCAAGATTAGTACTTAAAATAATTGCTGCTTTTTGAGCATCAATTAAACTTTCATCAAAAAGTGTATTTGTATCAAGATAAACGCTATGATTTTGCCAAATTTGTTTTAGTAAGGTTTTAAGAGCCCCCTTTTCTTGGGGGCTAGGATTATTTGTTTCTTTGAGCGACAAGCTGTCTTCTCATATAAGCGATTTTGCTTTGTAAAGGTAGTTCTTTTGGACAATTATCTTCACATGCAAGTAAAGACATACATCCAAACACACCATCATCATCACCCACTAATTCATAAAAATCTTCTATGGTTCTGTGATCATGTGGATCTTGTAAATATCTAGCTGTTCTTAAAAGTCCAGTAGCTGCGATAAAGTCAGGTCTCATTAGCTTAGTCGCACAAGAAGCAACACAAATTCCACACTCTATACAACGATCAAGTTCAAAAGTCTCATCAGCAACTTCTGGTTCAATACGCTCTTCAAGTTTAGAAATATCTGTTTCTTTTTCATTATGTACCCAGCTTTCAACGCGTTTGCACATACCATCAAACCACTCACCTGTATTAACACTCAAATCTTTGATATGTCTAAATGCAGGTAAAGGCATAAGCTCTATAACGCCATCTGGATAATCTTTTGTCAATGTTTTACAAGCAAGTTTTGGCTTACCATTGATCATCATAGCACAGCTTCCACAAATCCCTGCTCTACATACAAAGTCAAAACTCAAATCCGCATCCATTTTTTCTCTGATTTGAGTTAAGCACACAAAAATCGTCATAAATGGAGTTTCTTCAAGCTCATAAGTAACAAAATGAGGCTTAGAAATTTTACTTAATGGATTATATTTAAATGCTCTTATTGTTAATTTTCTACTCATAATCAACTCCTATTCTTTGATTTGGTGCTTTAAATTTAGCTTGTAATTCATAAGGCATTAAAGCATGTTGAATTTCATATCTACCTTTGCCTTCTGCTTCCATTTTTTCACGGATCGCATCAACTTCAGCTTGGCGTTTTTCACTTAATGGGTTTTCAATGATATTTCCTTTAGCACCATAACCTCTAAATGCAGGTGGGATTTCCATTTTCATAATGTCAAGATCTTCATACTCAACTCTAGGCATACTTTCACCTTCTACCCAGTAAGTATTTGTTCTTTTCATCCAATTTAAATCATCTCTTTTTGGATAATCTTCTCTATAATGAGCCCCACGGCTTTCTGTTCTTAAAAGTGCACCATAAGCAACACATAAAGCAATTTTTAGCATTCTTGGAACTCTATAAGCTTCTTCAAGCTCTGGATTTGCACATTTTAATTCTTTATCATGTACTTTTAAATCAAGTGATTTTTGATATAACTCTTCAAGCTCTTTAACCGCTTCTTCAAGACCTTGACCTGTTCTAAAGATAGCTACTTTTTCCCACATAATGTCTTTCATTCTGTTTTTGATTTCAAATACATCATGTTTTCCTTCTTTACTTACAAGAGATTTTAAATAATCATACTCTTTAGAAAGGAAAGATTTAACGATGTTTGTATCAATTTCTGAACCATTTTCTTTACAATATTGTGCAAAATAATCCCCTACGATCATACCTGCAACAACAGTTTCTGAACATGAATTTCCACCCAAGCGGTTAAATCCGTGCATGTCCCAACAAGCTGCTTCACCACATGCAAAAAGACCATTTAGCCATTGACTTTCACCGGTTGGTTTTGTTCTAATACCACCCATTGAGTAATGTTGCATAGGTAAAACTGGTGCCCAGCCTTTTGGACCCTCATCAGCAGGATCAATACCATTAAATGTTTTACAAATATCTTGAACATCACGAAGATTTTTTTCAACATGAGCACGACCAAGGATAGAAATATCAAGCCATAAATGATCTCCATAAGGGCTTTTTACCCCTTTTCCTTTTCTAATATGTTCCATCATTCTACGACTTACAACATCCCTACTTGCAAGTTCTTTTTTCTCAGGCTCATAATCAGGCATAAAGCGGTAACCATCAACATCTCTTAAGATACCACCATCACCTCTACAACCTTCAGTTAGCAAGATACCACTTGGCACGATTGGAGTTGGATGAAATTGCACTGCTTCCATATTTGAAAGTCTACAAAGTCCAGTTTCAAGTGCAATAGCAGCTCCTGTACCTTCACAAATAACAGCATTTGTAGTTTGTTTATAAATTCTGCCATAACCACCTGTTGCAATCATAGTTCCTCTAGCAACATAAGCAATTAATTCTCCATTAGTTAAATCTCTAGCAATAGCTCCTAAACATTTTTTACCATCATGAATTAATCTTACTGCTTCCATTCTATCAATGATTTTAACTTGATGTTTAATCGCTTCATTTGCCACACCATATAACATACAATGCCCTGTTGCATCAGCTATATAACATGTTCTCCATTTTTTAGTACCACCAAAGTCTCTTGCATTTATAAGACCATGCGCTTCTTCTTTTTCTTCGATAGTAGTTTTTTGAGCGTTTATAACAACAGTTCTAGGTCCTTTTGTAACTCTAGTCCAAGGCACACCCCAAGCAGCA
Organism: Campylobacter sp. RKI_CA19_01122; assembly: GCF_025771325.1. NCBI lineage: Bacteria > Pseudomonadati > Campylobacterota > Epsilonproteobacteria > Campylobacterales > Campylobacteraceae > Campylobacter > Campylobacter sp. RKI_CA19_01122. Next base: position 35,682 of record NZ_JAKMPZ010000004.1, on the reverse strand, counting down.
AGCTCACGAACCGCTTTTGGAGCAGTTTGTGCAAACATTCTAGCTACTTCTTGATCACAGCCCCAATCAGATCCTTTTACTGTGTCAGCAAAATGCACATCTTCATTATCACCTTCGCCTTTTACACTATTTCCTAAACTTGCTTGCATACCACCTTGTACAGCAGCTGAGTGAGATCTTTTAACTGGACAAATACTTAATAAAGTTACACTCTGACCACTTTTTGCAACTTCAATAGCAGCTCTTAAACCTGCAAGACCACCACCAATAACTAAAGCATCACTATATTGTATGTTCATATTTAGCTCCATCATAAGTTTTTACTATTTGCGCTACAGAGTTGTTTTGGTAATTATTAAGACCTATTTTTGCAAAAGCAGCTAAGCTTAATACACCTAAAACTAAGAAGAAAATACTAATAAACCATTTTGCTTTTTTAAGTTTTTTACGACTTTCTTTTGCATCTTTACCTTCAAACCAACCCCATTTTACACATAATCTATATAAACCAATACTTCCATGCAACTCAACACAGATTAATAAGGCAATATAAAATAACCACATAAAATGACTTACCACTCTATCGCCTGACATATCAGCACTGATTTTATCTGCATTAGTTATAACAAAAATCAAATGCGCTGAACCTAGGAAAAACATTACAAAACCAGTTGCAGCCTGAACCCACCATAAAGAGGAATCACCATGATTCATATATTTTAAGTGTGTTCTACAAAGTTGATATTGTCTAAAATTGATAGGAAATTTTCTCATTGCAAGACCTGCATGCACAAAGAAAATCACTAAAACACAGGCGGCTAAAAAAGAAGTGATGTAGCTCATCATAGGGCTATCAATGATAAATTTTAGTTCCAAAAAGTGAACTACTGAATCAAAAAAATCATCACTAACCAAAATGGTAGAAACGAAAAACATATGTGCCCACATAAACAAGCCTAAAATCAAGCCTGTTGCACTTTGAATATAGTCAAGTTTTGCTGGCATTTTGCTTTTTTTGCCATCAACACTCTTGCCTAAAAAACCTTCAATGAGTTGGCTCATATTTACTCCTTTAAAAAGTTGATAATTTATAATATCGGAGCAATTATAGAACTTTTATTCTTAAAAAAAATAAAAATTTATAAATTTTTTTTAATATTTCTTAAATAAAAAGATAAAATTAGTCCTAATAAAAACATTATAATACTTAAAATTTGGCCCATACTCATACCAAAAGCAACAAAGCCTATACCAAAGTCAGGCTCTCTATAAAACTCACAAACAAAACGCGCTAAAGCATAAAAAATTGTATAATAAGCAATAAGCTCTCCATTGTATTTTTTATATTTTTTTATCAATAATAAAATGATAAAAACTATAAAACCTTCTAAAAATGCTTCATAAAGTTGCGAAGGATGACGCAATATCCCATCTACATAAATACCCCAAGGTACATCCGTAGCTCTACCAAATAGCTCTTGATTTAAAAAATTTCCAATACGCCCAAAAATATAACCACATGGCACACTAATAGCAACCAAATCTAAATATTTCCATAAATTTTGTTTATTTTTTTTACAAAAAGCATAAGTTGCTATTAAAAATCCTATAACAGCACCATGGTAACTCATACCTCTAATTCCTACAAATTCTCCATTATAAAAAGGATTAAAAATTTGCCAAGGATGCGTAAGATACCATAAAGTATTTGCATCATAAATTAAAATATAACCCAATCTTGCACCTAAAATTACACCAATTTCCACCCATATAAAATAACTATCAAGCATAGCTTTTGAAATTCCCATATTGTCTTTAATAGCATAGTATTTTGCAACCATTAAAGCAACAAGTAAGGCTAATACATACATAATACCATACCAATGCACTTTTAAACCAAAAATTTCAAAAGCCACTACATCAAAATTTGCATAAATATTTTGCCAAAATTCCATAAAAAAGCCTTTATAATAAAACACATAATATAGCAAAAAATTGTATAATTATAAAAATAACAAGGAGAGAAAATGAAAAAAATATTATTATTTTTTAGCATAATTTTATTTTTAAGTGCTTGCACTGGTAATCAAAAAACTTATTATATTTCTATGCCAAGTTTTAAAAGTTCTTTTGAAGAACATAACAATACAAAAGAAAATAGCCCAAAAGTTAAAATCAATGAAATAGAAATTATTAAAAATACTTTTTATAGTTCTTATTTTGAACAATCTACCCTAAATCAAAGAATCAATAAAAGCCTAGAATTACTAAAAAAACAGCTATTTAAAGATAGTAAAGCACTATTAGAAAGTAAAGGATATACTATAGATAATGAAAATCCTGATTATGTTTTTAATATTACCATCAGTGCTAACTTATATGAGGATAAAGTTACAAGAAATTCAAGTCTTGGAGGCGATAGTGTAGAATCTTCTTTTATGATTATTTTAGAAGCTCAAAGTCATTTAAATAATTTGCATCAAGAAGATACCTTCCAAAGCACAACAAGCTCTGCAAAATTAAATGATCCTATTATTTTAAACTATCCTATAAAAGGTCAAGCAAGTATAGAAAGTTTTAGACAAGTTTATAGTGCTGTCCCAACCCAAGTAAATGAAAGTCTTGCGGCTAGTGCTTTGGAAATTGATAAAGTTTTTATTGCTTTTTACAAAGAAATCACTTCTAGTTTAAAAACCAATATAAAAGAAATCAAGGAAGAGTCAAAAGCACAAGAAAATTTAGAAGCTCAAGATATAAAACAAGATAGTAAAAAGGAAGAAAAAATCTCTCCTTATCAAAATAATGAAGTAATTATTTTTGAATAGCTAAAGCATGAAACACTTTGATTCTAAATTTAAGATCAATGTGTTTTTCTTCTGATTTAAATTCAACAGGCGTACTTATTTCTATTAAATTTTTATATCTTTGTAAATCATTTAAAAAAGAATAAAAAGCTTGTGGATTTTTCATCTTTACGCTAACTCCAAATTGATATTTTAAATATTCTTGTCTTTTTTTAATAGGAATAAGATTTATTTTGACATCATCAAAATAATTTTTCATAAAATCCATTAATTCTTTTTGAGAAAATTCCGCATTGATTTGAGCTAAATTTTGCGCGTTTGTACTTTGAAAATCTCTAATAACCTTTTCCAAAGCTTGTAATTCATTTAATGCTTTGGTATTTTGAATTTGTTGAGCGGCTAATCTGGAATGTTCGATTTTATAATCCTTCAAAAAAGGTACAATTAAGAATAAAATCAATATTGCACAAAGTGCAACAAATGAAAAAGAATAAATCAATATCTTTAATATATCAGCTTCTTCTAAGCTCTTATCTTTTTTGTTCATACATTTCCTCTGGTATAGTAATATTTACACTAACAAAGCGATACCACCCATTTTCTAATTGATAATAGCTTGTTTGAGAATTTGAAAAAATACTTCTTAATGGGGCTTCTAACAACAAAGCAAACATTTCTTTAGTAGGTGTAATACCTCTTAAAATAAGCGACCTATCTTCCATTAAAACCTCATCTAAAGATATATTTTTAGGCACTAAAGTAAAAAGGTTTTGAATACTTTTTAATAAAACTTTATTTTTACCATTCTCTCGTTCTTGTTCTAAATCCCCTAAAATCATTTCTGCTTTATTATTTTGTCTTACTAATTCTTGATATTTAAGTTTATTGGAATTAATTTGAGCTATGATTTGAGCTAATTCTTTTTTCTTATCATCAAGTTGCACAGATGCGTAATAGCTTTTAAAAACAACAACAATGAACACCACAAAAATCAAAGACACACTAATACTAGTAAAATAAATCCAAATTCTAGTAAAAAGATTAAAAACTGGTTTTATCTTCGGCTTTATTAAACTATATCTCATAGCTTCAAATCCTTAACTACAAGCTCATTCATCAAATTTAAAGTATCTATAAGCTCTATTTTTGGCTTTATAAAAAGCTCATTTTCTAAATAATCTAGCGAGGTTGCACTAAAACTTTCCTCATCAAAAATTACAATTTCTTCTAAAAAACTATTATCATACAAAGGATTATGATAAAATTCTTTTACACTTGAAATGATGTATTCTATCATTTTCATATCTGAACTAAAATTTTCTAAAGATTCCATAGGAAGCTGTTCTTCATTCTCATCTAAATCTTCAAGCTTATCAAGTTCTTTACTCATCTCTTCTAAACTTTTTAAATCATAATTTTGTTCATTTTCTTCTTCTTGGCTTTCATCATCAATTTGCAAATCAAATTCTTCTTTAATGTCATCAAAAAAATCAACTTCGTCATAATTTTGACTAGCTATATTAAAATAACTTCCAAATAATATAATCTCATTTTTACAAATTAACATCGCAACAAAATCATGATATCTATACACATAAAGGCCTATTTTTTCTTCAAAACCTCTATTTGCTATACAATGATAAAGCAAAGAAAAAGGTGAGTAAAGCAAATCTAAACCACCAAAAGCCTCATAATCTTCTTTGTAAGAACTCAAAGATTGATTGGAAACATACAACAAAGCATTATTAAAAGGAATACATTTAACATTATTTGCTTCTACTCCAAAATTAGAAAGCTCTTTAAAATTTGAACTTGGCACTACACCTTGAGCAATAGGTGTAAAAAAAGTACAAATATAATAAATTTGAAAGTCTTTACTTAAATTTTTAACATATTCTATTGCTTTTTCTTTATCTTCAAAACTTTTTTCAAAAGTATCAACTGGTTGAGATTTTTTCCAAGTATGACATCTTATAATGTATTGTTTTTCATCATAACAAATACAAATTAAAAGCTGCAAAATATACTTTCTAAAAAAAGATAACATGGTGTTTATCCTTTATCTATTTGACTTATCATATCAAATTTTTCTTTTATCAATACTTTAGCTTCTTCTAAATTCAAATTTTGTATTTTGATTTCTTCACTTAATCTATAAGTAATCTTAGAAAAAGGCTTAGGTAAAATCATTTTATCCCAACTTTTAAATTCCCAAAAAGAACTTGCTTCATAATTTAGCAAAAAAAGTGGAGCATTTTTTTTCAAAGCTATCATCACAGAACCATCTGAAACACTATGATAAGGTCCTCTTGGCCCATCTGGAGTGATAATCACATCATCGCCTTGATCTAAAATTTTAAAAGATTGTTTTAATAAAGCCAAAGCACCTTTGCTTGTGCTACCTCTTAAAGTATCCAAACCAAAAAAAGCAATATTTCTAGCAATGATTTCTCCATCTTTATGGTGTGAAATCATCACATAAGCCTTTTTTCCTTTAATACCCATTTTACGATAAGCAAAAGGCATTAGAGCAAGACGCCCATGCCAAAAAAGTATCACACATGATCTTTTTGGAAGCTTTTGCCCTAAATAAACCTTTCTACAAGTTAAAAAAATTAGCCATTGTAATAAAAAAATTCCAAAAGCTAAAAGATTAATCTTAAAGGATTTCGCCATTTAACACCATACGCCTAGGATTGGTGATTTTTACTTTTTTCATTTGTCCTAATAGCTCTTCACTGCCTTTAACTTGAATCAAAAAATTATTATCACTTCTACCTGCTACAAAACCTTCACTTCTTAATTCTTCAAATAAAACTTCAAATTCTTTATCTTTTTGTTTTACAACAATTTCATCTAAAATTTCTGTATGTCTTGCTTGTAAAACACTCAAGCGTTTTGAAGCTATATCATCAGGAATTTGATTTGGCATAGTTGCAGCTTTAGTTAATGGTCTTTTAGAGTATTTAAAAGAAAACATTTGCTCAAATCGCACTTTTTCAAGCACATCCATGGTATCTTCAAAGTCTTTATCACTCTCACCTGGAAAAGCCACAATCACATCAGTAGAAATACTCACATCTTTACACATAGAACGAAGTTTTAATGCTCTATCTAAATACCACTCTTTAGTATATCCGCGTTTCATAGCCTTTAAAATTTCACTTGAACCACTTTGCAAAGGCATATGCATAGACTTACAAACTTTAGGATTTTCAGAAAAAACCTCTAAAAATCTATCATCCATATGCAATGGATGTGGGCTTGTAAAGCGGATACGCTCTAAACCTTCGATTTCGCTTAACTTTTCCAAAAGATCTGAAAAATTAATCTTTTCATGAGCATTAGAAAATCTTTTGCCGTAATTGTTAACATTTTGTCCTAGTAAAAAAATCTCTTTAGCACCCTTAGAAACAGCTTTTAATGCTTCATTTTTAATAATCTCAAAAGGTATAGAAATCTCATCTCCTCTTGTGTGAGGCACTATACAATAAGTACAATGCTTATCACAACCTATGGAGATATTAATATAGGTCTTATAAAGGCTATTTCTAAAATCTGCAAAAGCATAATTACTCTCATCAAAATCTATATCATTACCTAAAAATTTTGGAGTATTTACGGCCTTTGTGATTTTAGAAACATTTCTAGCACCCAAAACAAAATCCACATTAGGAGCACGCTTGAAAATCTCATCTCCCAAATGTGAAGCAGTGCAACCACAAACTCCTATTTTAGCTCCATTTTTTTTGATTTTTTCAAAACTTCCAACTTCTGAAAAAAGCTTATGCACAGGCTTTTCACGCACCGAGCAAGTATTGATTAAAATCAAATCTGCTTCTTTTGCATCTTGAGTTAATTCATAATTTTCTTTTTCTTTAAGTTCAGCTATCATGTGCTCTGAATCACGCACATTCATAGCACAACCTAAAGTTTGTATAAAAAGTTTTTTACTCAAAGAATATGTACCTCATACATAAAATCTGCATCATCTAAACCATATTTGATTGTTCTATGATAAACACATTTTCCTTTTTTTTCAAAATGCTCCACCAAAGCGATTAATTGCTTATGGGCATTATCTTTATCGAAATAGAAAAATTTTTGACCTTCTTTATCCACAGCCTTTTCAATACTTTCTAAACTTATACTTTTTGGCTTTTCATCAACAGAGGTTCTTGCTATTTTTAAGTCCATATCATCATCCTCAAGTTTTTTTAATCTGAAATTATAGCAAATTTTACTTTTAATTAAACTTATTAAAGATATAATTTTATTCTTCAAACTTTTAAAATCCAAAATTAAGGTTGTATTGTCATTATGGAAAAAATCACAGATATAATTGAATCCATTGCTAATGAGAAAAATTTACAAATAGAAGATGTAAGAGAAAGAGTTAAAAAAGCACTTATTAATACTGCTAAGAAAATTTATGGCGATAAATATGAATTTTTTGTTGATTCGGGTAAAAATTTGCAACTTTATCAAAAAATCATCGTAGTAGCTGATAATGATGAAAGATTAGAAAATGAAAATGAGCATTTTATCGCTTTAAGTAAAGCAAGGGCTGAAGCTAAAGATGTAGAAATTGGCGATGAGCTAACTTATGAATGTTCTTTGGAAAATTTAGGCCGTACTGCTGTAAATATCTTACATAAAGAATTAGAATATAACATTCAAAAACTCTTAGAAGAAAAAATCTATGAAAAATACCAAAAAATGGTAGGACATATGGTTTTTGGTAGCGTAGTAAGAGTAGATAGTGAAGAAAATACCTATGTAGAAATTGATGAGTTTCGTGCATATTTGCCTAGAAAAAATCGTATCAAAGGTGAAAAATTTAAAGTAGGCGATGTGATTAAAGCTGTTATTAGACATGTATATATTGATAAATCGGGTATGAGAATGGAGCTTAGTAGAACTAGCCCTAAATTTTTAGAAGCTTTATTAAAAGCTGAAGTTCCTGAAATCAAAGATGGTCTTATAAATATTTATGCAAGTGCAAGAATTCCAGGCGAGAGAGCAAAAATCATCTTGCAAGCTAATAGTCCGAGTGTTGATGCAGTAGGAGCAACTGTGGGTATAAAAGGAGTTAGAATCAATGCTGTAAGCAAAGAATTAAAAAATGAAAATATTGACTGCATTGAGTATTCTAATGAAATGGCAATTTTAATCACAAGAAGCCTAGCTCCAGCCATTATAAACTCAGTTAGTATTGAAGATAAAAAGGCTATTGTAACGCTAAATAGTGAGCAAAAAAGTAAAGCCATAGGAAAAAGTGGTATTAATATACGCCTAGCTAGCATGCTTCTTGGATATGAGATAGAGCTTAATGAAGCAAATAATGAAGATAAAACTAATAACCAAGAAGAAGCGTTTAAAAACCTTAAAGCTTTATTTGGAGAAAATTAAAGCTGCTTACCGACAGTTTGCTCGGTAAGCTTTCTTTCTAAAACTAAATCCACTATAGGTTGTTCTCTTTTATTTGCCTTTTGGCAGTGATTTTTATCAAAAAAATCTGTGATTTTAATAACTATTTTAGCCCATCTTTTATCACGCTCTCTCCAAGCATGAGATGATAAAGACTCCCAAGCATAACCATTAAACAAAGTAGCATTGACAAAATGATCAAGCGCTCTCACACCTTGTCTAACCCTAGCAGGATTACCAAAAGTACCCACTATAACAATAAAAAGATAACTAATCACCGCCAAAGGAACGATAGCGCAAAGTAGTATAGTTCCTGCTAATTTTTCTTTCATTTTTGCCTTTTTATAAATCTTATATTCATACCATTTGCCGATCTTATAGTAAGTCTTCCTACTATATCAGGTACAAAATTTTTTTCTAATTCTAACTTATAAGTCCTTAAAATATTAGCTAAAATCAAAACAGCCTCTTGCATAGCAAAACCCTGCCCTATACACACACGCTCTCCCATACCAAAAGGCATATAAGTGTCTTTTTTAATCTTGCTTTTATCTTCATGGCGACTTGGATCAAACTCATGTGGATTTTCCCAAAAACTATCATGTCTATGAATAAGCCATGGAGCTACTACTACACCTGAACCTTTTTTAATAAGCTTATCTCTCATTTTGTTATCATTTCTTGCTTCTCTAGCAAAAAAGCCAACTGGTGGATAAAGTCTTAAACTTTCTTTAAACACATTTGTAAGATATTTCATTGCTCTAATATGTTCTATTTTAAACTCTTCATCACCCGCAACTTGCATGATTTCTTCATAGGCTTTTTGTTGCTCATTTGGAGAAATACTTAAAATATATAGCGTCCAAGTTAGCGAGCTTGCAGTGGTTTCATGGCCTGCTAAGAAAAGCATGGCAACTTGGTCTAAAATTTCATTAAAAGAAAATCTCTCATTAGTATCTGCATCTACCACCATAAGCAATGATGATAAAATATCTTCATATTTTCCTTGATCATTTAGAGCATTATCATATCTTGGCTTTATAATATCTGACAAAACCTTGCGTATAACTCCACCTGCTTTAAGTCTTTTTTTCTCACCTAAAAGATTTGAAAGCCAAGTTGGGAAACGAAACATTCTTCGCATAGCTGTTTTAACTGTTTCTTCTTGCACAGTTACAAAAGCATCCAAAACAAGTTTACCTTTTTGCTCATCAAGTTTTGATGACATAATAGTTCTAAAAATCACATCTGCAGTCACAAAAGTCATAGCTTCATCTACTTCTATAATCGCTTTATCTTCATACTTTGCAAATCTTGCCATCATATCAGAAGCTGCTTCACTCATCAAATTAAAAACCTTAGAAATCCTTGTCATTTCAAAAGAAGGTCTTAAAAGTTCTCTTTGCTTTTCCCATACTCTATCATTAGTTGTAAAAATACTTATGCCTAAAAGTGGTTCTAAAAGCTCATGTAAAAGTTGGCTTTTTGGATATTCTCTAACCTCATCTACCATAATGCGTCTAACTTCTTTTGGATCATTTACTACATATAAATCAAATCCAGGCATTTTTACTCTACCCATCATCATTTTATAGCTTCGCTCATAAAGTCCATCAAGCCAAGATCTTCTTTTTAGTAAAAAAGTAGTTAATGTAGAAGCTTTATTTTTATAAGGCTTTGGATGAAAAGGACACTGACCCATTTTTTCCTCCTATTTGATTTTTTCTTCTAATTTATTTTTACCTATGACAAATTCAAAAAAGTTATATACTCCTTGAATTTGTGTGGCAAATAAATATAAAAAATGTGCTTTATATTTTTCTTTTTTGATTTTTTTATAATCTTTGTTTTTATATAAGGTATGAAATTTAGCCGAAAGGTATTTTGGACTAAATTGTGCTTTCACTCCGCTTGTGCGTATAAAATCAACTTGTGCAAAACAAGCCCCATCAATAATAGAAGTAAAATCATACCATATTAAATTCTTACTTCCCAAATACTCTAAGTCTTTTCTAAACTCAAAAGATCTTTTTTGATAGCTTACCAAAGGTATACACTCACCCAAAGTTAAAACTTTTAAATTTTCAAAAGAAACATTTTCTTTTTCACATTTTCTAAGCACTTTTGCTAAAACATTTATGCAAAGCACCGTTCCTACGCTATGTGTGCTTAAGATGAGCTCATAGTTTTTATCATTTGCATTTTCTTTTAGTTTTTCAAAAATAACTCTAGCAAAATCATCCATTCTTAACTCAAGTTCACCTTGAGAATTTTTCTCCCAGTTTGCACAAAAAGAACAAATTCTAGCTATCCAAAAAACAGCTAATTTCTTGCCTAATTTATAAAGCATTTTTGGTAAAAACACTAACGATAAAACAAAAGCTAAAATTCCTAAAATAATATGAAAATTTTGCAAATAAAATAAACTTCCAAAAGCACAAAATAAAGTAAAAATCAAACTCAAAAGCACATAAAAAAATGGATAATAACCTGTGATAAGTTGGTGCGGGGATTCTTTACCGAATTTTAAAAAAAGTCCTGTGATGGTATAAATTCTAAAAAAACTATAACAATCACTCAAGGCATCTTTTATACCCTCTGACCAGTTTTTTTTGACTATATCATTCCAGCTTAAAAAGGTGTAAGAAGTACTTGTATATGGGGTTTGAATTTGCCAAAAAGGATAAATATTAACTTGAGCTTTTGATAAAGTATAATCATAATTTAAAAGTTTATTTTGCTCGGCTAAATTTTTTTTAAACATAGCATAATAATGCCTATATCCTCTAGGATCATAACCAGCTATATAAAAAACATCTCTTTTTTGGCATATTTTTTCCATCAACATCCTAAGTAAATTTAATACTGAATTTAAAAATATAGCTAAAGTTGTTATCTTTGTCAAATACCTATTTAAAGATAAAATGAGGGGTTTTTACTCTGAAATTATTCATTAAAAAATATTTTATAAAATAAATAAAAATTAAAAAAATAAAGAAAGAATTTATGGATGTAATCTTACTAGGTGGTAGTAATAGTGTAGTTAAAAGTGGTCTTAGGATAGGTCTTGAAAACAAAGACATTACATTACATAATTATGCTTTAGGACTTAGTACTTCTTTACAAAATCTTTATGAATTAATACGCCATGAAAAAACTATAAATAAAAGTGATTTTCTCATCAGTGAATCAAATATCAATGATTATTTAAGCCCTATGAGTTTAAATATTATACTTAGAAATATTGATTATTTTTACGAAGAACTTTACAAAGCAAACAAAATTACCATAGTGCTTATGCTCCCCATACCAGCTTGTAATGATAAATCAAAAGCTATCAATGAAGCTCATAGGAAAAATTGTGCTCATTATGGTTTTAATCTAATCGATGTAGATCTTTACTACCAAAAAAATAATCTTTATGATTTTGATCAAAACTATAAATTCCACCCTATGCCACTAGCTATGCAAGAGCTTGGTAAAAACATCATTAAAAATTTACACAGCTTTAAAAAATCCAAAGAAAATATCATTTGCTCAAAAAGAAAATTTCATATCTTTACGCCATCAAATTCAACTAAAATAGAGCATAAAAACTCATTTTTTTGTGAAAAAACTACAAAGATTAAAGCTAATGAAAAAATCATTTTTCCAAAAGAGTTCAAAAATTATCAAATCTTAGGCATACACACTTGGAATCACGCCAGTTTATCAACCTATGCTATATCATCTATAAGCATTGAAAACTCATCTTTTAAATTAGTAAAAAATTTTGGACTTATCAATACTTTTCAAGATATACAAAATGAAAAAGCAATTTGTGATGAGCAAACCTTTTTGTATGTTAATACACAAATTATCAAGCAAAGCGAGGAAAGTTCGGGCTTAAGCATAGCAAATGAAAAAACACCAAGACTTGATTATGTGGACTTAATAGGAATTTTACTTTTAGAAAAAGATGATGATAAAAAAATTGAATGTAAAATTCAACTTATAAATGCTTATGAGCTTTTGATACCACCTATAGCATTTTATAAAGAATTAGTGCTAGAATACCATGAACTAAAAAAACTTGATATGCAAACATTTTTACAAAGTCAAAATCATAATCTTTTGCGTTTTTTAAATCATAAAGGCTTAAAAAATGAATATGAGATATTTATCCACCAAAACAATAAACTTTATGGAGCTAGCTTAAGGATAAAAGAAAGACTAAGCTATAAGCTTGGGGAAGCTATCATGAAAAATAGTAAAAGTTATCTAGGATATTTTAAAATACCTTTTGAATTGAGAAAAATCAAAAAAGAGCATTTTAAAAATCAAAAAGATCAAAAAAATCTACCGCCACTAAAAGCTTATGCGGATTATAAACACGCTCAAATAGCCAAAACACACTTGCCTTATCTTTTAGGCAATGCGCTTTTGCAAGCTTCAAGAACTCCCTTTAAAATAGGCTATTTAAGCTTACCTTTTAAACTAAAAAAAATTGCAAAAAACTATAAAAAGAAAATTTAATCTAAACTAGTATTTTTGAAAAAATTCCCATTGACTTGGGTTTTATATATCACATAATTTCTAAATTTAGCGTGCAAAACAGCATCAGGCTTATATGCCCTGCATTCTTTCCAAAAAGTATGCAAGCTTTTTTGATAAGTCAAACCTTCAACATCATAAAAGGCTTTTCCCATAACTTTTAAAGGACTATTATGATATAAAGCAGAAAGTCCTACTGTGCTATTTATCACTATAGTGCCTCTTGCATTAATTAAGAGTGTAGGTAAGTGTAAGTCATGTACATATAAAATTCTACCCTCGACATTGTATTTTAAGCTCAAATCTTCTATAAGTTTAGTATAGTCCCTATAGCCACGATCCATAGGATGGTGTTTAAAAACTAGGTATGACTTTGCTTTGGCATGATTAGCAAAAGAGATAATCACCTCTTCTATAAATTTTTCTGTAGTTTTTTTATAATGATGGGAGAGTTGAGTATCATTATGCACTTGTAAAATAGCTAAAAAATACTTTTGTTTTAGAGAAAGAATTTTTTCATTTAAACTTTTTTCTGTAATTTTGTATTTATTTTTTCTATATACTGAACAAAGCCAAGGTAAAAAGTCAAATAGTTTTAAACTTCTATGATGTAAAGAATTATTAAAATACCAAGAAAATAAAAAAGCAAAAAGCCAGTATAAAAATGAAGAAAAAGCCATATTTTTAAAAGTGCTTGAGAAAGTTTTAAATTTAAAATCTTTATCAAATTTTTTCTGACTTAGATAAAATTCTTTTTCTCTTGGTAAAGTGGAGTTTGCATTTACTCCATCCTTTTCAAAAGTAATGAAGTTTGGTCTTATATAACCTTCTTCAAAAATCCATACTTCAATACCCATTTGCTTAGCAACATTAATGGCTATTTCATGAACTTTTCTACAATCATTATACATAATGATAACTTGAATTTGTTTTTCTTCAAAAAGCTTTTTATAAAAGTCTTCAAGATCAGCTAAACTTTTAGTGTAATTAATGCTTTTAAAAGGATAAAAGAAAAAATCTCCACCATTAAAATTTACTTTATGAACCTTAGCTTTTGGAATTTTTGTAGCAATTTTACGAAAAAATCCTCCCACAGGTCCTTGGAGCAATAAAACATTTTTACCAGAAAATTTTTTTAACTTTTTACTTAAATTCATCTAATCAAAATAAATTCTATCAATCTTCTTATTTTTCTTAATATATAAATTCTTATATCCATAAACCAACGCAAATAAAATTTAGAAAAATAATCTTTTTGCATTTTTAGCATTATATCTAAAGCAAGCTCAACTTCACATAAATTTTTACTTTTTGGATGGATGTATCTTGGATAAAGGATCAAAACACCAGCAACAAGCTCTTCTAAGCTAAGCACTCTTGTGCGTCTTGGAATTTCGTGCAAATCGCTCGTCAAACCCCAACCTGCATAAAAAGGCTTGCCATATACCACTACTTTTTTACCACGCAAAAGAGCATCAAAACCGCTTGTGGAGGTTATAGTGTGGACTTCATCACTCACATTGATAGCACTATCTATGCTGACATTTTCTATAATCTCATCGCAATATTTTAAAATAATACTTTTATCTTTTAAACCCTTACGGTTACCACTTAAAACATCAGGATGAGGTTTAAAAACTAAGAAGGCATTTTCATTAGCCTTTCTTACACTTTGTAAAAGTTTTAAGGTATCATAACCTGCACCGCCTAAGATCATAGAAGCATCATCTTCTACTTGAGCAGGGATCAAAATGATTTTTTTATCGGTATTAAAATTTAGCTTTTCATGTTTTAAGCCATTATACTTTGAAAATTTATTTTGTGTGATGATAGTGATGAGTTTTTTAGCTCTTTGTTTTAAACTCTCATCGAAAATGTGATTTTGCAAAATATCTTCTAAATCACTTGGCTTGTTTGGATCAACATACAAGCCTTTGCAATCTATTATCAAAGAAAAAGGGCGTGTAAGATCTGAACCTAAAAAAACCGAGCGTAAAAAACCATCTTCTACTAAGAAAATTTCATTATTAAAATCTTTAGCCAATAAAGCTTTATCATACTTTTTACCCCAGATGAAAATTTTATCTTCAGGTTTTAAATTCGCTTTATAAAGCGCAGCTAGTGAGTTTAAAAAAATGATTTTATTGTTTTTAGCTTTGAAAAAGGGTTTCATAAACCAACGCTTCCACAAAGTAAAACCCAAAAAATACAAAGTATTAGAATTAACTTGTTCTATCTTTTTATATTTTGCTAGGGTATGAACAGTATCAAAAATATCACTTTTTTGATTTAAGTAAGGATTAAAATACTCACTATATAAAATATAAGTAGCATAAAAAACCTCTTCTAAACTTCTTTTTTTAAGCCTTCTTTTACACGCTTGCTTATCTTGAGTTAAACCCCAACCTGCATAAAAAGGCATGCCATAACACACACATTCGCATCCTAATATCAAAGCTTCAAATCCCATACCAGAAGTTTTCGTATAAACTTTTTTAAAATAACTTAATAACTCTATAGGATTATAATTTTCTTTTATAACTACACATTTGCTTGGTAAATCTTGCACAACAAAATCACTTTGCTTTTTACCACTTAATACATCAGGATGAATTTTAATGTATATTTTAGCATTTGGATTTTTTTTGATAGCTTCATTTATGATATCTTGAGTTGAAAAACTATCAGATAAGCCAAATTTAAGAGAAGCATCATTTGCTACTTGTGTGATAATTAGTACGCGTTCCTCGCTACCACCGAAAAGCTCTTTTGGTACGCAAAGATTATTATTATACTTGCTAAGTTTTTCTTTTTTTATAAGTTCTATAGCTTTTTTTGCTTGCTCTAACTCTTTAGAGCTAAACTCATAAGTATTTAAAATATTTTCAAGTTTAGATGGTGCAGTTGCATCGTAATAAATTCCCACATCATCTTTGACAATAGAAAAACTTGGGCTTTTCTCTACTCCTAAATTTAGTGAGCGTAAAAAACCATCCTCTAAAAGCAAAAATTTTACATTATGTTTTTTAGCTAGTGCTATGACTTTTAAACCTGATTTTTTTCTACCCCAACCTACAAAAACATCTTCTTTTGTGATATTTTTATAAATACAATATAAAGTTATTTTATAAAAATTTTTAACATTTTCCTTTAATCTTTTAGACATGGTATAAAATTTCATAATCCCTCTTTAATTAAAAGAAAGATTATATCAAATTTTTCTATTTCTAAATTCTCTCTTCAACTTCCCAATTTCAAATAATATCTTAACATATTCACCCTTGTATCAATTTTTATTAGCTTGTATAAAAAACTTAAACAAGTTTATAGCGTTGGTTTCTATTTTATCATTACAACTAAATTGATTAAATAGCATTTACTTTACCTTTTATAATACATTAAAAAGAATGTTCCACTAAAACTGTCAATACAATTCTTATAAAATAATAAAGTCTTCCTCTTTAAATTATAAATATTTACTTAAATCACAATTTTACTTTATAAATTTATATTATATTTTAATTAATAATATATTTTATATATTTGTTATTTTCAAAATCATTTTCTAAAGTTTTATCTCGACAATCATGTAATATTTCTATACTTTCATTTAATTCCATACATATTGAAATAAATAAAATAAAAATATTTTGAAAGAAAGAAGTATAAGGAAATCAATAGTCTTATTTATTAATTTTTCCAATACTTTTCAATAACTTTTTTAAAATTCAATATTTTCCCAAGCTTAATTACATACTCTTCAATACAATCACTAAACTCAATATCTTTTATATTTATATAGCAAACAAAATCTTCATGTGACAAATACATACAATATCTTATCTAAATATAATTATGCTAACTTTTTTACAATAAAAAAATCTCTTGTGTTAATTTCATTTTCTACAATATAATATTTTTAATAAAATTTGTGAAAAAATATTATCTTTTTAATACTCACACCTATAATTTTTGTATTCAGTCCTCTAAAATTTTTATTAAATCCATCATCTTGACAAAATGTCTCTTTATTAATCCAAGAAATTTTTACATTTTCCTTATTTCCAAATTTACTAGCCATGAAAAAAGCATTAAGAATTGCTACAAATCTACTACCTAATCCATCACTTCTGGCAGTCAAAAAGATTTTATCCATATGTTTTTTTAATTCCTTAATCCAAAACTTGTTTTAGATGATAAATATGCTCGGCTATATCCATCTGGTGATTTCCTACAAAAAAACCATTTTCATGCAAAATTTTTGCATTCTTGAGTTCACTAAAAATTTCATAATTAAAATATTTCATTACTTCATTTTGCGTAAAATCACCTGTAACTATCGGACGATACTCAATATTATTTGCTTCTAATTTTTTAATTACCTCACCTCTTTTAAGCGTAGATTCTGGTTTTATAATCAAAGAAAAACCAAACCATGAACTAGAACCAATTTCTTTTTGTATAATAAAATCGGGATGGTTTTTAAAATGATCACAAAATAATTTTGCATTTTTTCTGCGATATTCCAAAAACATAGGTAATTTTTTAAGTTGTTCTATACCTATAGCTCCGCTCATTTCTACAGGGCGTACATTATATCCTGGCAAAATAAAACGAAATGATTCATTAAACCAATCATCACTTTTATTTACTATTTTATTTTCTTTTGGTAAATTCCTAGTCCATCCATGTGCCCTTAGACAAAGTAATATATGATATAATTCTTCATCATCAGTCACCACAAATCCACCTTCCATTGTAGCCATATGATGAGAAAAGAATGTTGAAAAAGTTCCCATAATACCAAAAGTTCCAGCTTGCTTTCCCTTATACTCTGCACCCATTGATTCACAGTTATCTTCAAGCAGGATAATATCTTTTCCTTTTATAAGATCATTAATTGCATCAAAATCATTAGGATTTCCCAATAAATTCACAATCATGATCATTTTTGTTTTATCGCTAATAGCACTACTTAAAGCATCTAAATCGTAGTTTAGCGTTTTTAAATCTATATCTACGAATTTTAGCTTTAAACCATACTGATAAAGTGGATAATAAGTGGTACTCCATGATACTGCGGGAACTATAACCTCATCTCCTCTTTTTAATTTAGGATTTTTTGTATAAAATAAAGCTGCCGTTGCTATCAAATTTGCAGTTGAACCCGAACTTGTCATAACCGTATACTTAGAACCTGTAAATTTAGCAAAATCTTTTTCAAATTCAGCCACCTTTGTACCCATAGTAAACATATCACTTTTGATAACATCTTGTATTGCTTGCAATTCTTTTTCATCCCAAGTTGACGAAGCTAATGTATATTTTTTCATTTTTCTACTCCTTTATTTTTTAAATACCATTCATACATCATTTTTATACCTTGTTCTAACTCTATTTTATGTTTCCAACCTAAAGAGTGTATTTTAGAACAATCCATTAATCTATTCATATCACTACTTGGCTTAGTGGCATCAAATTTTATCTCCCCTTTAAAACCTACAACATTACTTACTATACTAGCTACATCTGCTATAGAGTAATCAATACCAGTACCAATATTAAAATGTAAATTATTGGTTGCAAAATCGTATTCCATTAGATAAATACAAGCATCAGCCAAATCCTCACAATGAATAAATTCTCTTCTAGTTTTTCCATCGCCCCATAAGAAAATTTTATTTTTAAAAATTCCAATCTCTTTTAAAGCTTCTTCTATATTTTCATTTTCTGTTATATTTAACTCATTGGTTAATCCGATATAATTTTGCTCTTGAAATAATTTTCCTAAATGAAATTTTCTTAACAATGCTGGTATAAGTCTGGCTTGTTGTAAATCAAAGTTTGCATTACCTCCGTAAAGATTATTGATAGCTACACAGATAAATTCTGTATTATATTGAATATTATAAGCTTCGCTAGCTTTTAAAGCCATGATTTTAGAGAGTGCATAAGGTTCGATTGAGTAATCTAATTTTCCTGATAGTACATATTCTTCTTTTAATGGATTTTGAGCCTCTTTTGGATACATATAGCCAGAACCGAAACAAATCATTCTTTTAACCTTATATTTAAAACTTGCATGAATAATATTTATCTGCATCATTATATTATCATAAATAAAATCTGCTCTATATTGCATATTAGCAACACCACAAGGAGTAGCTGCACACATGAAAACATACTCTGGCTTTTCTTTTTTAAAAAAATCTTCAACTGACTGCTGATTTTTTAGATCTAATTCAGAACTCCCTTTAAAAACTAAATTACAATACCCTCTATTATATAGCAATTCTGCTATAGCAGAACCAGCTGTCCCAGTATGTCCTGCAATATAAATTTTGGCTTCTTTATTTATTGATTTCTTTTCACACATAAAGTTTTTCCCTCTATATCCCTACTAGATAAAATAGGCTTTCCATTAAAAGGCCATTTGATATTAATCTGACAATCATCCCATGCATAAGTAAATTGATCAGCCACCTCTACATACTCCCCATCATAAGCATATTTATAGTGATATATCGCCTCTTGACTTCTAACATAATACGCATTACCCATATTAGGTGGGATTAAAATCATTTTTTGATTATTTTCATTAATATCAAAACTTTCCCATTTAAGATAGGTAGGAGAGTCTTTTCTACAATCCACTATCACTTGAAAAATATCACCATAAACACAAGTAACATATTTCCAAGATTTATAATCTCCATGTATACCTCTTAATACATTTTGACAAGATCTTGAAAATTTATCATGCTTAAAGTATAATTCTTTCGGTAATAATTTTTCTATTTCTTCTTTGAAAAAAGAAGTCCAAATATTTCCTCTCAAATCAGTTGAAATATTTGGAGTTATAATATAAACCCCTTTAATTTTTTTAGATTCTTCTATATTAAATTCTATAGCCATTACTCGTAATACCTCATTATTTTATATCCACCTTGTTTAAGATAGACATCTTTATTCATAAGTCTTAAATCACTTTTCATCATATCATCAACTAAATTTTTAAGATTATATTCTCTATTCCAGCCTAGTTCTTTTTCGGCTTTAGAAGGATCGCCTAAAAGCAAATCAACTTCAGTAGGTCTAAAATATCTAGGATTTACTTTTACTACTACTTGACCTTTTTGAAGATGGTTAAAATTTAAAAAAAGCTCTTTAGCTCTTTGTTGATCAAAATCTTCTATAAAACCTTCTTCATCTACTCCGCTTCCTTTAAAATTTAATTTTATCCCACAGTATTCAAAGGCAAGTTTCACAAAGTCTCTCACTGTAGTAGTTTTTCCAGTAGCTATAACCCAATCATCGGCCTTTTCATGTTGAAGTATCATCCACATCATTTTTACATAATCTTTTGCATGACCCCAATCCCTTTTAGCATCTAAATTACCAAGATAAAGTATATCGTCTAAATTTAAAACTATTTTTGCAGCCGCGCGGGTGATTTTTCTAGTTACAAATGTTTCTCCTCTAACGGGACTTTCATGATTAAATAAAATTCCATTACATGCGAACATATTGTAAGCTTCTCTGTAATTTACCGTAATCCAATATGCATACATTTTTGCTACTGCATAAGGACTTCTTGGATAAAATGGAGTTTTTTCACTTTGTGGGGTTTCTTGTACTTTTCCAAAAAGCTCTGAAGTAGAGGCTTGATAAATTTTAGTTTTTTGAGTTAGATTTAAAAATCTCACCGCATCAAGTATTCTAAGCGTACCTATACCATCAGCATTTGCCGTGTATTCAGGTGTTTCAAAGCTAACATGCACATGGCTCATAGCAGCAAGATTGTAAATCTCATCAGGTTTAATCTCAGCTATTATTCTAGTTAAATTCATAGAATCAGTCATATCACCATAGTGTAAATAAAAATCATTATTTTTTTCATGATGACCTTCAAATAAATGATCTATTCTATCTGTGTTAAATAAAGAAGATCTTCTTTTTATGCCATGTACTTCATAACCTTTATTGAGTAAAAATTCAGACAAATACGCCCCATCTTGCCCAGTAACTCCAGTTATTAATGCCACTTTTTTCATTTATATCCTTTTATAATCATCTTCTAATCTTACTATATCATCTTCACCTGTGTATTCACCCACTTGAGCTTCTATAATCACAACAGGAATTTTGCCATAATTGCTTAAACGATGTTTTTGCCCCATTTTTATATAGATTGACTCATTAGGTCTTACTAAATTTTCTACCCCGTCTATTTCTACAGTTGCTGTACCACTTAAAACTATCCAATGTTCGTTTCTATGAAAATGTTTTTGTAAAGAAAGTCTTTTACCAGGTTTAACTTCTATACGTTTGATTTTATATCCTTTTTCATCTTCAAGTATGGTAAAACTCCCCCAAGGTCTATGTGTGCAAAGATGATTTTTACTTAAATTTTCATTTTCTTTAATAGCTTCATAAATTTGTTTTACTTTTTGAGATGATGATTTTTTACTAATTAAAAGTGCATCTTGAGTGTCTATGATAAATATATCATCAAGGTCAATTGTAGCTATAAATTTCTTTTGATCGCTTGCATAGCAAAAGATATTATTAGAATCTAAAAATTTAGCATTTGTATTGGTGTAATTTTTACCATTATTAAATTCTTTAGCTAAGCTTTCAAAGCTTCCTACATCACTCCAAGAAATGTTACTAGGTATCACTTTTACTTTATTTGATTTTTCCATTAGAGCATAATCTATGCTTAGTTCTGGAATTTTTTCCATATCTGCTGATTTAATTTTGATAAAATCATTTTGTTTTAAAGCATTTTTATATGCCTTTAAGCAAAAGTTATAAATTTCTTTTGCATAAGTTTGCATTTGTTCTAAGAAAAAATCAACTTTAAACATAAACATACCAGAATTCCAAAAATACCCCCCCCCATCATCATAACCATTTTCTAAAAATTCTTTAGCTGTTTTAAAATCCGGTTTTTCTATAAAAGCTTCAACATCGTAAATATTTTCAAATTTAATATAACCATATCCAGTATGTGGATTATCAGGTTTTATACCAAAAGTTACAAGATAATTGTTATTTGCAAAATCTATAGCTTTAGTTATTGCCTCTTGATATGTTTTTTCATTTTTGATTGAGTGATCGCTTGGTGTAATTAAAACTATTTCTTCTTTAGGCAAAGATAAACATGCTAAAGTGATAGCTGCTGCAGTATTTTTTGCTAGTGGTTCTAAAATAAACTTAGTTTTATCTGTATTTGAAATTTGATCAAGAGCTAGGAAATATTGTTCTTCATTGCATACTATTAAAGTATTAGAGCAAAATTTGGAATTTCTTTGCAAAGTTAGCTCAAATAAAGATTTATCATCAAATAATTTCAAAAATTGCTTTGGCATTAGTGTTCTACTAAGCGGCCAAAGTCTTGTACCGCTACCGCCACAAAGAAGGATATTGGTCATGATAAATATTTGCCTTTAATTTTTTCTGCTAAGTCCATAGATTTCTTTATACATACATCCATATTATAATACTCCCACTCACCAAATCTACCATGAGAAATCAATCCTACTGAATCCAAATACTCCAATACCTTTGTTTTAGACATAACATAATTTAAATCAAAGCAAATATACGCTCTTTCTGACACATGAAAATCAATAGGATTTTTTAAAAATTCTATCTTTTTTCCTTCACTAACAAAATGTTCATATGTTTTTTCACCAACAGATTCAGTAATACAGTAATTTTTTATAGGTCTAAAATAAGTCCCAATATTTAGCAAACGGTGAAAACCTATATTCTTCTTTGGAACATAAGCCCAGGTAGAATCAAAACTACCATCAGTTTCCCATAACATATTTGATATTTTATTATATTTTAATTTTTTAAAACTATCTATAATATTATTTGGTATGTTTTGCAATATATTTGGAATCAAATCTAATGGTGAAGTATTAATAAGAATATCATATTGCTTTTCTCCATTAATACACCATTTTTGATTACAATGTTCAATATATTCTACTTCATAATTATATATAATATTCAAATCAGTCGATAAGGCATCGATAAAAGTGTTTTGGTTATTTGTTTTAGGATAATAATAAAATGCATGTGGCATATTATCAAAAATACTCCTAGAATTATTTATTAAAGATTTATAAAAGCTCATTTTAGTTGGCACTGGTAATTTCATTTGATTTTCATCTTTTATCCAACTATTATCCATTTTTTTTGGTTCTATTCCCCAAATTTTTTCATTGTAAGGTAAAAAATATTCTCTAGACAAAGTTGGACCAAAATGGTTTATAAACCACTCTTCTAAGTTACTACCTTTACCATAAGAAGCATTAAACATTTCTTGAACTATTTGTAACCCCAAAGAAGAATCAATTTTATCTATTTCTGAAACTGAGAATTCAATTGGATAACTTATCCATTGATCTCTAAATAAGACTTTTGCTTTTCTTTCTATCAAATTCCAATTATCTTTACTTAAAATTTTATTAAAAACAAAATTTAGAACTTCAGGGTATATAGAATTAAAACAATGACCTCCTACAATGTGATAGGCAATACCATTTACATCTTTTGTCCTTGCAATACCACCGACAACCGATTCTTTTTCCAAAACTTCTACTTCAAAGTGTTCACTAAGAAGTCTAGCTACAGACATACCTGATATCCCCCCCCCCTATTATACCTATTTTCATTACAATATTCCTTTCTTCAATTTTATTTTTCTTATATGAAAAAACAATCTTACATATCCTGCTTTGTACCAATTTTTATGTGCATATATCAAAGCTTCTCCTAATTGATAGGTCAAATGTTGTTTAATTTTAAGTCCTTGTTCATAATCAATATATTCACTTAATGGAGGTAATTTATTATCAAACTTTCTTGTAAATTTATGATTTATCATTACACAGAATAAAATTATAGGCATTAACAATCTTCCTCTTATTGTCTTGGAATAATATATCATCACCTGCCCTAACTTATAAGCTAGATGTTGTTTAACTCTATTTGTTGCTCCAAAAATGATTTTATTTTTAACATTAATATTATAAAATATTTCATCACTAGGATTCTTATAAAAATTAACTTTATTGCAATCTTCTATAATATTTTTAAACAAAAGCACATTAGGAATCAAACAATCAAATTTTCTAAAATAAATATCATCCTCATTTAATGTTAAATCTTCAAAAAGCATCTTATTAACTTTATCTATAATTTTGTGCAAATATGACTTATCACAAAAAAACATTGAGCTTAAGCATTGAAATCTATCAAGCCATTTGCCCAACTCGCTTAAATCAGCTTCAGAATACAAAAGGCTTTCTTTTAATGATTTAAAAATAGATAGTTTTGTATTTGCTGATAAATATAAATAATGTGCTCCTATTAAATACCTATCCTCATAATTATTTAAATTTTCCTTTATATTTTTTATCGATATTTTATAAGCAAATTCTTGAACCAAAGAGTTGTTTATCTCGATTTTAGAATCAGAAAATTCTTTAGGGATGTAAAAAGTAAAATTATCTCTCGCAGTTGTACTATTATGTTGACGAATGGCTAATAATTGAAGATTATTAAGTATATTAACACCTAATTGATATAAAATAGAAGGTAATTGGTGTGCACTATCTTTTAAATTCATATAAAAATCATGAACACCGATTCTGTGAAAAAAACTAGCCAAATCAATAACATCAAAATTATATTCTCGACACAATTTTCGATGAATATTATCAATAACTTTTGAATTTTTACATTGAATATGGTCGTATGGAAGAAGCAATATTAAAATTCTCTTAACATTAAGCATACTAAGCTGTTCATACAAAATAACTATATCTCTTACTATCTGCTTCAGATTTCTTTGATGAAAATCCTCTCTTTTATCGTTTAAATTTGATTCACAAATCAATAAATCAGCATGCTCTATTTTATCTTTTTTTCTAATGATTTCATAAACATTTTGCAAAGAAGCAGATTCATCTAAAGCAAAATTCATAAAATTGACATCTTTATTAGCTTTCATAGCCTTTGGTATACCATCATTTAATATACCATTACTACCGCCTAGCAAGATAATTTTTTTCATTTTTATCTATTCCTCTTTTTTTATATGATTAAATTTTTAATTAATGTTAATTTTTCGAACTTCTCATCTATATTCTTTGACAAATATGCATTTTTAAAAAGATTATAAAAAGATGTTTTTTTTAAACAAGATAAAAACTTATCCTCTCGTTGCAACTTGAAGATATAATTATTCAAATGCTTTTCTGCAGAATCATATTTTTCTAAATTTAATAGACTATCAATAAACAAAACATGATAAAATTCATTATTAGGATTGTATGACAATATTTTAAAAACTATTTTTACTAGATGGTTAAAATTTTTATTTAAATATAATCTGGAAATTAAATAATAATAACACATTGCATAAGCTTTCATAGTATTATCAGTTTTAAGAATTCCTATATTCTCTATAAGAATATCCTCTTGTTGCGTAAAAGAATAAAATTTAAAATAATATTTTGGTTCTTTACCATGTCCTATAATACTAGCTAATCTAGCAAAACTTGAATCACCCGAATAAATTTCATCAGCATTGGACATAAAAATTATTTCAGCAAAAGCTTGCAAAAAAGGAGTTAAATATGATAAATCACCAATAAACTCTTGTGCTTTGTATATTCTTGCTTTACCTTGATAGTATGTATTACAATGTGTTTGTATTTCTTTGACGACTGATAAACTATCTCCAAATAATACAATATTTATATCATTTTCTAAATTTTTGAGTGCTAGTTCTAAAGCAATTTCTGGAGGCATAGCTTTTCTCCAATGCACACCGGCAAAAAAAGGATTTTCATCACAATAAACAATATCGCCCGTTCTAACATGAATAGCATTAAACTTACCCTTTGTCTCAATAAACTTTTTAGCAATTAAATCAATTTTAGTAATAACCTCTTGAACTTTTTTTGAGAAAATAATTTTTTTAAAACATTCTTGCAGTTTAATACCATAAGATTTATCTATCTCATCTTTTATAAAATGCTCCAAAGGGGAATGTCCAACATACCATCCCCATTGTTTTTCTACAAAAGGACCATACTTTAAATCATGGAATGACATTTTACCCATCCACTTTGTTTGACGAACAGGTAAAATAGATGTATATGAATTTTTCTGCAAAAAAATATCGTCAAAAATTTCTTTTTCATCGTCAATAATATAAGAAACAAGTTTTTTATCACTTTGATGTTTTTTTATATCTTTAGTATCTACTTTTCTTGAATTCCACACCATAGCAAAATTAAACTTTAAAATATCTGCTATATACATTGAATTTAATATTGATAAAAATCTATCCCCAATATAGCTATTTAAACCAGCAACTATCAATTTATTTTTTAAAAATAAATCAATTTCAAGTTCAAAAGAAACTAGATCTGAAAATTCTATTTTTAAATAGTTAAAAACAGTTCTTTTAAAATCAACAATAATTTGATTATTAAAATTAGTTAGTAGATTATAATCATGTATTTCTTCCCATTTTTCATGATTCGTCAAATATAATAATTTTACTCCATCTAAATTTACATCTTTCCCCAAGGAAAAAACTATCCTATCAACAGCAAAAGATTGAAAATCTAATATAATTCCCGTTAGTTCTTGTCGGATTGTAAAATATATTTTATCCATAATCAGTTCTTTTTATGATGTTTTATAAATGCTTCTTTTCCGCCTGGAAAATGTTGAGCTAATTCTACCAACATATTTGCGTTAATTTTTCCAAAAACATTATTTTTCACATAAACATCACATTTTAAATATTTGAAAATTTTATATAAGGAAATTTGATCTATTAGCCAATTACTTGATGTTTTTGAAAAATCAAAATAAAGATCGATGTATTTTTTATTCAGTTTTGCAAATGTCTTGCTTAGAAAATTATTTCCAAAATAAGATAAAATAGCAGAAACCCTTCCATAATGATAATAAAAATTCATAGATGAAACACCCTGTGAAAGTGCCAACTCATAATTGCGACAAAAACGTACAAAATCATATAAATTTTTTCCTATAACAGCATCAATCTCTGATACAATTATATCAACACCATATAATTCCAATAAATCTGGAACTAATGTATATCTAGGTGTAGTATAGTAGGCTTTTTTACTATGCTCACTAATATTATCTAAATTTATATATTCAAAACTATAATTAAAAGAAAATTCATTTTTATATTTATCTAAAATTAATTCTTTACACTCATGATCAGGATTAATAATGTGTATATGAGGAATAACATTAAAGCCATTTTCTTTAACAACAGAATTTTTAAAACTATTTAAAAAGGCAAAAGAATAGTTTTTAAAATATTTGGAATCAGCACAAATTAAAAAACAGCAATCTTGCCTATTAAACATATAGTCACCATAATATTCAATAGTATTTTGTTTTTTTACATCAACAGATAACATAGATTCAAAATATTTTAGACTTCTAGTAGAAAAAACTCCATTGGTAATATGAAATAAATCCTTTGATCTTGCTTTTTGAGCAGCTAGCGAAAAAAATATATCTACTTCTTCTTGCATTTTATCACGATATAAATTATCCATTAAGTGAGCTTTATGATGACAGAACCAATATGTTTCACCATTAACACAAAAATCCTTAGAAATCAAATCTTCTATAAGAGAGCAATGATGTTCTTTTTTTAAATTTCTAGCCAACAAAAGAAAATATCGCTCTATCATCTTACCATATTGCTCCTCTTGATCGCCGTAATCAAAAGGAAGTATAGCATTTTTACTACCTTGTATAATATTTGAAAGCTCTATAATTTTACCTTCTTTTTCATACAAGCTAATTATATTATTAAGCTCTAATATATCTCTTTTATCAATAGCTAATTTAATACGATCTTCTATATTCATATTACTCCTTTACTTGTGATAATTTACACCATAAAAATAGATATTATTTTCTAAAGCGACTTGAAAGTCATTAACACTATCTCCAATTAAAATTGTTTCTTTATTTTGATAGTTGTTACTTATAAGTATATTTTTTACTAAAATATCTTTTTTTATAGGAGAACCGTGGATGCTTAAAAAATATTGTGATAATTTTAATTTATCACAAATCTCAAGCAAATCTTGCTCATCTGCACCTGATGCTATATGCATATTGTAACACTTTTGATTTTTTTTAATAAAATCAAAAGTTTCTTTTATAATATGCTTAGAATTGCTTAATTTCTCTTTTGTAAGTTTGGAATATTTTTTTGCATATTTTAAAATTTCACCATCTGAAATTTCTCTATGAATGATATTTTCAAAAAAATATTGGATTTTTTGATATCTAGAAATACCTCCATTTTTTAAATGAAACTCTAGCAATTCTTTCACCTTATTTTCAGGAAATTCTTTAAAAAGTTCAGCAAAGGCTTGTGTTTTTAATCCCACAGAATCAAGTATAACACCATCAAAATCAAAAATAATATTTTTTATATTTTCTATATTTATCATATCTTACACTTTATCACAGTTTTTATTATATAAGAATCATCATTTATACTTAAACCTGGCATATGCACATCTTCAGGATAAAAAATAGCAATATCATTTTCATTTAAAATCAAACTAGAAATTAAGAATTTAGGTTTTTTATATCTGATTAAGTCCTTAGTTTCATCATACTCTTTTTCAACTTCAAACAATTCTTTATCACCAAATTCAATTTTTTCTTTACCATTTACAACAAACTGAATATCTATGTAATCTTTATGAGATTCAAAAAAAGCCTGGCTTTTATTTTTAGTAAAATAAGTTTGCTCCAAGGCAAAGATATCTTTAGTAAGTTCAATTTTTTCAAATACTCCTGTATTATACGCATGCAATCTTTGGAATTCTTTACTATTTGGATTGGTACAACTAGACAAATAACTAAAAATCAAATCTAAATCTTTTATATTATACCTGTCGATATCTTTTAATTTACAAAAAATAGCCATTACAATACCTCTGCTATAACCGTACAAGGCAGTCCATCAGAATTTTTAATTCTTAATGGTGCAACTATAAGTTTTTTTATATTATCCTCTTTAGATATTTCATTTAAATTCATATCTTCTAAAAGTAAAATTGGTTTTTTTGGATCTAGAAATTTCCTATGTGCAATTCTACCCAATTCTCTATTTGTAAAACTAGAAACAGAAATACTATCAAAGCCAAACAATCTAACATTAGGAAAGAATTCTCTGATATAATCAGCTATATCTGGATGAAAACCAAAATTTTCCCTCCAATATACCTCATCATTTCTCTTGGCACCATTACCTGTTTTTACAATAATGGCTTCGATTTTTATTTTATCTTCTACTTCTGATAATTTTTGAACTAAATTTTGATTAATGATAATGTCACTTGAATTAATTTCAACAAATAAAACATAATTAAAAATAAAATCACTACAACAAAAGTCATTTATACTTTGTCCATCAGAAAAAAAGTGCAATGGCATATCAATGTGTGTTCCATTATGAACACTTGTTGTTATTATGGTATGGTTTGCAATATCATTATGCTCTATAGAACTTTTTTTTGTTAAATTCACCTTATCACTATTACCATAAGTTGGAGTTGCTTCATTTAGACAATAAGATAAATATATATAGTTAGTCTTCATAAATATTTCTTTTCAATATTTTTCATACATTCCAAGATACCTTGTCCCATATCAATATGGGGATTTGCTACTAATTTTTTACTTCTAGTTGGATGAAAAGAATATGGAGTAGTTTTATAGTGATTATGATAACCCGAAGATTTTAACAAAATCTCTATTTTACCTCCAAGCATTTCATTTATCATTTCAAACAATTCTTTTCTTTGCATTCTTTCTGTACCAGTTAAAATCAAATGCTCATTTTCAAATTCACTATTCTCTATAATTTGCAAAGCCAATTTTGCAACATCATAAGCATGGATATATTCTCTAATTTCTTCACCATCACCACTATGAGAAATCTTTCCATTAAGCATTGCTTCCTTAACTAGATTATAAATATAATTATTATAATATTCTTTTTCTCCATATACTGAGCCATAACGAATAATGGTAAATTTTAACCCGAATTTTTTATAATATTCTTCGATAATTTTTTCAGAAGTTAATTTACTAATACCATAAAAAGACCCTTTATCGCTCATAGCATAAGCACTACTTGCATAAATATATCTTTTTATTTTATATATTTTGCATCCTTCTAAAATATGCATATTTCCTATAACATTTAATTCTAAAGTTTTCAAAGGATTTGCTATGGCATCATCTAAATTAGCAAAACCTGCAAAATTGAATACTATATCCACATCCTGACATAAAAGTTCAACTTCCTTTTTTTGCATAATATCACATTTTCTAAAATACTGCATTGGAATATTATCGCATGGATTTAAATCAGCATATAACACATTGTAATTATTAGTCAACAACTCCTCTACAACATAGCTGCCTATAAAGCCTCCTCCTCCAAAAACTAATACCTTTTTATTCATTTTCAAAAATCTCATTTTTTAAAGAAATATTGTTTTTATATCTTATTGCTTCTTCTACAGCTTGTGTTTCCATATCTGTTCTACTTTCTATAGTACTAGCACCCATATGGCAAGTTAAAACAACATTATCAAGCTTTCTTAATTTACCTTTATATGGTTCTTCTTCAAAAACATCCACAGCCGCGCCAGCAATTATTTTATCTCTTAGAGCTACAAATAAATCTTGCTCATTTACTATACCACCTCTTGCAGTATTAATTAAAATAGCCGATTTCTTCATTTTTTTTAAATCATCAAATGTTAGATAATCTATTGTGTCTTTTTTTAATGGTAAATTTAAAGATATGACATCAGATTCTCTTAATAGTTTTTCTTTGTCAACTAATTTTATATTATACATCTTTAAAAAAGCAAAATCAGGATTTGGTTCACACACTTTAAAAGAAACATTGAAAGAAGATAAAAGTCTAATTAAACTTTTTCCTATCCTTCCCATACCAATAATACCAATTGTTTTACCATAAAGCAACATACCCATATGTCTATTCCAAACACCCTGTTTTAAATTTACATCTGTAAAACTAATTTTTCTTGATAGATCAAGTATTAAACCTACGCATAATTCAGCCACAGCCATAGTAGGAGCATCTGGTGTATAAACAACCTTTATGTTATATTTGCGACATAGTTCAAAATCTATACCATCTAAACCTATACCAACTCTTGATATAAGTTTTAAATTCGGAGCATTTTGTAAAACTTCTTCTGTAATTTTTTCAGTTCCTGCTATCAAAATTTCAGCATCTTTAATATCATCGGCTAATTCTTGTGAAGTTATTTTTCTTCCATGATTGTTTAATCTCACATTAAATCCATTTTCACTTAACAACTTCAATGGATTTTCAGATGTTTCTCCGAATGGATGCGTTGAAACAAATACTTTCATTTTATATCCTTTTTGATAATTTCCATCCCCTTTACTGCATTATCACTCAAAAATAAAAAATCTATACTATAAGCTAAAAAAGTACAACCCTCATATATTTTTTCCTGAAGTTTTTTTGGATCAGTTTCTATCACATGAAAACCTGAAGGAATATTGTATCTTTTACAGCATTTCAAAACTTTAGCAATAGCTTCTTTTACTTCTATTCTATGATACTCCCCAGGAAAACCTAAACTACCAGATAAGTCATATGGTCCTATAATAACTCCATCAATTCCATCTGTTTTTATTATTTCTTCTATATTTTCAACAGCCTCATAATGCTCTATCTGAGCAATAATGATAAGATTTTCATCAACCCATTGTTTATATTCTTCAAATTTTAGTCCATAATTTTGGGCTCTAAATAAGCCCACTCCTCTTTTCCCCATTGGAGGATACTTTGCAAATTCAACCGCCTTAATGGCATCTACTTTATTTTTAATCATAGGGACTATAATACCATCAGCTCCCATATCTAAAACTTTCTTAATAATCACCTCTTCGTTTTTACTCACCCTAACTAATGCTTTAATCTTTTTAGATTGAATAGTAATTATTAAATTTTGCACCGTTTCGTAATTCATCGATGTATGCTCAAAATCTATTACAAGCCATTCAAAACCTGCATTTGACATAAGCTCAGCAATACAAGGATGACCTATACTTATCCAGCTACCTATAGTTAGTTCATTATTTTGCAATTTTTCTTTTAAATTCATATTATATCCCTATTTTTATATAACAATTCTGCTAGGGTAAAATCTTCAGGATTATCTATATCAACAGCCTCAAGTTTATTCATAGGAAATATCTGCGGTTTCAAACCAATTCTTTTTTTACCAGCCAAACTAAAAGATTCTTTAGAAAAAATATAAAAGTTAGAATTTTCCTCATACATGGGTTCTAAATCCTGGGTTCTTAAAAGCTCATTTGGATTGTGATTTATGGCCTTTGCATTCTTATCATAAAATCTAGTCTGTACTTTTGTAACACTAAATAGACTATCATACAAATCTAAACCATCAAAAAACTTTTTAATAGCTATATCAATAGTTGATGTTTTTAACAAAGGATTTGTGCTATGTGTTTGTAAAAAATACTCTCCATTGCATTGGGTTAAGTCATAAGAGATAATATCATTCATAGATATAAAATCACCTTGAATTTCTTTAGGTCTTTTAATAACAACAACTCTATCACGATCAAAATTTTTATCAACATCAGATGCTATAATATCACTATCTGTATTTATGAATATTTTATCTATATAGGAAGACTCTAACAAAACTTTCATTATAGTATGATACAATGGAAATCCATTAAAGTTTTTCATATTCTTATTTTTTACTCTTTCCGAATTCCCTTTCATTGGTAACAAAGCATTAATTTTCACATTTTTCCTTTAAAATATAACATAAAGCAATATTTATATCAATATACTTTCTTAATGAAATATCTACTTTTTTATAATTCTCTAGTGCCCCAAAATAATCCTTTTGACTAAAACACAAATTAGCTTTCCTTATTGCCTGTGTATTATCCAAATTAAACCCTATAATACTATCAATATCTAAAACAATTTTACTATTTGGGTATCTTTGCTTTAATAAAACAAATTTATCTAAAAAAAGACTATCATTAGACAAAATATCACTAGTTTTTAAAACATGTATTTTGAAAGTTCTAATAAAGGAAACTCTCATTTTTTCAATAAAATCAATTCTCTTATCATAAAAAATATCTGTGTAATTAGTATTTTCCAAAAAATCTTTCCAAGTATAAAAATCACATTTAAAAAAAAGCATAAAAAAACTAGATATACTTCTCATACGAATAATTTTTGATTTTATATCCTCTTTTTTATTTTCATCAATCATAGACTTTATTATATCATCGGAAAATATTTTATCTACTATTGCTAATAAATTATTTTCATGTAACTCATAGTTTTTAAGAACCGTAGATTCAGAATGCACTCGATAGGTTGAAATTGAATCGTAAACAAATTTTGAATTTAAATTATTTTTAAGCAAATTAAAATTAGCCAACCAATCCTCACCATTTGAACTTTGCTCATCAAAATGTAATAAATTTATCACATCTCTTTTTAGCATCATTGTATTAAATGAGATAGGGTTTCCATAAATACAATCTTTAACAGTCACCGTAGATCTTTTACCATATTCTATACCTAGATAATTATCATCTTCATCAATAAATTGTATTATTCCATGAACAATCTTTGTTTCTTCATCACGCATAAGAATACTATAACGAATATTCAATGAATTACTCAATACAGTGTCATCTGCATCTAAAAAACAAACCGCTCTTCCAGAAGATAATTTAATTCCTGTATTTCTTGCTCCAGATACTCCTTTTTTCCCAAAATTTTGATAAATTTTTATTCTTTTGTTTGACTGTGCCATTTTCATCAACAATTGCAAACTAGAATCATCTGAAAAATCATCTATTGCTAGTATTTCATAATCTAAATAACAAGTATTCTCTATAGATTTAATGCATTTTTCAATAAATTTTTCAACATTATACACAGGAATAATGATCGATAATTCACATTCTCTTTTTTTATACCGATCTATCATTATAATATTATCTACAATTCTATCTTGTAAAGGTTTAATATAAGATGGAGTTAAACTAAAAATTCTTTTTTTATTTTTTTCTGCCAATTCAAAAAATTGAGAAAGAAAATTAATATGCTTGTTATAATAATCATCATATTTTATATCAAAAAAACCCTTATGGGCTATTTTAATATCTTGCATTTTATCATTTATTTGCACTTCTTTATTATGACTCCAAAAATAAGAATTATTTTTTATCGAACGTCCGTCGCAACCAGTAATATATATTTCCTCTCCTAAACTCGTAGCCAAAGGAAGTTGAAACAAGGTAAGAATATTATTTGTTGTTTTAACTTCCAAAGAATCAAAAATATTAAAATAAAATGGGTTACTATCTTCACTTGGTATTTTAAAGAAAATAGGTACTAAAAAATCTATCATATAATCAGGTAAATAGGTACTATATATATGGTAATCTCTTAAAGGTACTACAATAGGACAAGGATTTAAATCAAAAACGCTAATTAATGACTCTCTAAATTTACCAGCATAACTTGAAGGCCCTGCGTGAAAAATTGGATCTGCTATAACAAAAATCTTAGGCTTCAATTTTTTTATAACATCTTGGTTGACCACCATACTGTTGCATGCAATTACACATCCATCTTCATAATTATATTTTTCACTATAACTGAAATTAGGTCCTGTACCGAATAAATATATCTTTTGTGTTTTCAATCTTTCTAACAACTCAAAAATTTTATTTTTTGAGATTTTTTTATATTTTGAATGTAATTCAGGAATTTTTTCTGCGAATCTCAAATAAAAAGAATCTCCATATGATAAATTATTATGATCAACTCTTATTATTTCAAAATTCAGATTTGATTCTTTTTTAATATTTAATAATTCTTCACGATATTCTTCATTTATAAGAAAAACATATTGTAAATTTTCAAAATAATTATTGTGTATTTTTTTATATAAAACAATTTTTTTTCTAGGAATTTTATCTAAATATTTTAATATGGATGAATCTAGATACTTTGGAAATTTATTCAATATCATTCTATTATCAAAATCAAAATTAGCACATAGATAAATTTTTTCAATAAATTCTTCTAATGGCCACAAATACCAAATAGCTCTTGAAATAATGTCTACAAAATCTTCTTCATTTTTAAATTCCGGATAAAAACCTATTTGCATATATCATCAACCTCTTTTATGTATTTTTACACATATAAATATTTTATATGGCAACATCCACAACTTTAAAGGATTTTTAAAGCTAGCTATCAAAGCTCGCCCTAATTTATAAGAAAGATGATTTTTTAATTCAATAGACTCTTTATAATCAGGATATTGCTCTAAAGAGGGCAATATTAAAGATGAGTCTTTTTTAATTTTTTGTTTATATATTTTTTGTTCTTGCTTATGTGAAACTACAATACTTAACAATACTATAGGCATTATTAAATAACCCAAGAAAGTTTTAGAATTTATTATCATAGCCTGACCTAACTTATAAGATAATTGATTTTTAATTCTACTCTTTGCTGTACCATATTTAGCACAAAATAACAATTGATCATTTGATAACTGAATTTTAGTTAAGTTGTCTTGAATGGTTTGATTTTTAAGTTTTATATTTTGATTTAAACTTTGAATTTGAGTTAAGTTGTCTTGAATGGTTTGATTTTTAAGTTTTATATTTTGATTTAAACTTTGAATTTGAGTTAAGTTGTCTTGAATGGTTT